>NZ_JBFAHO010000013.1:0-182028 GCF_040654215.1 Nonomuraea sp. NPDC050733 | reverse complement strand
CGGTCGTGAACCGCGCCACACGCGCAGGCCCATCGGCGGACCTGCAGAGGCATCGCCTCGGTGACGGCTCCACATGCTGAACACAGCTTGGAGGAGGGAAACCATCGGCTGACCTTGGCGAAGGTCCTGCCGTACAGTTTCGCTTTGTACTCCAGCATGTTCACCAACGCCGACCAGCCGGCATCGTGCACGCTCTTGGCCAGCCTCGTGCGCGCCAGTGCGCCCACCGCCAGGTCCTCCACGAACACCGCATTGGTTCTCGCCGATGATCTGCGTGGAGAGCTGGTGGTGGAACTCGCGGCGGGCGTCGGCGACCTCGACATGCTGGCGGGCGACCTTGTGCCGGGCCTTGTCGCGGTTGTTGCTGCCCTTGTCTTTGCGGGACAGGGCGCGTTGCGCTTTCTTCAGCCGTTTCTCCGCCCGGCGCAGGAAGCGCGGAGAGTCGATCTTCGTTCCGTCCGACAGGACGGCGAAGTGCCCGAGCCCGAGGTCGATCCCGGCCTCGGCTTCGAGGGCGGGCAGCGGTTGCGCGGTGACGTCGACCACGAAGCTGGCGAAGTACCGGCCCGCCGCGTCCTTGATGACCGTGACCGAGGACGGGTCGGCAGGCAGGTCCCGTGACCAGCGCACCGCGACCTCGCCGATCTTCGGTAGGACGAGTTTCCCGTTCTGGCTCACCTTGAACCGGGCATTCTTGGTGAACCGGATCGCCTGCCGGTTGTCCTTGCGGGACCGGAACCGGGGCGGGGCGAGTTTCGGGCCCCTGCGCTTGCCCGACACCGATGCGAAGAAGTTGCCGAACGCCGTCGTGCAGTCGGCGAGCGCCTGCTGCAACACCACGGCTGACACCTCGCCCAGCCACGCCCGATCGGAGCGTTTCTTCGCCTCGGTGATGACCCGGCGCGACAGCTCAGCGTCGCTCACGAACGGCAACCCGTTCTCATGCGCGTCGTTGCGCATGCGCAGTGCGTCGTTGAACACCGTCCGGTCGCACCCGAACGCCCGGCCCAGCGCGATCCGCTGAGTGGGCGTCGGGTCGATCCGGTAGCTGTACCGCAACCGCACCCGATCACCATACAGTTGGGCTATGGCCGAGCACAGCGAGATGCTGCCAGTGCTCGCCCATCACCCTCGTCCTGTCATCGCACTGACCCCACCAACCCGCTCTCATACGCCGCGATGACCAGCTGGGCACGATCCCGAGCTCCGAGTTTGGCCAGCAGGCGCGTGATGTGGGTCTTGACCGTCGCCAGAGTCACGTGCAGGTGACCGGCGATCTCAGCGTTGGAAAGCCCCCGGGCGATGAGCACGAGGACGTCCCGCTCTCGCTCGGTCACCCCGTCCAGCCTCATGGGCCGCACCGCAACCGGAGTCCGGGTGAACTCCTCGATCAGCCGGCGCGTCACGGACGGCGCCAGCAACGCCTCCCCCCTGGCCACCACCCGGATGGCCGCCACCAGGTCCGCAGGCGGTGTGTCCTTCAGGAGGAACCCGCTGGCCCCTGCGCGAAGCGCGTCGTACACGTAAGCGTCCAGATCGAACATGGTCACGATCAGAATCCGCGAGGCATCACCGATGCGCCTTGTGGCCTCGATGCCGTCCATCTCCGGCATGCGAACATCCATCAGCACCACGTCGGGACGCTGCTCCAGCGTGACGGCCACCGCCTCGGCTCCTGTGGCGGCCTCGCCGACGACGGTCAGATCCGGCTCCGAATCGACCAGCACCCGGAAGCTCCCCCTGAGCAGTGCCTGGTCATCGGCCACGACCACCCGGATCACGCAGCACTCCCGTAAGGCAACGTAGCCAGCACCCGGAACCCTCCTCCAGGAACGACGCCCGCCTCGAAGGTCCCGCCGAACATCGCCACCCGCTCCCGCATACCGATCAGCCCATGCCCGGCTCCCTCCGTCGCCACCTGACCCCCCACACCTTCGCGATCCCCCATGCGCTCGCGGTCTCCCATACCCTCGCGCGCCCTCACGCCTTCGCGGTCTCCCATGACGTCGCCAACCCCTATGCCGTCGCGAATCCCCATGCCCTCGCGATTCCCCAAGCCGTCGCAAGTCCCCAAGCCGTCGCGATTCCCCAAGCCTTCGCGATTCCCCAAGCCTTCGCGGGATCGGCCGCGCCTCCCCGCACCCGCTGTCGGCAACCCCCGCCACTCCGTCACCCCCGCAACAGGCTCACGCCACCCGGCGTCCTCCCCGACCAGACCACGGCCGCCGGCACCACTTCCCGGCAGCCCGCCTCCCCCAGTCCCGTCGTCCGTCACCTCGATCCGCACCTCACTCGCGTCGGCCACCACGGACACCCGGCAACGAGCCGGCGCCGCATGCTTGACGACGTTGGTGAGCGCCTCCTGCACGATCCGGTAAGCCGACAACTCCACCCCCTCAGGAAGCCGCCGCTCCGGTGCCGCCCGGCCAAGGCGGCCGGCCTCCTCCCGCGCCCACTGACGGTCGTCCCGCACACCACTCTTGAACCGCCCACCCGACATCTCCGCAGGATCCTGTTCGTCGCGGCCGAGCTCGACCTCTTCCCCGCGTACCGGATCGTGCTCGGCCTCAGGGGGTGCGACACGGACGTCCAGTTCGACGTCCACCCCCGCCAATCGGGCGCGTTCGGCAAGCTGCTGGACCCCGGACAGCCCGGGGAGAGGCCTCCGATCGGGATCGTCATCGGAACGAAGCACCCCCAGCAGATGCCGCATCTCGACCAGCGCGCCGCGACTCACCGTCTCGATCACCTGTAGGGCGTCGTGTGCTTCTTCCGGCCTGGTCCGCATGACATGGTTGGCCACCCCCGCCTTGACCGCGATCAGACCCACGCTGTGTGTGACCACGTCGTGCAGCTCGCGGGCGATTCGCAGCCGCTCCTCCGTCACCTTCTTCTCGGCGAGCCGCTCCGCGTCGCGTGCCGCGTAGATCCTGCGTTCTCGTACGGCACGTCCCACGGTCCAGGATCCGCCCAGAGCGGCGATCCCGAGCAGCGGCACGTCGATACGCGTCAGCCAGAAGGGGCCGAACTGTGGAGTGCCGCCCATCGCCACCAGCCCGACCAGCATGATCAGGGTCAGCACGGCGATCGCCGCGGTGGGCGCCAGGGCGCCCCGATCGTCGGTGAGCGCCACGATGTACAACGCATAGGCGGGAGCGACGTACGAGATGTTCACCAGCCCCAGCACCACGGCGGCCACGGACAGCACCAGCACGAGGCAGAAGACCGGCACCGGCCACACGCGCCGCAGCGCGAGCGGCAGCCCCAGGGCGAGCGGGATGACGAGCCTGGCCCACGGCATGTCGAACGTCGGCGCGACCGCCGTCAGGAACAGCAGCGAGAAGAACAGCCCGGCCAGCACGTCGAGCAGGACCAGCTGGCGACGGCTCAGGCGCCTGGCGAAGAGGGGAGATGGCTCGTGCACGCGTAGACCGTAACCAACATCCCCTCGCCCGCACGTCAACCCAGGGTCTGACATCAAGGTTCGGACCGTGGTCCGATGTGCCGGCCACCCTCCGTACCGCATGCTCTACGGCGTGATCCAACTCACCCACCTGACCAAGCGCTACGGCGACACTCTCGCCGTGGACGATCTGTCCTTCTCCGTCGAGCCGGGCCACGTGACCGGTTTCCTCGGCCCCAACGGAGCGGGAAAGTCCACGACCATGCGTCTGATCCTGGGCCTCGACACCCCGTCCTCGGGAGAGGCCCTGGTCAACGGCCGCCCCTACACATCCTTGCCCAGACCCATGGCCGAGATGGGCGCGCTGCTGGACGCCGGCGCGGTGCACGGTGGCCGCACCGCCTATCACCACCTGCTCTGCCTGGCCCGCACCAACGACATATCAGAGCGGCGAGTGGCCGAGGTTCTCGATCTCGTGGGCCTGACCGGTGTGGCGCGCAAACGGGTGGGCGGTTTCTCCCTGGGCATGAAGCAACGGCTCGGGATCGCAGCGGCGCTCCTGGGCGACCCCCGCGTGCTGATGTTCGACGAGCCGGTCAACGGCCTCGATCCCGACGGCGTGCGCTGGATTCGCGATCTCATGCGCTCCCTGGCCGCCGAGGGCCGGACGGTTCTCCTGTCCAGCCATCTGATGAGCGAGATGGCGTTGACGGCCGACCGCATCATCATTCTCGGCCGCGGCAGGCTGATCGCCGAGACGACGGTCCACGAGCTCACCGCCCGCTATCCCACTCTTGAAGACGCCTATCTCGCGCTCACCGCCGGCAGTGTGCAGTTCGGGGCCGCACGATGAGATCCGTCGTCTCCTCCGAATGGCTCAAGCTCCGCTCGGTGGCCTCCACCTACCACGCGCTCGGGGTCGCCGCCCTCATGGTGCTGCTCGGGGTGGTGTGGAGCTTCTACGTGAGCGGGCTGGCGGACGAGCGCGGGACCCTCAAGGCGGCGGCGCCTGAAGAGGGATTCCTCCCTCTCGTACAGGTCAGCCTGGCCGTCATCGGGGTGCTGGCCATCACGTCGGAGCACACCAGCGGCATGATCCGCACGAGCCTGACGGTCGTCCCCAGGCGGGTCGTCCTTCTGCTGGCCAAGGCGGTGGTCGTCACCACGGTGACGTTCGCGGCGGCGGGCGGCATCGTCCTGACCACCTACGCGGTGAGCCGCCTGATCGCCGGCGAGCGGCGTCTGGGCTTCAACGAGACCCCGTTCACCGCGGATCTGCCTATGTTGCTGGCCTCGGTGCTGTCGGTGACCGTGCTGGCAGTCGTGGGACTCGGCCTCGGCGCCGCCATCCGATCCACCGCAGGGGCGCTCGTGTCGGTGTTCTCGCTGCTGTTCGTGCTGCCCGGCGTCGCCAACTACCTGCCCGCTCCCTGGAACACCAGGATCGCCACCTTCATGCTGCCCAACCTGGTGCCACAGCTCGCCGGCCATCGGCTCTCAAGACACCTGGGCGAGGGGCTCCTGCCGCCGTGGGCCGCCCTGCTGGTGCTGCTCGCCTACGCAGCGGTCGCACTCGCAGCGGGCCTGCACACGCTCAGAAGGCGTGACGTATGACGAGCCGCCTGCCCCACGCCCTGCCGGACCGCGTCCCGCAGGCTGCCGAGTCGCTCACCAGACCACGCGCGAACGCTCCCGGAAGACATACTCGATGAACGTACTCAGCTCCGAATGGCTGAAGGTCCGCTCGGTCCGCTCCAGTTGGCTCCTGCTGATCCTCAGCCTCGGCACCATACTTCTCGGCCTGGCCATCGCTTGGACGGCCGCTGACATGTACGACAGCGCCGCTCCGGACAGACGAGCGGTGGCCTCCATCGCGGAGGTCGAGGAGGTCGTGCTGATCGTGCCACAGCTCTGCATGGGCGTTCTGGGCGTGCTGGCCATCACCTCGGAGTACGCCACCGGCATGATCAGGACGACCTTCGCCATCGTGCCCAAGCGCTGGCCCGTGCTCACGGCGAAGGCCGTCGTGGTAGGTGTTCTGGGCCTGATGACCGGCGTCGTGACAGTCTTCGCCACCTACCTCGTGACGCGTCTGGTGATCGGTGACCGCTTCTCCGGCGCCTACCTGACGCCGTTCCCCGAGAGAGTGCCCACACTGGTCGCCTCGGGCCTCACCGTCTGTGTGTTCGCACTCCTGGGGCTGGGGCTGGGGGCCATGCTGCGATCAACGGCAGGAGCCATCGCCATCCTCGTCGGCCTTGTGTACGTCTTTCCCATCATCGTGGGCAACCTTCCCGCCCCCTGGAGCAGTCGTCTCGGCTCCGTGATGATCGGCGCTCTCCCTCGCGAGATCAGCGGCGTCCCCTTCAAGTCCTCCGTGTACGGCGCGCTTCTCCATCCTGCGGTGGCGGCCGCCGTTCTCGCGGCGTACGCCCTGTTACCCGTACTCGCTGGCACCTGGCTCCTGCGCCGCAGAGACGCCTGATCACTCCACACCGGGCAAGCCTCAGAGGCGACAACAGCAACCACCACGTCCGCCACTGTCGCCAAGCCGGACATCCGGCAAGAAGGTCAGAACCACGGGCCTGCTAACGGCCACCAAGCAACCGCCGTCATGGCAAGCGCCGGACCAACACGCGGGTTGTGCTGCCGTCGTCTTCCTCGATGTCGCGAACGTGCTTGAACCCGATCTTGGCCAGCACGGCCAGGGATGCCCGGTTCGGCTCGGCGACGGTGGCGAACACCTCCGTCAGCTTGAGGGTGTCGAAGCCGTACGCGACGACCGCCTCCGCCAACTCGGTTCCCAGGCCGGACCCCCACGCCGCCGGCGCCAGCGCGTAGATGATCTCGTGCCCTTCGACGGTGTCGGTCGGCTTGATCTCGGCATGCCCGATGAGCATCCCGCCCTGCCGGACCGCCCAGACGTCGAACAGGTCCTGCGCGTAGACCTTCGTGAAGATGCGTCCGAACAGCGCCCGGTCTTCCTCCTCAGAAGAAGGACCGTCCCCCATCCACTGCGACACCCTCTCGTCCTGGAACAGCGCAATGAAGCTTTCCTCGTCCTCAGGGACGTACGGCTCCAGAACCAGCCGTTTCGTGTACAGAGTCGGCGTCACAGCCGACGACGCTACTCACGCCCTGTTTGTCCGAGCAAGCGAGTTTCGTGGACGCAGACCGCCGTCGCCGGACAGCGTCCCGTCGGCAGGCGGACGACCGTCCAGGGAGCACGCCACGCATACCCGCCTCAGGGAGTCCGAGCGCACCACGCATGGGACACGCACGCTCGCCGGAGAGCACCCCGGTGACCGGCAGCCGGCCCTCGAAGGGCAGACAGCGGTCACCGGACAGCGCTCCCCGCTGAGTCAGGCGTCAGACCTCGACCACCACAGGGATGATCATCGGGCGGCGGCGGTAGGTGTCGCTCACCCAGCGGCCGACGGTACGCCTGACCACGCGCCGAATCTCCTGCATGTCGACCACCCCGTCGGCGGCCTTGGCCTCCAGAGCCTTCTCGATCTGGGGGATGAACTGGTCGAACTGCGCGGGATCGATGCCCGAGCCTCGGGCGTGGATCTCCGGCCCCGCGGTGAGCTTCCCGGTGTTCGAGTCGACCACGATCACCACCGAGATGAACCCCTCGTCACCGAGGATCCTGCGATCCTTCAGCGAGGTGTCGGTGATCTCACCGACCGAGGAGCCGTCGACGTACACGTAACCCGCGTGGACCGCACCGACGATCTTGGCTCGGCCGTCGACCAGGTCCACCACGACGCCGTCCTCGGCGATCACGATGTGGTCCTCCGGCACCCCGGTGAGCTCCGCGAGTCTCGCGTGCGCGCGCAGGTGCCGCCACTCTCCATGGACGGGCATGAAGTTGGACGGACGCGTCAGGTTGAGGACGTACAGCAGCTCGCCGGCGGCCGCGTGCCCCGAGACGTGCACCTTGGCGTTGCCCTTGTGCACGACGCGAGCCCCCCACCGGGTCAGCCCGTTGATCACCTTGTTGACCGCGGTCTCGTTGCCGGGGACCAGCGACGAGGCGAGCAGCACGGTGTCGCCCTCGGCGACCCGGATCGGGTGGTCGCGGTTGGCCATCCGCGACAGCGCGGCCATGGGCTCGCCCTGGGAGCCGGTGCAGACGAGCACCACGTCCTCCGGCGGCCACGCCTCGATGTCGCGGGAGTCGACGATCAGCTCCGGCGGCACCTTGAGGTAGCCGAGATCACGGGCCACCCCCATGTTGCGCACCATCGAGCGGCCGACGAGCGCCACCTTGCGACCGTGCCGGGCGGCCGCGTCCATGACCTGCTGGATGCGGTGCACGTGGGAGGCGAAGCTGGCGACGATGACCCGCTGCTCGGAGGTGCGGATGACCTCGTCGATGACCGGCCCGATCTCCCGCTCGCTGGTGACGAACCCCGGCACCTCGGCGTTGGTCGAGTCGGACATCAGCAGGTCGACGCCCTCGGATCCGAGGCGGGCGAACCCGCCCAGGTCGGTGAGCCGGCCATCGCTCGGCAACTGGTCCATCCGGAAGTCGCCGGTGTGCAGGACGATGCCCGCAGGCGTCCGGATGGCGACGGCCAGGGCGTCGGGAATCGAGTGGTTGACCGCGAGGAACTCACATTCGAACGGCCCGAACCTGTGCCGCTCGCCCTCGATCACCTCCAGCTTGGTCGGCTGGATGCGGTGTTCGGTGAGCTTGGCCTCGATGAGGGCCAGGGTCAGCCTCGATCCGATGAGCGGGATGTCGCGCCGCTCGCGCAGAAGGTAGGGAACCGCCCCGATGTGATCCTCGTGGGCGTGCGTCAGCACCACGGCCTCGACGTCGTCGAGCCGGTCCCTGATGTACTCGAAGTCGGGCAGGATCAAGTCGACGCCCGGCTGGTCCGGCTCGGGGAAGAGCACCCCGCAGTCGACGATCAGCAGACGGCCTTCGTACTCGAAGACCGCCATGTTCCTGCCGATCTCACCGAGCCCGCCCAGCGCGACGATGCGCAGGCCGCCCTCAGGCAGCGCCGGTGGGGGCCCGAGCTCCGGATGTGGATGACTCATGCTCGTGTCCCCTTGTTGAATCGTGTTCTCAAAACTCCCGGTTCCTCCCCGTTCTTAGGTATCTGTCAACTTCACTCCGCCTGCCACCAGGCAAGCACGCAGCTCAGCGTTCTGTCTTTCCGTCTCGGCGACCAGCGGCGACCGTACGGGACCCACAGGCATGCCCACCATGGCCAGCGCGGCCTTGGCCATGATCGCGCCACCCGCGCTCATCATGATCCCTTCGACCACGGGGGCCAGCTGGCGGTGCACGGCGAGGGCCTCGGCGACATCTCCGTCGCGGTACAGCTCGATCATGCGGGCCAGTTGCGCCCCGACCACGTGACCCACGACGCTCACGAAACCGGCCGCGCCGACCGACAGCCACGGCAGGTTGAGCACGTCGTCACCGGAGTAGTAGGCGAGATCGGTCATCGTCATCACCTGGCTGCCGGCGAACAGGTCGCCCTTCGCGTCCTTCACGGCGACGATGCGTTCGTGCTGCGCCAACCGGATCAGGGTCGTGGTCTGGATCGGCACGCCACTGCGTCCAGGAATGTCATAGAGCATCACCGGCAGGTCCGTCGAATCGGCCACCGTGGCGAAATGCCGATAGAGCCCCTCCTGCGGAGGCTTGCTGTAGTACGGCGTGACCACGAGCAGGCCGTGCGCACCGGCACGCGCCGCTGCCTTCGCCAACTCGACGCTGTGACGCGTATCGTTCGTACCCGCACCTGCCACCACGGTAGCCCGATCCCCGACCGCTTCGAGGACCGTACTGAGGATACGCTGCTTCTCCTCGTCGGAGGTGGTGGGCGACTCGCCTGTCGTACCGCTCACGATCAGGCCGTCGTTGCGCTGCTCGTCCACCAGATAGACGGCGAGCCGCCGCACGGCCGGATAGTCGACCGCGCCGTCGGCGGTGAACGGCGTGACCATGGCGGTCAGCATGCGGCCGAAGGGTGCTTCCGTGGTTCCAGTTGGCGATGCCATAGTGCGAACGCTACCTGGATTCCCAAAACCCTTGGACGCCGCCACCCCGCTTCGCCCACCTCACAGGCCATCCAGGGCACCACTTTTCATGACATCCCGGACATCCACGGCTCGCACCCGCCGTCACCGCCCCCGCCCAGGTCCGGACGCGGTGGACCCGGATCGCGACCCCTGGCCCCGCCGTTCGAAACCCGGGCGCCGTCATTCGCCATGCGGCAAGCAACGGTCACCAGCCGACGGCCGGCATTGGGAGACCGGCTTTGGGCGGCCGACGCTGGGAGACCGGCGCCGGGAGGCTCTTGCATGGGCGCTGCCTAGGAGGAGAACGGCGAGGGAAGATCGGCGTGGGGAGGAGCCGCCGAAGCGCGGGAACGGCGACATAGGCCGGAGTTGTCTCTGACAGCACGCACTGATCGGCTCAACAGCAGCAGACCGGCGTGTAGGGGGCTGCGTCGCGGGGCTCACGGGCGCGGTCTTGGACCCGGAACGCAAGGTCGAGCCCAACGCGCCAGACCGGCGAGACGCGAGACACGAGACGGGCCAGACTCGCGAGACGGGCCAGACTCCGGGGACCGACCAGACTGGCAGGACTCGCGAGGCGGGGAACGGAAGGGCCCAGGCCAGAGGGTCCTCTACCACCCCTCATTGGAAGAGGTCGCCGATATGTGCTCGGGGGTACACACATCGACGACCTCTACCGGAGAATCGCCCCGTCTTACATCGGCGTTACAAGGTTTCTCCGATAATTTTGCGCGGCCGCAAAGTTGGGGCTCCAAGGGTCGTCGATGACGGTCGGTTACCTGCCGAATACGGCAACATAGGGCAACGCCTCACCCGAACCCCCCAGGGATGAACTAGTGGCCACCTCAGATCCGGTCTACCTGCGCGTCGTAGAGGACATTCGGCGGCAGATCAACGACGGCACCCTTTCCCCGGGCGCGCCCATCCCCTCACGGGCGCAGTTGACCCGGAAATACCAGGTCGGTGAGACCGCGGCTCGTCATGCGCTCCGTGTGCTGGTCGCCGAGGGCCTCATCATCGGCCGCGTGGGATCGGGCCATTATGTCAGGGAGCGTCCCATTTTGTGGCCCCTGCACAGATGGCGCTTCCCCGACCACCCCACCCCGTTCGCCGCCGATCTGCAGACGCAGGGCCGGCGTGTGACGTGGGAATGGCAGAGCGACTCCGCCGAGGCCACTCCCGAGATCTCGAGACGGCTGCGGGTGCCGCTGTCGACCAAGTTGACGAGAACCCGTTACCTGTACCGCGGGGACGGGAAACCGCTCCAGCTCGCGACCTCGTACGAGTCCGTGGAGTTCGCGGCGCATCTGGACGAGGAGCGGCGCAGCGTCGTGGCCAGGATGTACGCGCACGGCGTCAAGATCACGGAGATCCGGGAGACCGTGCACACGCGGGTGCCGCGGCCGGGCGAGGCGGACGCCCTGCAACTTCCGGCGGGTACGCATGTCCTGCACGTGGAACGTACCCACTGGGCCGGCGAGCGCCCGGTCGAGACCAGCGACATCGTGCTCCCCGGCGACCGCTTCCGGGTCATGTACAGCATGCCCGTCTAGCCGGACCGTTCACGGGCGCCCCTGCACAGGCCGTTCACCAGAACGCCCTCCTCTCCTGTGCAGGCGAACCGCCCCGCGAGTGCCAGGTCCACGAGCGCCCGCCCACGCGGTCACGCCCATCCCGACCGGATCGAGTGTCGACTCTCGGAGCTACAGAGACATCCCGCCCAGCCAGGCAGAAAGCGGCTCCGCCGTTGCCTGCTCGGATGGCTCGGACACCCGTTCGGAGCGCGCTGTCGCCTGGAAGGCGGCACAGGCACGCTGGAGAGCCGCGGGCGCATCCCCGTCGTTGTCCACTCACGACGGATCAACGGCTCAGGCGCATGCGGAAGGCAACGCACGCAGAGCGGCGCAACGTTGCACCGCCCCGTCTGCTCCGCGCAGCGTCGAGCCGACGGCGGGCCCCTCGGTGTCATGCCGAACCGACGGCTCACCTCCTCCGCGCCATGCCGAACCGACGGCCACCTCCTCGGCGCGACACCGGAGTGACGGCCCAGCATTCTCTCCTGAGCCGGCCGTCCACGCCTCCGAAAGCCGCCCAGTGCACATACAGGGCGAGGCTGCTACCGAGCCGATGTCCGCAGCCAAGTCTGTCGGTCCTCGTTGATAGAACCGTCCTGTGCGAGTCAAAGATCTGCCCGCGCGGGAGCGCCCCCGAGAGCGACTCATGACGAGCGGGCCGACTGCGCTCGCCGATCGTGAGCTGCTGGCCGTGCTGCTGGGCTCCGGGTTCCGCGGGGTGAGCGCGATGGACCTGGCCTCACAGGTGATCGAGCACTGCGGCGATCTCGACGGCCTGGCTCGCTCCGAGCCGCACCGGTTGCTGGCCGTGCCAGGTGTGGGGCCCGCAAAGGCGGCGCGGGTGGCGGCGGCCTTCCATCTCGTACGCCGGGCGCAGGCCGACCCCGAGCGCCCGAGGATCACCAACACGTCAGACCTGGCCGTGGTCGCCGCTCCGCTGCTTCGCGGCCTGTCGCGCGAGCGGCTGGTCGTGGTGGTGTGCGACCCACGAGGGGCGGTGCTGCGGCGCATGGTCCTCACGGAAGGCGGCGCCGACCACACGGCGGTGCCGGTACGCGAGATCGTCACGACGGTTCTGACGTCCGGTGGCGCGGCGTTCGGCGTGGCCCACAACCATCCCAGCGGTTCCCTCGACCCGAGCGACGACGATCTCTCGGCCACGGGCAGGTTGGCGGCGGCAGCGAGCACGGTGGGCCTGCGCTTCCTCGACCACCTGATCATCACGGATGCGGCCTGGCGACGCGTCCCCACTCCCGAGCCGCCCCCACCGATCCCGGCACCCCGGCGGGCACCCAGAACGCGGCCCGCAAAGGGCACCACACCGCAACAGGTAAGTCCCACCTCCCCCAAAAAGCCATGATCCCGCCGATAGCGCGGAACGCCAGTGACGGCACGAGACCGCATGCCATCCTTTTCGCGCGGGACGGCCGTGGCGGAGATTCCAGGCCGGTACCCGCCGCGACGCGGTCCCGCGACACCCGGAAAGCGCGGGACCGCGTCCCTCCTACGAGGAACCCGTCCCCCTCGCAGACCCCCGGGGAGCGAATCGGGGGCCTGCGAGGGGGACCGCCCCGGCCACCTCTTGCGGCAGGCTGGGCAGCCGGGATACCCGGGGCCTTGCGGGCGCGGTGAGTGAGCGTTCACGCACTCCGCAAGGCCCACTTCCATCAGATGCGAGCGACAAGCGTCCGATGGAGGGCTTGGGTGTCGCAGGCCTCGGCGCGGGGCCTGCGAGAAATCGGAAGCAACAGGTGGCTGGCGGCATCCCCAGTGGCGGTCTCCGTGTGCGGCTACGCGTTCTCTTGCGAGCGGCGACATCCAGCAGACGACTGAACAAGGCACGACTGAGAACTCCGAACGCGATGGGGCAGGTCGACGCCAGCAGATGAGCCGAGGCCGGCGGAGGAACGCTTGGCAGGTCGGCCGCGAAAAGTGCACAGGAGAGGCGAAAGGCCAGCCAAATGGCCATCTTCGCTCAGCGCGGCCGGCCTCAGACTCGGACCCCCCGCGAGTGATCAGCGGACGGACCTGCAGCTCCTTACCAGGAATTTGTCATGGCGAGAGTCAAGTGCCGACGCGGACAGCCGCTCACACCCATGGGAGACGGCGAGCAAAGGAATGAGCTGCATCAGTCACAGACCAGAAGGCCGTATGAGGCCGAGGCCACAACACTCGAGCCAGCGCGTCATCACATCCCGCTTCGATCAACGGGCCATGGAAACCGAAACTCGGCAGACAGTCTCCGAACGGCAGGAAACCGACAGGTACCTCCCGACAACACCGACTCGCCCAGCAAGCGGGCGGCATCCCCTGCGGCTCCGCGATCCCATACAGGTGGTGACATCCGCGCCTACCAATCCACGAGCGAAGCTCCCCCTAAAGCGCCCTCGCACACCTCAGCAAGATCGACAAAATATCCCTACCCGTCCCCACACTGCATTGGCCCTGGCTGCGATCATCCGGGGTGATGCCAGCATCATTCTTCGCCTACCTCGCTTGTTGATCTTTCGGATGAATCTGAGGCCGCCGGCCTGGCAGAGCTCGTACAGCACGTGCCGACAGACCGGGGCGTACTCGCACACCCGCACCCGTTCACTCCACTCCACTTCCGGCTCCCAGTCGATCTCCATTGCGGCCCCGACGAGCAATCCCACCTGACACCTGCGGCAGAACTCAAGCTCCGAGGACATGTTCAGTATCGTACACGACACGTATTCATTGGTCTAGCTCGTATCCAGTGGTTCGCACGGGCGTCTGCTTTGTACTTTGATGTACGGTTTGGTCTATACTCCCTGCGTGCTTGATCGTGAGGGTCCCGTACCTATCTACAAGCAGGTCGCCGATCTGATCCGCGAGCAGATCGAACGCGGAGAGCTGAAGGCCGGCGACCCCGTTCCCAGCGAGGCGAAGCTGGAGCGGGACTACGAGATCGCCAGGACCACCGCTCGGCGGGTGGCGCGGGAGCTGCGTGAGCAGGGGATGGCGTACACCATCCAGGGCGAGGGCACGTTCGTCGGTCCGCCGGGTGGGCCGCGGTCAGCGCGGAAGGTGCCGCTGTACCAGAAGATCGCGGAAGAGATCGCCGAGCGGATCAGGCAAGGCGAGTTCCCGCCGAACCGGGCGATCCCCGGCGAGAAGTCCATGATGAGCGAGTACGGCATCGCCAAGGTCACCGCCCGGCAGGCAGTGGCTCACCTGAGGGACCTGGGCTGGGTGTTCACCGTCGCCTACCGCGGCACGTTCGTGAGCACCCCCGACAAGTGGCCGGACGAACACCAGCAGTAGTCCTCCAAGGTCACGGCAACCCTCGTACGCTGAGCACCATGGTCGATCCCGAGGGCGACACTCATCTCTACCTCCAGATCAGCTCCATCCTTCGCGCCCGGATCGCCACCGAGCTCCGACCTGGCTCGCCGGTGCCGAGCGAGGCGGAGATCCAGCGGGAGTTCGGCGTGGCCCGCACAACCGCGCGGCGCGCGATCGCGGTTCTCCGCACCGAAGGACTCGTTCACACGGTTCAGGGCGAGGGCACGTTCGTGGGCCCAGGAAAAGACACGCCGCGCGATGCCTGCAAGATGCCGCTCTATCAGCAGATAGCGCAGGATCTCCGCGATCGCATCATGGCCGGCGACCTGTCCCCCAAGCGCTCCATCCCAGGGGAGAGCGTGCTGGTGGAGCAGTACAGCGTCGCGCGAGAGACCGTGCGACGGGCGATGGCGCTGCTTCGTGAGCAAGGGTGGATCTACACGATCGCGCAGCGGGGAAGCTACGTCTGTCCCAAGGAGTCGTGGCCCAAGGAGTCGTGGCCCAAGGAGTCGTGGCCTGCCACGGTGGCCGTAGGCGGTGTCGAGCCGAAGGAGCCGCGCCCGAACCCGGCAGCGCCCTGAGGACGCGGGGCGCACGCGGGAGAGGCCACACGGTAGCCACCCACGGCTCCTTCTGACGTGTACGAGCAGCCGGCAGCGTACCGACCAGGCAACAGGTAGGCCCCGTTCTCAGGATCGTGCCGCGTGGGAAGTGCTGGCGCGTGGATACAAGGCGTTCTACCGCACCGATGTCCCCGACGAGGGGTACGAGGAGACCTGGCGGCGGCTGATGGACGGCGGGGAGGTGTACGGGGTCGGCGCATGGCTGGACGGGCAGTTGGTCGGCATCGCGCACTACCTGTTCCACGTGACCTTCTGGTCGGCCGAGTCGTGTTATCCGGTACGACTATCCCGTGGGACGGATCTCCTAGGGCGTGTCTTCACGCGGCATGCGCTGGGGCAGCCACCGCAGAGCCGCGTCGGCGCAGTTCTCGGGGCTGGTGTTGAACGCGATGGCCGCGTCGGGCGCGTGCCGGCGGACCAGGTTGACCACCTTCTCGAAGAGTTCGAGCAGCGGCTCGTGCGTGCGGATGCCGCCGCCGATCACCACGCAGGCGTAGTCCTCGCGGGTCAGCGCCTCCTGGATCGCTCCTTCGGGGTTCTCCTCGAGTGCCACCAGGCACCAGTCGGCCTCGACGCCATGATCTTCGAAACGGGCCCGACCGCGCGCTATCGCCGCCCGGACAGGCTCGGGGTCCCAGCCCGGGAGCTTGGCGGGATCGAGGCCGAGCACCAGTACTCGTGCCGCTGTCACGCTTCCTCCTTCTCACAGAACGATCGCACGCCGGTGCGTTGGGCGAAGGCGTCCATCGACACAGCCGATCTCCTCCAGAGGGCGCACGTATCCCGATCCTGCCACGCGCTCCCCGACGTGAGGGCTCGGTTCCAAGGGCGTTCGGCCGGGACGCGCCTTGGTGCCCTACGGCAGGAGGGCGTCGGCGAGCAGGCGCCAGTGCGGCATCGCGGTCCGGCCCGGCTCGACGCCGATCACCTGGACGCCGACGTGGTCCGCGCCGGCCTCGACGTGGCCGTGGAGCTTCTCGACGACGGCGTCCAGGTCGCCCCAGAACACCAGGTCGTCGACGAGGCGGTCGCTGCCGCCGTTGGCGATCTCCTCCTCCGTGTAGCCCAGCCGGCGGAACTTCGCGATGTTGTACGGGCTGGTGAGGTAAGGGTGCAGGTGCTCCCGCGCGACGGCGCGGGCCTTGGCCGGGTCGGATTCCAGCAGCACCGGGTGTTCGACGCCCAGGAACGCGTCCGGCCCGAGGATCTCCCGCGACTGCGCGGTGTGGGCCACGTTGACGTGGTAGGCGTGGGCACCGGCGGTGCGGTCGCGGGCGAGTTCGAGCATCTTCGGCCCGTACGCGGCCAGGATGCGGCGCATCGGCGCCGCCGGCTTGGGGTTGGGCGTGTCGACCGCGTCCATCTCGTCCAGATACTCGGCCATGGCCGCCAGCGGCTTGACCCCCGGCCGGGCGAGGCCGCCGAATCCCAGGCCGAGCACGTGCCGGTCAGGGTAGGCGTCGGCCAGGAGCAGGGCCGCGCCCTGCGTCCACCGGGCGTCGCGCGACCAGATCTGCGCGATGCCGTTGATCACGTGTATCCGCCGGGTGCAGGAGAGCAGGTAGCCGGCGTGCGTGAGCGCTTCGCGCCCCATCAGCTCGGGGATCCAGAACGCCCGCCATCCCCGATCCTCCAGCTCCTGGATCTCGTCGCGCATCCGCGCGGCGGGCTGACCCTCGAAGTCGAAGGTCCAGACGCCGTACGTCCCCAGCTCCAGGCCATCCAGGCTGCCCATCGAACGCCTCCTTGTCCACGTGTCACATTTACCAACATATCGGACTATCGCAGAATCTCGATATGACTGGCAACTCGGGCGACGGAAGAAGGGTCGTGAACCCCTAGAGGGTCTCTCCGAGGACGGTGACGAGCTGGGCGATGCGCTGCTCGTCGCGCTTGTAGTGGGTCCACTTGCCCACGCGGGTGGACCGGACCAGGCCGGCCCGCTCCAGTTCCGCCATGTACGCCGACACCGTCGACTGGGCCAGTCCCGCCTTGGCCTGGATGTGGCTCACGCACACCCCGACCTCGGCCGGGTCGGCGATCGCCTGTTCGGGCGGGAAGTGGCGCTCCGGCTCACGCAGCCACGACAGTAGCTGCAGGCGCATCGGGTTCGACAGTGCCCGCAACGCGCGGACCACGTCGGGATCCGGTGGTACCGCAGCCTCCGTCATAGGCCCAGGATATAGGGCGCTACGAACGTTTCGGACTAATCCGATATGAAGGGATGTGAGGGCCCCGCCACGCGGTAGTGCACGCAGACCACCGTGGACGAGTCGTCCACCTCGTGGCCCTCGCCGGCCCAGTACCGCCGATGAGCCTCGCGCCAGTGGTCGACCGAACGGAAGCCCTCACCCTCCGCCTCGGCGAAGTCCCAGGTGACCTCGCCGAACGGCACCAGCCGGACATCCACGACCTCCAGCTCCGCCGCCTTCGCGCCCGAGTCGTCCACCAGCGCCAGGCGCTCGCCGACCTGCTCCAGCGGCTCGCCCTCCGCGTGGTAGTCGAGCTTCAGCAGGCCGGCCGTGGCCGTCTTCACACCGGCCAGGGTGAGCTCCGTCAGGCGCCTGCGCATCTCGCCGGGGCTGCCGAGCTCGATGACCCGCAGGCCGTCCATCCGTCCCCACATACGGCGGATCGTATCGCTCAACCACACCTCAGAACACCGGGATGATGTCCTCCGGGTCGATGAAGTCCACCGGCACGCCTTCGAGGTCGAGCTCCGGGATGGCGGGGAAGTCGATGCCCCAGCGCTCGACGATGGCGCGGACGCGGGCCATGGCCACCCGCCAGTTCTCCGCCTGGTCCTCGTACGACAGCACCCCGAGCCCCGCGTCGCGGGCGTGGTCCATGAGGACGCGGTGGTTGGCCAGGAAGTACGGCGGCAGCTCCCAGAAGCCCCCGGGCGGCTCCCAGAGGATCATGGACAGGAACACGAACCCGGCCCGGAGCTGGCGGGTGATGAGGACGCGGGTGTCGTCGGTGAGGCCCGGCCACTCGTTCTCCAGGATGGTCATGCAGATCTGGAGGTGCCGGGACTCGTCGCGGCCGATGCGGTGGAACATCTCCCCGAACACCGGGTGCGTGGTGCCCGACGCCATCCCCCTGAACAGGGTGGACGCGGCCATCTCCCCCATCATGAAGCTGGTGAACAGCACGGGCAGGCTGTACTTGCCGACGGCGGTGTTGTAGCCGTTCCAGTAGCGGCCGCCGTTGTGGTACAGCCAGCCGATGTTGTTGTGCGCCGCCCGCTCCAGGTCGTCGGACGGGGTCCAGTCGAGGGGGCCGCCGGGCCAGAGCTTGGCGATCGCGCGCTGGCAGCACTCCTCGTGGTTCATCTCGTCGCGGGTGATGGAGAAGAAGCACTTGCGGACCGGGTCCTCCTCGTGCTTCTCGAACGCCTGGATGGTGGCCCGGGCGAAGACCGCCGGCCCCGAGGCGTCGAAGTTCGCCAGCACGGCGAACCAGTACATGATGCCGAGCCGCTGCTCGCGGGTGAAGTCGGCCGGGTCGAGGCCGTCCCAGGGCAGGTCGGCGGGGTTCCAGACCGAGCGCTTGGACTTCTCGTAGATGGCCGCGAGCTTGGCCGTCTCGACCCGCCACTCCATGGGGTAAATGTTCGGCTGCGGGATCTCCGGGGCAGGCCAGAAGCCGCCCTCCGGGATCGTGAGGTCCGCCATGTGACACCTCCACCCCCCATCCTGCGCGGAGCCGTCATGCCTGGCAAGCGTCTGAGCCGCACGACGCGGCGGGTTCACGCACGGGTGCGCTGGGTGATCGCCACACACGCCAGTACGGCCAGCGCCCCCGCCACCGTCGCCGCCCCGAACCGCTCCCCCAGCAGGAACCACGCCCACACCAGCGTGAGCACCGGCTGCGTGAGCTGCGTCTGGCCCGCGCGGGCGATCCCGCCCCTGGCCAGGCCGGCGTACCAGGGGATGAAGCCGACGAACATCGACACCACCGCCACGTACGCGAAGCCGGCGAGCGCCTCGGCCGACGGATGGACCGGCGTCGTCACGGCCAGCACAGCGGTCACCGGCGCGGTGAACGGGAGGGACAGGACGAGCGCGTATGAGATGACCTGCCAGCCGGGCGTGTCGCGGGCGAGCCGGCCGCCCTCGGTGTAGCCGACGGCCGCCGACAGGAGCGCGCCGACGAGCAGCAGGTCGGCCCACGTGCCCGTCACGCCGGAGCGGGTGAGCGTGAACGCGGTGATCGCGAGCGCGCCGGCCGCGCAGGCGACCCAGAACAGCGGCCGGGGGCGCTCTCCGGCGCGCAGCACGGCGCAGGCGGCGGTGGCGGCGGGGAGGAGGCCGATCACGACGGCAGAGTGGGCGGTCGTCGCCCCGAGGTGCAGCGCCAGGCCGCTGAAGACCGGGAAGCCGAACACGACGCCGAGCGAGACCAGCGCGTACGAGCCCCACTGGCGCCGGGGCGGCAGGAGCGGGAGCCGGGCGACCCGGAGGCAGAGGAGCGCGATGACGGCGGCCACGACGGCCCGGCCGACGGCGACGAGCCAGGGGTCGAAGCCCCGCATCGCGAACACGGTGGCCGGCATCGAGCCCGAGAAGGCCAGCACGCCGAGGAAGGCGAGCCCGGTCCCGCCCTGCCGCGTGACCTGGGGCGGGCGGACCGCTATCCCGTCCGCGACGATAGCGCTATTCTGCTCTTTCATGGACAACGATAGCAGTATCGCCCAGATCGCCGCGATACTGCGCGAGGAGGCCGGTCGGCTCCGGCCCGGCGACCGGCTGCCCTCCAGCCGCGAGGTCATGCGGCGGCACAACGTGAGCCCGGTGACCGTGTCCAGGGCCCTGGGCCGGCTCGCCGCCGAGGGCGTGGTGGTCACGCGGCCGGGCAGCGGCGCGTTCGTGGCGCACCGCACCGAGCGGCCCGCCGCCGCGCCGGACCTGTCGTGGCAGACGGTCGCGCTGGGCGACCGGGTGGTGGACGAGTCGGCCGTGGTGGCCCTGCTGAGCGGCCCGCCCGAGGGCGTGGTGCCGCTCACCGGCGGCTACCCGAACCCGGGGCTGCGGCCGGACCGGCAGCTCGCGGCCGCGGCGGCGCGGGCGGTGCGCCGGCCGGACGCGTGGGCGATGCCGCCGCTGAACGGGCTGGCCGAGCTGCGCCGCTGGTTCGCGGCCGAGGCGGGCGGCGACGTGACGGCCGCCGACGCGCTGATCGTGAGCGGTGGCCAGGCGGCCCTGACGCACGCGTTCCGGGCGCTGGCCGCCCCCGGCACGCCGGTGCTGGTGGAGACGCCGACCTACCCGGGCGCCCTGGCGGCGGCCAGGGCCGCGGGGCTGCGGCCGACCGCCGTGCCGATGGACCGCGACGGCGTACGGCCCGACCTGCTGGCCGAGGCGTTCGCCGTGACCGGAGCGCGGGTGTTCTTCACCCAGCCGACGCTGCACAACCCCACGGGCGCCACGTCACCGCGCGAGCGCCGCGAGCAGGTGCTGCAGGTGGCGCGGGCGGCGGGCGCGTTCGTGGTCGAGGACGACTTCGCCCGCTACCTGACCGACGAGGCGCCACCGCCGATGGTCTCCATGGACGAGCACGGCGTCGTCGTCTACATCGCCTCGCTCACCAAGGCGCTGTCGCCGAGCATGCGGGTGGCGGCCGTGATCGCGCGCGGGCCGGCGGCGCACCGGCTGCGGGCGAGCCAGCTCGTGGAGTCGTTCTTCGTGGCGCGGCCGTTGCAGGAGACGGCGGTCGAGTTCCTCGGCTCGGGGGCGTGGGGACGGCACCTGTCGGCGCTGCACGCCGAGATCGCGACGCGCCGTGACGCGCTGGCGGCCGAGCTGGCCCGGCGCATGCCGGAGGCGGAGCCGTACCTGCTGCCGAGGGGCGGCATGCACCTGTGGCTGCGGCTGCCGCCCGAGGTGGACGAGACGGCCCTGGTCGAGGCGGCCAAGCGCAACGGCGTGCTGGTGAGCCCGGGGCGGATGTACTACCCGTCGGAGCCGCCGGGGCCGCGCGTGCGGGTCACGCACATCGCGGCGACGCACCTGGCCGAGCTGGCGGAGGGGGTACGGCGGCTGGCCGACTCCCTCCACCGCGTGTCATGAGGGCGTGCCGGCGAAGACCTCGTAGTGCTCGACCGTCAGCTCCCGGTCCACCAGGTACCTGTCGTCCTCCGGGTAGAAGACCGCCGTCTCCGGCGCGTCGCCGGCGAACGCCCTGACCGCCTCCCACGACTCCCACAGCGAGATCAGGAAGAACTCGGTGCGGTCGCCGTCGTCGCGCCGGGTGAAGTACGCCCCCCGGTTGCCCGGTGTCGTGGTGTAGCCGGGGAACCCGGTGCCCATCAGGTAGTCCTCGTAGGCCGAGGCGTCATGGGCTCTGGTCCATCCCCGCCAGGTGCGAACGATCATAGGGACCACCGTACAGTGGTGGCATGTCGGCACCCGCGGAGCTCGTGCGCGACTTCGTGAACACGTTGGACGTGGAGTCCGGCGCGGACGAGCTGGCCTCCCCGGCGGAGCTGGCGCTGTGGCTGCGCGAGCGCGGCCTGGCCGGCCCGCTCGACCGGGCCACCGACGACGACCTGACCACCGCGCTGGCCCTGCGCGAGGGGCTGCGCGCCGCACTCCGCCGGGGGAACGACGGCAGCGGCGGGTTACCCCTCCTGCCGCTCCGGCTGGCGATCGACCCGAGGCCCCGGCTGGTGGCGGTCGAGACCGGCATCCCGGGCGCGCTGGCCATGATCGCCGCCGCGGTCACCGACGCCTCCTGGGACCGGCTCAAGGTGTGCGCGGAGATCACCTGCGAGTGGGCGTTCATCGACTTCTCGAAAAATCGATCTCGGTCGTGGTGCTCCATGCGGGTCTGCGGCAACCGCACCAAAACGCGCGCCTACCGGGCGAGGAAGCAGGGTTCGCGTCGTCTCCAAGCCTCAAACACCGATACGGTGTAACTCGTGCCTTGTGGCACGAACGGCAGGCGAAGGAGCGGGCCGAGATGGCAGACGTAGGCGTCCGGGCGGCCCGGCGCGAGGATGTGCTCCAGGTGGCGAATGTTCAGATCCGCGCCTGGCGCTACGGCTATCGGGATTTCCTGCCCGAGGGCCCTTTGGAGCAGATGACCGGCCCGGCGGCCGAGAAGATGTGGCTGCGCCAGTGGGACGAGGCGATCGTCGCCCCGCCCACGTCGAGGCACCGGGTGCTGGTCGCGGTGGAGACCATCCTCGACACCGAGGGGTTCCCCGCGCTGGGCGTGGGCGGCAGCGGCGTCCCCGCCACCCCGCGAGGCGGTGAGCGCGTGGTGGGCCTGGCCTCGCACGCGCCGGCCGAGGACCCCGACCTCGACCCCACCGAGGTGGCCGAGATGCTGACGCTGCTGGTGGACCCGGACTTCGTCCGGCGCGGCCACGGCAGCCGCCTGCTCAACGCGACGGTCGACCACCTGCGCCAGGACGGCTACCGGCAGATCGCCACCTGGGTGTTCGCCGACAACTACGCGGTGCTGGGCTTCCTGGAGTCGGCCGGCTGGGGCGAGGACATGGCCGAGCGCGTGCTCGACATGGGCCGCCCGATCCGCATGGTCAGGCTCACCACCGATATCAGCTAAGGGATCTTCGAGATGGCAACCCCCGGCCAGTGGATCGCCGGCGCGCGTCCCCGCACCCTGCCCAACGCCGTCGTGCCCGTCGTGGTCGGCACCGGCGTGGCGATCGGCGAGGGACAGCCGATCTGGTGGCGCGCGGTCGTCGCACTGCTCGTGGCGCTGCTGCTGCAGATCGGCGTCAACTACGCCAACGACTACAGCGACGGCGTGCGCGGCACGGACGACGAGCGGGTGGGCCCCATGCGGCTCGTCGGCTCGCGGGCAGCGACGCCGCCGCAGGTGCTGGCCGCCGCGCTCGGCTGCTTCGCCGCGGCGGCGGTGCTCGGGCTCACCCTCGTGATCGCCACCCGGGCGTGGTGGATCCTGCTCGTGGGCGCCGCGTCGATCGCCGCCGCCTGGTTCTACACGGGCGGCAAGAGCCCGTACGGCTACCGGGCGCTGGGCGAGGCGGCCGTGTTCGTCTTCTTCGGCCTGGTGCCGGTGATGGGCACGGCGTACGTGCAGACCGAGCAGCTCTCGTGGGCGGCGCTGCTGGCCTCGATCCCGGTGGGGCTGCTGTCGTGCTCGATGCTGGTGGTCAACAACCTGCGGGACGTGAACACCGACGGGCCGGCCGGCAAGCGGACGCTCGCGGTGGTGCTGGGCGCCGAGCGCACGCGCACGCTGTACGCCGTGTGCCTGATCGCGCCGTTCGTGGTGGCGGTCGCGATGCTCCCGTGGGCGCCGCTGGCCCCGCTCGCCGTCCTGGCGGCGCCGCTGGCGGTCATGCCGGTCAAGACGGTGCTGCACGGCGCGGTCGGGCCGGCGCTGATCGGCGTGCTCCAGCAGACGGGCAAGCTCCAGATGGCGTACGGCCTGCTGTTCGCGATCGGCCTGGCCGTCAGCCTCTGACCCCTGGCCGTCACCGGCGGACCGACGCGCTCATGACGACACGGGGCGCCACCTCGATGCCCAGCTCGCGCTCGTGCTCCACCAGCGCCCGCAGCTCCGGCCCCCACGCCGCCTCCGGCAGCACACCGAAGCCGTGCCGTTCGTACCAGGGGGCGTTCCACGGCACGTCCCGGAACGTCGTCAGCGTCACCGCGGGAGCGCCGCACGCCAGCGCGTGGTCGCGCACCGCCGCGACCAGCCGCCCGCCGATCCCCTGCCGCATCCGCTCGGGACGCACGGCGAGCTGTTCCAGGTGCAGGTTGCCGTCCACCCGCCCCACCAGGGCGAAGCCCGCCGGCGGAGCGCCCTCGACCAGGACCGACGAGGGGTCCACGACCTCCTCGACCTGCGTCGTCCCCGGCGGGAACGTGATCCCGACCTGCTCGAACAACGCGTCGGCGGCCAGCTCTATCTCCACCAGGCCGGGCAGTTCCCCGGCTTCGGCCCATCGCACCATGGCGACACGGTCTCATGTTCGGGCGGGACGGCGCCTCTGTATTAGTGTGCAGAGCGTGTGGCTCGGCGGTGCGGCGCCGGGACTCCTTCGGCACCCGTGCCCACTCGCCTGCTCGCAGGCGGTGGGCACGCCGTGTCTCTCCGGGGTCTCCGAGAGCCTCAGAGGTCCAGCAGGGGCTCCAGGCCCACGGTCAGGCCGGGCAGCTCCCGAACCCTGCGCACGCCGAGCAGCACGCCCGGGGTGAACGCCGCCCGGCTCATCGTGTCGTGCCGGATGGTGAGGATCTCGCCGCCGCCGCCGAGCAGCACCTCCTGATGCGCGATCAGCCCCGCCAGCCGGACGGCGTGCACGTGGACGCCGCCCACGTCGGCGCCGCGCGCGCCGTCGAGCTCGGTGCTGGTGGCGTCGGGCATGGCGCCGAGCCCGGCCTTGGCCCGCGACTCGGCCACCAGCTCCGCGGTACGGCGGGCGGTGCCGGAGGGGGCGTCGGCCTTGTTCGGGTGGTGCAGCTCGACGATCTCGACCGACTCGAAGTGGCGGGCCGCCTGCTGCGCGAAGTGCATCATCAGCACGGCCGCGATCCCGAAGTTGGGCGCGATCAGGGCGTTGGTGCCCGGTGAGGCCGCCAGCCAGCCGCGTACGGTGTCGAGCCGCGCGGCGTCGAAGCCGGTGGTGCCGACCACCGGGTGGATGCCGTGCCCGATCGCCCACTCCAGGTTGCCCATGACGACGTCGGGATGGGTGAAGTCGACCACCACCTCGGCGCCTTCCAGGCCCTCGACGGCGTCGTCCTTGTCGAGCGCGGCCACCAGCTCCATGTCGGAGGCCGCCTCGACCGCCTTGCACACCTCGACGCCGACACGACCGCGGGCGCCGAGCACACCTACCTTGATCACACGGTCAACCCTATACGGCCGGTCCGCGCGGGCCACAGGAGGACCCGCGCGGGGCGGCCGGCGTCAGGAGATGGCGCCGGAGAAGTCCTTGTCACCGTACGGGCCGATCACGGCGAGCGTGAGCGGCCGGGTGAGGACGTCGGCGGCCACCTCGGCGACCTCGTCGGGCGTGACCCCGTCGATGCGCGCCAGCACCTCGTCCACGGACAGCAGCTCGTCGTAGACCAGCTCGTTCTTGCCGATCCGCGACATGCGCGAGCCGGTGTCCTCCAGGCCGAGGACGAGCCCGCCGCGCATCTGGCCCTTGCCGCGGACGATCTCGTCGGGGTCCAGCCCCTCGGAGACCACCCGGGCCACCTCGTCCCGGCAGATCTTCAGCACATCGTCGATCTTGGACGGGAGGCAGCCGACGTAGATGCCGAACTGCCCGGTGTCGGCGTAGGCCGAGGTGTAGCTGTAGGCCGAGTAGGCCAGGCCGCGCTTCTCCCGGATCTCCTGGAAGAGCCGGGACGACATGCCGCCGCCGAGCGCGGCGTTGAGCACGCCGAGCGCGAAGCGGCGGTCGTCGGTGCGGGCCATGCCGGTGGTGCCGAGC
Source organism: Nonomuraea sp. NPDC050733 (assembly GCF_040654215.1). Classification (NCBI taxonomy): domain Bacteria; kingdom Bacillati; phylum Actinomycetota; class Actinomycetes; order Streptosporangiales; family Streptosporangiaceae; genus Nonomuraea; species Nonomuraea sp. NPDC050733. The sequence continues at coordinate 156,627 of NZ_JBFAHO010000013.1, read as the reverse complement.
ACCAGGTTGGCCTGCTCGGTGGGGCGGTCGAGCACCGTCACGCCGGAGTGCGTCTCGATGCCCGGGCCGGTGGTGCGCGGCGGGTCGCAGTCGAGGGGCCCGCCGAGGGCGCCCGCCCGCTCGTACGCCCGCGCGACCAGCTCGACGACGTCCTCGTGCCGGACGTTGCCGGCGACCGAGACGACCGTGCGGCGCGGCTCGTAGTAGCGGTGGTAGTACTCGGCGATCCGCTCACGGGGCAGCGCGTTGATCGACTCGACCGTGCCCAGGATGGGCCGCCCGATCGGCGAGTCGCCGTACAGCGCCGCCGCGAACTGCTCGTACACGACGTCAGACGGGTCGTCGTCGTGCATGGCGATCTCCTCCAGGATCACGCCCCGCTCGGACTCCACGTCGTCGTCGGTGATCAGCGAGCTGGTCACCACGTCGGCGAGCACGTCGACCGCCACCGCCAGGTCCTCGTCGAGGACCCGCGCGTAGTAGCAGGTGTACTCCTTGGCGGTGAACGCGTTGATCTCGCCGCCGATGCCCTCGATGGAGGCCGAGATCTCCATCGCGTCACGCGTGGGGGTGCCCTTGAACAGCAGGTGCTCAAGGAAATGGGTGGCCCCCATGTGCTCGGGGGCCTCATCCCGGGAACCGATGCCGACCCACATGCCGACCGCGACACTGCGCACGGTCGGCATGGTCTCGGTCACCACGCGCAGTCCACCTGGGAGAACGGTGCGCCTGACGACCCCGGCCCCTTCATGGCCGGGGTGCAGCGTGGTGGTGAGGGTCACGAGTTACGGTCGTCGGCGTCGTCGCGGGGAGCGCGGACCCGCGTGCGGGTGCGGCGGGGCCGCTCCTCACGGGGCTTGTCGTCGGCGGCCGGGGCCCCGTCCGCCGAGGCCTGCTCGCCCCCGGTCTCGGCCTTGCCCTCCTGCTCGGCGGCCTCCTTCTCGATGACCTCGACGGGAACGAGGGAGAGCTTGCCGCGCTGGTCGATCTCGGCGATCTCCACCTGGATCTTCTCGCCGACGCTCATGACGTCCTCGACGTTCTCGATGCGCTTGCCGCCGTGCAGCTTGCGGATCTGCGAGACGTGCAGCAGGCCGTCCTTGCCCGGCATGAGCGAGACGAACGCGCCGAACGCGGCGATCTTGACGACCGTGCCGAGGTAGCGCTCGCCCACCTCCGGCATGTGCGGGTTGGCGATGGCGTTGATCGCCGAACGGGCCGCCTCGGCGGACGGGCCGTCGGTGGCGCCGATGTAGATCGTGCCGTCGTCCTCGATGGTGATCTCGGCGCCCGAGTCGTCCTGGATCTGGTTGATCATCTTGCCCTTCGGGCCGATGACCTCGCCGATCTTGTCGACCGGGACCTTGATCGTGATGATGCGCGGCGCGGTCGGGTTCATCTCCGCCGGGGAGTCGATCGCCTCCTGCATCACGTCGAGGATCGCCAGGCGGGCGCCCTTGGCCTGCTTGAGGGCACCGGCCAGCACACTGGCGGGGATGCCGTCGAGCTTGGTGTCGAGCTGCAGGGCGGTGATGACGTCCTTGGTGCCGGCGACCTTGAAGTCCATGTCGCCCATGGCGTCCTCGGCGCCGAGGATGTCGGTCAGCGTCACGTAGTTGTCGCCCTCACCGATCAGGCCCATCGCGATGCCCGCGACCATGGCCTTGAGCGGCACGCCGGCGTCGAGCAGCGCCATCGTGGAGGCGCAGACCGAGCCCATCGAGGTGGAGCCGTTGGAGCCGAGCGCCTCGGACACCTGCCGGATCGCGTACGGGAACTCCTCGCGCGTGGGCAGGACCGGGATCAGCGCCCGCTCGGCCAGCGCGCCATGGCCGATCTCGCGGCGCTTGGGCGAGCCCACCCGGCCGGTCTCACCGGTGGAGTAGGGCGGGAAGTTGTAGTTGTGCATGTAGCGCTTGGTCCGCTCAGGGTTGAGCGTGTCGATGACCTGCTCCATGCGCAGCATGTTGAGCGTCGTGATGCCCATGATCTGGGTCTCGCCGCGCTCGAACAGGGCCGAGCCGTGCACCCGGGGCACCACGTGGACCTCGGCCGACAGGGCGCGGATGTCCTTGGTGCCACGGCCGTCGATGCGAATGCCCTCGTTGACGACCCGCTCACGCATGAGCTTCTTCATCACCGAGCGGAACGCGGCGCTGATCTCCTTCTCGCGTCCCTCGAACTCGGGCAGCAGCTTCTCGGCGGCCAGCGCCTTGACCTTCTCCAGCTCCGCCTCGCGCTCCTGCTTGGGAGCGATGGTCAGCGCGGCGGCCAGCTCGGTCTTCACCGCGTTCTCGACCGCTGCGTAGACGTCCTCCTGGTAGTCGAGGAAGACGGCGTACTCAGCGGTCTCCTTCGCGGCGACCTGCGCGATGCGCGACTGCGCCTCGCACAGCACCTTGATGAACGGCTTGGCGGCCTCCAGGCCCTGCGCGACCGTCTCCTCGGTCGGGGCCACGGCGCCGTCGGCCACCAGCTTCAGCGTGTCCTTGGTGGACTCGGCCTCGACCATCATGATGGCGACGTCGCCGTCGGCCAGCACCCGGCCGGCCACGACCATGTCGAAGGTGGCCCGCTCCAGCTCGGAGTGGGTCGGGAAGCCCACCCACTGGCCATCGATCAGCGCGACGCGGACGCCGCCGATCGGGCCGGAGAACGGCAGGCCGGCGAGCTGCGTCGACAGCGACGCGGCGTTGATCGCGACCACGTCGTACAGGTGGTCGGGGTTGAGCGCCATGACGGTGGCGACGACCTGGACCTCGTTGCGCAGGCCCTTGACGAACGACGGGCGCAGCGGCCGGTCGATCAGGCGGCAGGTGAGGATGGCGTCCTCGGAGGGACGGCCCTCACGCCGGAAGAACGAGCCGGGGATGCGGCCCGCGGCGTACATGCGCTCCTCGACGTCCACCGTGAGCGGGAAGAAGTCGAGGTTTTCCTTCGGCTGCCGGGACGCGGTGGTCGCGGACAGCACCATCGTGTCGCTGTCGAGATACGCGACGGCCGAACCCGCCGCCTGACGCGCCAGACGACCGGTCTCGAAACGGATCGTGCGCGAGCCGAACGCGCCGTTGTCGATAACGGCTTCGGCAGTGTGGACACCCTCCACGGGGGACCTCCTTTTGGTCGGTCACCCGCGCCCTCTTTTCTCACCGGCACCCTCGTTAGGTGCAGCGCCGGTCTTCGATCGAAGCGCCCGGTCTTGATTACCGGAAGCCACTACCGAGGACCGGCCCGCAGGCGTCGCGGGTCGCATGGTGCTGAGCGGACGCGGGGGCTGTAGTGTCTCGGATCTTCAGTTGTATGCCAGATGCCCACCGCGTCAGCGGCGACACACCGGCCTTCTGCGCCATATGAGAAGGGAGCGACGCGGACGCCGCTCCCTCACCATGTTATCGCCGCAGGCCGAGCCGCTCGATGAGCGAACGGTAACGCGCGATGTCGACCTTCTGCAGGTACTTCAGCAGGCGGCGCCGGCGCCCGACGAGCAGCAGCAGACCACGACGGCTGTGGTGGTCGTGCTTGTGCGTCTTCAGGTGCTCGGTCAGCTCGCTGATGCGCTTGCTGAGCAGCGCGATCTGCACCTCGGGCGACCCGGTGTCGCCGTCGGCCGTCGCGTACTCGGAAATGATGGTCTTCTTGGCAGCGGTGTCGAGGGACACGGCTCTCCTTCAATCTACGGGCACGCCTGGCGAACAGGAAAGCGAGCGACCGTGCGTGCCTACAGTCACCGCAGCGAAGGCCGTCAGGGCAGCGCGCTGCGGCGCCGTCACAGAGCCGACATGCAAGAGTACCACCACGTGCGGCGTGTCCGCGTACTCCGCGTGACGCCGCGCCCCGAAAGGCGGCGCGGAGACGGCCCAGGAGGCAGGCTGCGACGGCGGTCAGGCGGTCAGGCGGCGGACCGCGGCGACGTCGGCGTTGATCTGCTCGACCAGCGCCTCGATCGAGTCGAAGCGGGTGTTGCCGCGCAGCCGGGCCGCGAACTCCACCGCGACGTGCACGCCGTACAGCTCCAGGTCGTCGCGGTCCAGCGCGTACGCCTCGACGGTGCGCGGCACGCCCTCGAACGTCGGGTTGGTGCCGATCGAGATGGCGGCGGGCCAGCGCTCGCCCGGGTAGACGACCGGCAGGTTGGCGACGGGCACGCACTCCATCCATCCGGCGTAGACCCCGTCGGCGGGGATGGCCGTGTGCGGCGGCGTCTCGACGTTGGCCGTGGGGAAGCCGAGCTGACGGCCACGCTGGTAGCCGCGCACCACCACGCCCTCGACCCGGTGCGGGCGGCCGAGCTCCGCGGCAGCGCCCTCGACGTCGCCCGCCACCAGCCGCTCCCGGACACCGGCGCTGGAGACCCCGTCGAGCAGCGGGACGGTCTCCACCGTGAAGTCGTGCTTGTCCCCCAGCGCGCGCAGCGTCTCGACGTCGCCCGCCGCCCGGTGACCGAACGTGAAGTCCTCGCCGACCACGACCGTCGCGGCGCGCAGCCGGTCGGACAGCACGGTCTCGGCGAAGTCGTCGGCGCTCGTGCGCGACAGCTCCAGCGTGAACTCCAGCACGCACACCTCGTCCACGCCCAGCGCGGTCAGCAGCTCCGCGCGCCGCCGCGGCGTGGTCAGCCGGGGCGTCCGCGAGCCGGGCACGACGACGTCGTCGGGGTGCGGCTCGAACGTGACGGCCACGCAGCGGGCCCCCAGCTCGCGGGCGGCGGCGACGGCCCGCTCGATCACCCGCCGGTGCCCGCGATGAACGCCGTCGAAGACGCCGACGGCGACCACGGATCTCTCCGAACCCTGCACGCCACCCTGCACGCCGGCCCCATTCGCTCGTGGCGGATCAGTCCCCCCAAGCCTGCCATGCGGCCGGGCGTTCGCTCCAATCGAGGGGGGCGATGGAGAGGAGTAGCATCGGTCGCACCATGCCTCGATACGCGCTGCTGATCCTGCCCGCCTACAACCGCGTCTACGGCGAGAGCTCTCCCCGGCTGACCCGGGCCGAGCTGGCCGTCTTCAGCGAGCGGGGGCTGCGCGGCGCGGTGTCGGACATCGGCGAGACGAGCATCGGCGGCCTGCCGTACGTGACGTTCGAGACGCCGGAGCCGCTGGACGAGGACGACGTCGCGCTGCTGTCCAACCTCTCGTCGGTCTACGCCCTGTTCAGGATGGAGGGGTCCGGGACGGAGGGGTCCGGGACGGCGGGCGACCTGCTGCGACCGCTGGCCATGCGACCGCTCGACCGGCTGAGCAGCGACCTGCTCACGATCCAGAAGTACGCGGGCAAGACCAACGAGCACTTCACCAAGCTGCTGCTCAACGTCACCGTGCTGGCCTCCGACTTCCCGCTCGGCGGCAGGCTGTCCGTCTTCGATCCGATGTGCGGGCGCGGCACCACCCTCAACCAGGCCCTCATGTACGGCTACGATGCCTACGGGCTTGACGTGGACGGCAAGGACGTCGAGGCCTACACCGGGTTCATCAAGACGTGGCTGCGCAACAAGCGGCTCAAGCACACGGCCGAGACCGTGCCGGTGCGCCGCGAGCGGGCACTGGTGGGGCGGCGGCTCAACGTCGCCTTCGCGCTGTCGAAGGACGAGTTCAAGGCGGGCGACGTGCAGCACGTCTCCGTGGTCAACGCCGACACCCTGCGCAGCCGCGAGTTCTTCAAGCCCCGCTCGTTCGACGTGATCGTGACCGACGCCCCGTACGGCGTGCAGCACGGCAGCCACGGCGGGCGGGCCGGCGGCAAGGGGCTGTCGCGCAGCCCCCTGGAGCTGATCTCCAAGGCCGTGCCGGTGTGGGCGGAGCTGCTGCGGCCCGGCGGGGCGCTGGGCGTCTCGTGGAACACCTACGGCGGCGGCCGGGAGGAGCTGGCCGCCATCCTCGCCTCGGCGGGGCTGGAGGTGGCGGCGCTGCCCGACTTCGAGCACTGGGTGGACCAGGCCATCGTGCGCGACCTCATGGTGGCCCGCAAGCCGTAGAGATCGGATCTCTCGCTGCCGTTTCCCGGTTTCCCCGCGGCGCTCTTGACTCAAGCATGCCCCAATGCTCCCATGACTACAGAAGGTAGGAAAGTTTCCTAACCAGGAGCAGTCATGCGATCTCCCGCCCCCCTCGCGGCCGCCGTCCTCCTGAGCGCGCTGGTCGTGCCCGCCATCCCGGCCATGGCCGACCCCGTCGAGTCCGGCCCGTGGACGGAGTACTCCCCGTCGTTCAACGTCCAGGAGCGCGGCTGCGGCGACGTCAGCGACCTGACGTTCCGGCTGACCTGCGACGACGACAGCGGCGACCAGCGCGCCGAGCGACGCTACGCCACCTACTCCAGCGGCACCCGGCAGTTCGAGGGCTATTTCCGCATCACCAGCCTCGAAGGCAGCCGCATCAGCCTGAAACAGACGTTCAAGACCACCGGCCCGTACTTCATGCTCGCGGTCGAGCGGGGCGGACGGCTGTACGCCGTGCACGGCGGCGCCACGATCGCCACCGGCGCCACGGTCGGCACCACCGTCCGGGTCAACACGGTCCACGTGGTGGGCAGCACGCACCGGACGTACATCAACGGCTCGCTCAAGCACACCGTCTCCAGCGAGAGCGGCAGCTTCTACGACAAGTTCGGCGCCTACCGGACGTCGAGCGGCGAAGGGCCGGCGACGGTGGTGTGGAGCAACATCAGGTTCTGGCGCAAGTAGGACGGACGAGCCGATGAGCCCAGCGTCCCCGCGGCAGGTGCCGCCGGCGGTCCTCACGGTTCTGGCGGTGGCGCTCGCGCTGGTGACGGGCGGATGCTCGGCACCCGCCCAGCCGGTCGTCCCGAGGGCGTCGGCGGAGGGCGCCGTCCGGCTCACCGCGACGCTGGACTCGCCGACCGACGTCACGCTGCGCTGGCGCGGAGGGGGCCCGGCCACCGCCGGGTACGCCGTCGAGTTCGCCACCGACCTCGGAGGCCCGTACACGATCCTGGGCTTCCTGCCGCCGTCGCGCACCACGTACACGCACCCGGACCTGATCCCGCGCACCACGTTCACCTACCGGGTGCGGCCCCTCTACGGGCCGGCCTCCGAAGCCGTGGACGTCACCGTGCCCGGCCGCCCCGCCGGCGACCGGGACCAGCGGAACATCGCCTGGACGGCCCCCACCACCCGGCCCGGCGGCCCGCCCGCGACCAGGCCCGTCACCGGGCCGGGCGGCGCCCCGTCGAACCTGTCCGCGACCGTGCGCGACGGCGACGGCATCGCCTTCACCTGGACGGACAGGAGCACCGACGAGGAGGGCTTCCTGCTGGAGGACCGGCCGCGCGGGCAGCGGGACTTCCGGGTGGTGGCCTACCTCGACCCGGGCGTCAACGCCTTCGGCCTCATCACGCTGCCGGACGAGCGCCGCGCGGCCTACCGGGTGCGCGCGTTCAGGTACGGCCCGTCGTCCAACCTGGTCCACCGGACGACGGGAGGAGACCCCTAGGAGCCTCCGGGAGCCTCTAGGAGGCGAAGACCGCCAGTGGGCGGGCCGTGCGGCCCTGCTCCTCCACCAGCGCCAGCAGGTCGCCGTCCGGGCCGAACACCCCGATCGGCCCCGCGCCCAGCCCCGCTGCGGGCAGCCGCCCGCCGTGCCGGACCAGCGTCGCCTGCTCGGCCGTCACGTCGCGCCGGGGGAAGGCCGCCGCGACCGCCTCGCCGATGGGCAGGACGACGCACTCCTGCGCCAGCTCGTCCAGCGTGCGGGCCATCGACAGGTCGTACGGGCCGACCCGGGTGCGGCGCAGCCGCGTCAGGTGGCCGCCGACGCCGAGGCCCGAGCCCAGGTCACGGGCCAGGGCCCGGATGTAGGTGCCGCTGGAGCAGGTGACGACCGCGTCCACGTCCACCACGTCGTCGTGGGCGCGCACGTCGAGCACCTCGAAGCCGTACACGGTGACCGGCCGGGCGGCCAGCTCCACCTCCTCGCCGGCGCGGGCCCGCTTATAGGCGCGCTGCCCGTCCACCTTGATCGCGCTGACCTGCGGCGGGATCTGCATGATCGCGCCGGTGAGCGCGGCCACGCCCTTGTGGACCTCCGCCGCGGTGACGGCGGCGGCCGAGGCCGTGGCCGTGACCTCGCCCTCGGCGTCGTCGGTGTTGGTGGTCACGCCGAGCCGCATGGTCGCCGTGTAGACCTTCTCGGTCAGCGCCAGGTGGCCGAGCAGCCGGGTCGCCTTCTCCACGCCCACCACCAGCACGCCCGTCGCCATCGGGTCGAGCGTGCCCGCGTGGCCGACCCGGCGCGTGCCCGCGAGGCGGCGCATCCTGGCCACCACGTCGTGCGACGTCCAGTCGGCGGGCTTGTCGACGATGATCAGGCCACTCTCGGCCATTCAGACCTTCCTCAGAAGCTCGCGGAACCTCGCCATGGTCTCCTCGACGCCGTCGTGCGAGGTGAACCCGGCGGCGCTGTGGTGGCCGCCGCCGCCCATCGCCGTGCACACCGCCGCGACGTCCACCGCGCCCTTGGAGCGGGTGGACACCTGCCAGGCGCCGTCGTCGTCCTCCTTGCACACCACCGCCACCTCGGCCTCGTCGGCCCGGCGCACGATGTCGATGACGCCTTCGAGCTCGCTGTACGGCAGGCCGTACGCGGCCCGGTCGACCCGCGTCACGTACGTCCACACCAGCCCGTCCTCCAACGTCACCCGGTCGAGCGCGGCGGCGAGCACCTTGAGGTAGCCGAACGGCGAGCGGTCCCACAGCTCCCGGGCGATCTCGTCGGTGCGCAGCCCGGTGGCGACCAGGCGCGCGGCCATCTCGTGGGCCGCGGGAGAGGTCGAGGAGTGCCGGAAGGACCCGGTATCGGTCACCAGCCCCGCGTACAGGCACGTCGCGATGTCGCGGTCCAGGGTGCCGCCGAGGCGGTAGATGAGCTGCTCGGCGAGCATGGCCGTGGCGGCCGCCTTCGGGGAGATGAGGCCGAGCGTGCCGAACCCGGAGCCCGACGGGTGGTGGTCCACCACGATGAGCTCGCGGGCGGCGGCGGCGTTCGCGCCGAGCAGGCCCAGCCGGTCGGACGACGCCGAGTCGAAGGTGATCATCAGCTCGGGCGCGGCCGGGTAGTCCTCGGGCGGGCTCAGCATGTCCTGGCCCGGCAGGAACCCGAGCAGGCGCGGCACCGCGAACCGCCGGTCGCCGAACGACGCGACGACCCGCTTGCCCAGCGAGCGCAGTACGAAGCCGGTGGCCAGCATCGAGCCGAGCGCGTCGCCGTCGGGCGACACGTGACAGGCCAGGGCGATCTCGTCGGCGCGGGAGATGAGCTCGACCGCCCGCTCCCACGCCGCCTCGGGGACGCCGGCGCCCGACGGGTCCTGGCCCGTCACGCCGCGGTCTCCCGTGGCGCCGGCCTCCGGCGGGGTGACCGCGCGGCCCGGAGGAGCCGTGTGGTCGGGAGGCGCCGTGCGGTCGGGAGGCGCCGTGCGGTCGGGAGGCGCCGTGCGGGCGTGGACGTCGGGCGTCACGGCGCCGGGTGTCCCGCCTGGTCGTCCTCCTCCTCGTCGGCCTTCTTGTAGGGGTCGGCCTCGCCCGCGTAGGCGGCCCCCTCGGCCTTGCGCGCCACCTCGGCGTCCTTCGCCCGTGCCGCGTTGATGAGGGTGTCGAGCTGCCGCGCGCTGTCGGGCAGCGGGTCGTGCTTGAACGTCAACGTCGGGGTGAACCGCACACCCGTCTGCCGGCCCACCTCCGACCGGATGACACCCTTGGCGCTCTCCAGGGCGGCGGCGCTGTCGGCGCGCTCGGCGTCGGAGCCGAACACCGTGTAGAAGACCGTGGCCTCGCGCAGGTCAGCGGTGATGCGCGTGTCGGTCACGGTGACGAAGCCGAGGCGCGGGTCCTTGATCCGCCGCTCCAGCATCTCGGCGACGATCTGCTGGATGCGGTCGGCGAGCTTGCGCGCTCGCGCTGCGTCCACCATGTTCGCTCCCCCTCACGCACGACGCCTGTCGTGCAGTCGTTCAGTCTTCGTCGTTGTAGAGCCGCTGCCTGGCCGACAGCAGCTCGATCTCCGGCCGGAACGCCACCAGTCGCTCACAGGCGTCCATCACTTCCTTGCAGTTGGCCGCCGAGGCGGACACCACCGCGATGGCGACCTCCGCCCGGCGATGCAGGTCGAGATGGCCGGTCTCCGCCACGGCCACGGCGGGAAAGCGCCGCTGCACCTCCGCGACCAGGGGACGCACGACGGAGCGCTTCTGCTTCAGCGAGTGGACGTCGCCGAGCAGGATGTCCAGGGTAAGAGCACCCACATACATCGTTGGTTGCCACCGCTTGTCCTGGTGAGTGAGACGCACGCCGGGCCCGCTGCGGTGGGGACCAGGCCCGGGCGTGCGAGAGGCGCTCGGCGGATGGTCCGCCGAGCGCCCGGCCGCGTGCTTACGCGCGCGGCTTCTCCCGCATCTCGAACGTCTCGATCACGTCGTCGATCCGGATGTCGTTGTAGCCGACACCGATACCGCACTCGAAGCCCTCGCGGACCTCGGTCGCGTCATCCTTGAAGCGACGCAGCGACGAGACGGTCAGGTTGTCCGCGATGACGACGCCGTCGCGGATGATCCTGGCCTTGCTGTTGCGGACGATCAGGCCGGAGCGGACCAGCGAACCGGCGACGTTGCCGATCCTCGGCACCTTGAAGACCTCGCGGACCTCCGCCGTGCCCATCTGGACCTCTTCGAACTCGGGCTTGAGCATGCCCTTGAGCGCCGCCTCGATCTCCTCGATCGCCTGGTAGATGACCGAGTAGTAGCGGATGTCGACGCCCTCGCGCTCGGCCAGGTCGCGCGCCCGGGGCTCAGGCCGGACGTTGAAGCCGATGATGACCGCGTTGTCGTCGGCGACGGCCAGGTTGACGTCGTACTCGGTGATGGCGCCGACGGCGCGGTGCAGGACACGGAGCCTGACCTCGTCGCCGACGTCGATCTTGAGCAGGGCGTCTTCCAGGGCCTCCACCGAGCCGGACACGTCACCCTTGATGATGAGCTTGAGCTCGTCGACGCGGCCCTTCTCGAGGTCGCTGAACAGCTCCTCGAGGGTGCGGCGACGGCTCGACTTCGCCATGTCGGCGCTGCGCTTGCGCGCCGCGCGCTGCTGGGCGATCTGGCGGGCCATGCGGTCGTCGGTGACGACGATGAAGTTGTCACCGGCGCTCGGCACGGCCGTCAGGCCCATCACCAGGACGGGACGGGACGGCAGGGCCTCCTCGACCGGCTCGCCGTTGTCGTCGAGCATCGCCCGGACGCGGCCGAAGGCCTCGCCACAGACGATGGAGTCGCCGACGCGGAGCGTGCCGCGCTGGACGAGGACGGTCGCGACAGGGCCGCGGCCCTTGTCGAGGTGCGCCTCGATCGCGATGCCCTGGGCGTCCATGGTCGGGTTGGCCCGCAGGTCGAGCTCGGCGTCGGCGGTCAGGATGATCGCCTCGAGGAGCTCGTCGATGCCGGTGCCGTTCTTCGCCGAGATGTCGACGAAGAGGGTCGAGCCTCCGTACTCCTCCGCGACCAGGCCGTACTCGGTGAGCTGGGCCCTGACCTTGTTGGGGTCGGCGCCCTCCTTGTCCACCTTGTTGACCGCGACCACGATCGGCACGTCGGCCGCCTGGGCGTGGTTGAGCGCCTCGATCGTCTGCGGCTTCACGCCGTCGTCGGCCGCGACCACCAGCACCGCGATGTCCGTGGACTTCGCGCCTCGGGCACGCATGGCGGTGAACGCCTCGTGACCCGGGGTGTCGATGAAGGTGATCTTGCGCTCTTCGCCCTCGTGCTCGGTGGCGACCTGGTAGGCACCGATGTGCTGGGTGATGCCACCGGCCTCGCGCGCCACCACGTTGGTCTTGCGGATGGCGTCGAGCAGCTTGGTCTTACCGTGGTCGACGTGACCCATGACGGTCACGACCGGCGGACGCGCGGCCAGGTCGGCCTCGTCACCGTCGTCCTCGCCGAACTCGATGTCGAAGGCCTCGAGAAGCTCGCGGTCCTCCTCCTCCGGGCTGACGATCTGGATGTTGTAGTCCAGCTCGACGCCGAGCGCCTGCAGGGTGTCCTCGTTGACCGACTGCGTCGCGGTCACCATCTCGCCGAGGTGCAGCATGATCTGCACGAGCGAGGCGGGGTTCGCGCCGATGCGGTCGGCGAAGTCGGACAGCGACGCGCCGCGCGGAAGGCGGATCGTCGCGCCGTTGCCGCGAGCGACCTGCACGCCGCCGATCGCCGGCGCCGACATGTTGTCGAACTCCTGGCGCCTCTGACGCTTGGACTTGCGACCGCGCGCCGGACGGCCACCGGGACGCCCGAAGGCGCCGGCCGTGCCGCCACCGCGACCGCGGCCACCGCCACCGGGACGGCCGGCGAAGCCGCCACCGCCGCCGGGAGCACCCGTGCTGGTGCCGGGACGGCCACCGCCGCCACCCGGACGGCCGGCGAAACCGCCGCCGCCACCCGGACGACCGCCGCCACCGCCGCCGGGACGGCCACCGCCGCCACCGGGACGGCCACCGGGGCCGCCACCCGGACGGCCACCGCCGCCGCCACCACCGGGACCGGCGGGCCGGCCCTGCGGCATCATCATCGGGTTGGGACGCGGGCCACCAGGACGCGGACCGCCCGCACCGGGGCCGGGACGCGGACCCGCCGCTCCGGGCGGACCCGGACGCGGGCCGCCGGGCGCCGGCCTGCCACCCTCGCGGCTCTGCGGCGGACGCGGCATCGCTCCGTCGCGCGGCGGACCGTCACGACGCTCACGCTGACCGGGACCGCCGCCGTCACGCTGGCCGCCCGGACGCGGCGGACGGGACTGACCCATGCCGCTGGCGTTCGACGAGAACGGGTTGTTGCCCGGACGGGGACCGCGCGGGCCCGGCTTGGGACCGGGGCCGGGGCGCGGACCGCCACCGGGGGAGCCGGCCGGGGCGCCGGGACGCGGAGCGCCGCCGGGGGCGCCGCCACCGGAGGCACCCGGACGGGGCGCGGGGCCCGGCTTGGGGCCGGGACGAGCCGCGGGGCCCGGACGGGGACCCGGCGTCGGGCGCGTGCCCGATCCGGACTCGAAGCGCGCCTGCGGTGCGCCCGACGTCTCGCCGCGCGCAGCCTCGGGCTGGCGCTGCTGCTGCTCGTGGGGCATGGCTACCGGCGGGCGAGGCGTGCCGCCCGCGGGGGCCGCCGGACTCGCGGGGGCCGGCGGGGCCGAGGGACCCGCAGGGCCCGGACGCGGACCAGGCTTGGGGCCCGGACCCGGACGCGGGGCCGTGGGGGCCGGCGCCTCGGCGGCGCCGTTGCCGGCCTGGCTCTCGGCCGGCCGGGGGGCAGCCCTGGGCGGCTGCGGCCTGGACGACGATCCGCCGCCCCTGGAGGGCTTGGATACGCCCAAAGCTTCGGTGAGCCGCCGGACGACCGGCGCCTCTATGGTGGAGGACGCCGAACGGACGAACTCCCCCATCTCCTGGAGCTTGGCCATGACGACCTTGCTCTCGACTCCGAACTCCTTAGCGAGCTCGTATACCCGGACCTTCGCCACTGCACTCCCTTACTCGGCCCGGGAGGCTGGCTGTGCCGTCCGGACCGTCGTTACCTTGTGGTCTTCATCGCCGCGTGCTCATCAGGCGCTCATAGCAATCTGACTCCGCCCATCAACTCGGCGTCCTACATGACATTTCGTGGGTCCTCCCTGTCCAGGTGCACTCGCACACGCGAGACGTCAAGCGGCCCCGGCACGCGGAACGCGCGCGGAAACGCTCGGCGACGCTCGGCAAGCTCCAGACAACTCATGGCCGGGTGCAGTGAAGCCCCTCGGCCCGGAAGCCGTCCTCGCAGGTCAGGGACCACATGGTCCTCGACCCGCACCAAGCGGAGCAGCTCGGACTTAGCCGTGCGAACCCTGCAACCCACACAGGTGCGCTGCGGGCCCGCCTGGCCACCATATTCCAGCTTACCGTGTTGACGCATCTACGGAACCGGCGGCATCCTCGGCCTGGGTGTCAGGACGGATGTCAATCCGCCATCCGGTGAGCCTGGCGGCAAGCCGGGCATTCTGCCCTTCCTTGCCGATCGCCAGCGAAAGCTGGTAGTCAGGCACGGTCACCCTCGCCACTCGCCCTTCGAGATCGAGAACCTCGACGTGGGAAACACGCGCGGGTGACAGGGCATTCCCGACGAACTCGCCGGGGTCCTCCGACCAGTCGATGATGTCGATCTTCTCGCCGTGCAGCTCGGTCATCACGTTGCGCACCCGCGACCCCATCGGGCCGATGCACGCGCCCTTGGGATTGACGCCGGGCTTGCGCGACCTGACGGCGATCTTCGTACGGTGGCCGGCCTCGCGGGCGACCGCGGCGATCTCCACGGTGCCGTCGGCGATCTCCGGCACCTCCAGCGCGAACAGCTTCTTGACCAGGCCCGGGTGCGTGCGCGACAGCGTGACCGAGGGGCCCTTGTGACCCTTCTTCACCTGCACCACGTAGACGCGAAGGCGCTCACCGTGCACGTAGTCCTCGCCGGGCACCTGCTCGTTGTGCGGCAGCACGGCCTCGATCTTGCCGAGGTCGACCAGCACCACGCGCGGATCCTTGCCCTGCTGGATCACGCCCGAGACCAGCTCGCCCTCACGGCTGGCGAACTCGCCGAAGTTGATCTCGTCCTCGGCGTCGCGCAGCTGCTGCAGGATGACCTGCTTGGCGGTCGTCGCCGCGATCCGGCTGAAGTTGCCCGGTGTGTCGTCGTACTCCCGGACGATCTCGCCGTCCTCGTCCAGCTCGGCCGCCCAGATCGTGACGTGCCCGCTCGTGCGGTCGAGCTCGGCGCGCGCCTTGGGCGCCGCGCCCTCCGTGCGGAAATACGCGATCAGCAGCGCGTCCTCGATGGCCTTGACGACCAGGTCGAAGGAGATGTCCTTCTCCCTCTCCAGGCTGCGCAGGACGCTCATGTCGATGTCCACGAGGCTCCCCCCTTAGCCCTCGTCGCCGTCGACGTCCGCGTCGTCCGCGTCGTCGTCGAACCGGCGGAACTCCACCTGCACCCGTCCGCGGGCCAGGTCCTGATAGTCGAGCCGGCGCACGTCGCCGTCGACGTCGAGGTCGACGCCGCTCTCGTCGGCCGAGCGCACCCGGCCCTCCAGCGTGGTGCCGTCGCGCAGCTCCGCCTTCACCAGCCGCCTGGCGGCGCGCCGCCAGTGGCGCGGCTCCGTCAGCGGGCGGTCGACGCCCGGCGAGGAGACCTCAAGTGTGTAGGCCGCGGGGCCCATCGCGTCGGTGTCGTCGAGAGCCGCTGAGACGGCCTGGCTCACGTCGGCGATGTCGTCGAGGCTCACCCCTCCGTCGCGGTCGACGATCACCCGCAGCAGGCGGCGCTTGCCCGCCTGCGTGACCGTGACGTCCTCCAGGTCGAGGCCCTCCGCGCTGACGACGGGCTCAAGGAGCTTCATCAGGTGGTCGCGGGGTGAATCGCTGCCCATATCGACCTCCCCTATTGTCATGTTGCAGCCGGGCGGACCTCGCCTCCGGCTCTCCTGGCTCTCCGCCGCCCGGCCGCTCAGCCAGCGACGACAGTTGACACCCTATCTGTAGGAGGGCGTCCAAAGAGCGCCAGTCGGTGTGGACGCACCAGACGTAGGACTGAGCGTACGAGCCGGACACCACGCCGACGCCACGGGGTCCCCCGAAGGGCCACCGGCGAGAACGTCCCGGGAGACCTCATCGGGCCGGGGCGGACCTCTGGGGACATGCGAGGGGTGCGGCGCACGTCCGGGAGACTGGTCAAGACGTCCCTGGGGACGTTGCGGACGTCCGGGAGACGGTCGAGACGTCTTTCGGGACGTCGCGGAGACGTCGGGGAGACTCGGCGGCGACGTCCTGAGGCCGGACGGGGTATGAAAGGGTGGCACGTGTGGCCTCGCCTGACGGCGGGCAGGGGCCCGAGCCCGTACGATGCTTCTTGCGTCCGTAGTCCGGAGGGCTACTCACGTCCCGTCGCGGCGCGGAGGGCCGTTCAGGCCTTGTCCCGCCCGGAGGGCTCCTCACGTCCAGCCGTGGCCCGAGGGCTGCGCACGTCCGCGTTCTGGAGGTCTCTTCCGTGCGCCCTTCCCTGTCCCGGCGAGCCGTGCTGGCGGGCGGAGCGGCCGCGGTGGCGCTCACGGGGTGCAGCGGCGAGTCCGGCGGCACCGGTACGTCGGAGGTGGCCCAGGAGCCGCCGGAGCTGGTCCTCGCGCGGCAGCTCATCGCCGACAAGGAGTATGTGATCGGCCTCTACGCGGCGCTCATGGCCAAGGGGGCCGACGCGCTGGCGCCGTTCCGCGACCGGCACCAGGCACATCTGGCCGAGCTGCGCCGCCGCTTCCCCGCGGCGGCCTCTCCAGCGCCCGGCGCCCCGTCCTCTCCGGGCGCACCGTCCTCGGGAGGTCCGTCGGGGGGAGCTCCCACGGCCGGGACTCCGACGGCCGGGGCTCCCACGGCGGGTGCGGCGGCCAAGGTGTCGCTGTCGTCCCTGCGGGAGCTGGAACGCAAGGCGTCCGCCCGGCGTGCCCGCGCACTCTCCGGGATCGCGCCCTCGATGGCCCAGTTGGTCGCCAGCATCGGCGCCTGCGAGGCCGCCCACGCCCTGGCCCTGCCGCGGTCCCTGTGACCGCACGGCGGGCAGCAGGAGCGGGCGGCGCAGACTTGGAGGCACTGGCGTACAGGCGGTGAGCGCACGGTGAGCTTGGGGCGGACGAACGGCGTACAGGGCTGCGGGCGCGTGGCCGGGTGCGGGCGCGTGGCCGGGTGCGGGCGGCGGGCGTCGTAGTGTGCGGGTGGTCGTGAGGGGTGCGGGTGTGGGAAGGCTCGTGAGAGCGTGCGGTCGTGAGAGCAGGGGGAGGTCCTCGTGAGCGGTGACGCCGAGAGGCTCGGCAAGGCGCTGGCCGCCGAGCACGCCGCCGTCTTCGCGTACGGGCTGATCGGTGCGCGCACCAGTGGGACGCTGCGGTCCAAGGCCACGCGGGCCTTCGACGCGCACCGTGGCCGCCGTGACCAGTTGCGCACCTTCATCACGGCCCGGGGCGGCCGGCCCGCCGAGGCCGAGCCGTCCTACTCGCTGCCCCTCGTCCCGTCCGCACCCACCGACGCCGTCCGCCTGGCCGTGCAGGTCGAGACCGGTGTTACGGCCGCCTACCTGGAGCTGGTCGCCGCCGACGACCCGGCGCTGCGCAAGTACGCGGCACTGGCCATGCAGGAGGCGGTGGCGCGCTCGTACGCGTTCCGGCCGTCGATCGGGACGGCGTTCCCTGGCATGCCCGCCGCCGCGCCACCCGCCTCCCCCGGCCCTTCGCCCGCCTCCCCGCCGGCATCGCCGTCCGCGCCCGCAGGCGGCTAGACCGGCAAGCGGCCAGACCGGAGGGGGCCGGGCCCACAGGCGGCAGGGGCCACAAGTGGCTGGGCAGGGCTGAGCCGACAGCGGCCAGGGCCCAAGGCAGCCGGCCCCGGTTCGAGGCGCGTGGAGCCGCCTGGAGGCGTTCGGGAGGCTGGGGCCGGGGGCCGTGCAGGTCCCCGGCCTCAGGAACGGGCGTGCGGCCCCCGTGTGCCGGGGGCCGGGAACGGACGGGTCAGGCTGTGCAGGCGGCCGTGATGCGGTCGGCGGCCTCGGCGAGCGGGATCTCCGACTTCTCACCCGAGACCCGGTCGCGCAGCTCCACCACGCCCTGGGTGAGCCCGCGGCCCACCACGACGATGGTCGGCATGCCCAGCAGCTCCGCGTCCTTGAACTTCACCCCGGGCGACACCCCGGCCCGGTCGTCCACGAGGACGCGCAGGCCGCGGGACTCCAGCTCGGCGGCCAGCTCCAGGGCTGCCTCGATCTGGTTCTCCTTGCCGGTGCCGACGATGTGGACGTCGGCCGGGGCGACCTCGCGCGGCCACACCAGGCCGAGCTGGTCGTGGAGCTGCTCGGCGATGACGGCGACGGCGCGGGAGACGCCGATGCCGTAGGAGCCCATGGTGACGCGGATGGGCTTGCCGTCGGGGCCGAGCGCGTCGAGTCCGGCGGCGTCGGCGTACTTGCGGCCGAGCTGGAAGATGTGGCCGATCTCGATGCCGCGGTCGATGGACAGCTCGGAGCCGCACCGGGGGCAGGGGTCGCCGGCGCGCACCTCGGCGGCCTCGATGGTGCCGTCGGGGACGAAGTCGCGGCCGGCCACCACGTGGGCGGCGTGCTTGCCGGGCTCGTTGGCGCCGGTCACCCAGGAGCTGCCGGTGACGACGCGCGGGTCGACGAGGTAGCGGATGCCGAGCTCGCGCAGGACCTGGGGACCGATGTAGCCGCGGACGAGGCCGGGGTGCCGGGCGAAGTCCTCGGCCTCGAAGATCGCCGGCTCGCCGGGGGCCAGCGACGCCTCCAGGCGCTTGAAGTCGACCTCGCGGTCGCCGGGGACGCCCACGACGAGGGTCTCGACCTTGTCGGAGCCGGGGGTGGTCACCTTGACGACGACGTTCTTGAGGGTGTCGGCGGCGGTGACGGACAGGCCGTGGTGCTCGTTGACGTAGGAGACCAGCGTGTCGATGGTCGGCGTGCCGGGGGTGTCGAGGACCCGCAGCGGCTCCTGGTCCTCGACGGCGCGGGCGGGGGGCGGCGTGGTGGTGACGGCCTCGGCGTTGGCCGCGTAGCCGCACGAGTGGCAGGCGACGAACGTGTCCTCGCCCGTGGGGGTCGGCGCCAGGAACTCCTCGGAGGCCGAGCCGCCCATCGCGCCGGACGTGGCGAACACGATCTTGTAGTTGATGCCGAGCCGGTCGAAGGTCCGGATGTAGGTCTCGCGGTGCTGCTCGTAGGAGTGCTTGAGACCGTCGTCGTCCAGGTCGAAGGAGTAGGAGTCCTTCATGAGGAACTCACGGCCGCGCAGGATGCCGGCGCGGGGCCGCGCCTCGTCGCGGTACTTCGTCTGGATCTGGTAGAGCGTGACCGGAAAGTCCTTGTAGGAGCTGTACTCGCCCTTCACCATGTCGGTGAACAGCTCCTCGTGGGTGGGTCCGAGGAGGTAGTCGACGCCCTTGCGGTCATGGAGCCGGAACAGCAGGTCGCCGTACTCGGTCCAGCGGCCGGTGGACTCGTAGTACTCGCGGGGCAGCAGTGCGGGGAACAGCACCTCCTGGCCGCCCATGCGGTTCATCTCCTCGCGGACGACGCGGGTGACGTTCTCCAGCACCATCTTGCCGAGGGGCAGCCACGAGTAGATGCCGGGCGCCACGCGGCGGACGTAGCCGGCGCGGACGAGGAGCTTGTGGCTCGGCACTTCCGCGTCTGCCGGGTCGTCCCGCAGGGTGCGAAGAAACAACGACGACATGCGCAGCGACACGGCTACTCCTTGCTCGGCCCGGATACGGAGGACTACAGGCTATCGACTCCGGACCAGGAACCGCTCGGCATAAACCGGCAGCGCCCGGAGCCCCCCGTCAGAAGGCGGCCCAGAACGGGCCCCACAGCTCGTCCGTGAGCACGATGGCGGCCACCCCCGCGAGGACGCCCGAGACCACGAGCGCGCGCAGCCGGCCGGCGAGGGTGTGGCGCAGGGCGATCACGACCGCGATGGACAGGCCGCCCACCACGGCCGCGACAGCCGGCCAGAACCCGCTCTCCACGGCGATGAAGCCGGGGGTGGAGCGGTCCACCACGTCCGCGAGCAGCGCGCCGCCCACGGCGCCCGCCGCGAGGTCGCCCCAGTGGTCCTGCCTGCGGGTCACGTAGGCGAGCAGGCCGAGGCCGACCAGCATGATCAGGATCCAGTTGAGTCCGGACGCGCTGCCGCCGATGATGTCGAAGGTGAAGTCGCCGCCGCGCAGCGCGCTCGCCCCCATGGCCGCCACCAGCGTGGACACGGCGGCGAGGAACGTGCTCAGCGCCGCCCAGCCGAACCCCTGCGCCGTCACGCCGAGCGCGATGGCCAGGGCCAGGTAGGCGTACGGGTCGTAGAGGTGGAGGAGCCAGGCGGGGCCGCTCTGGGACACGAACATGCCGACGAGGCCGACGGCCAGCCCCCCGAGGAACGCCGCCAGCACATGCCGTTCGATGCCGCGTTGCCGCCGGTCGTACTCGGCGAAGTCCGCGTAGTCGATCGCCGGTCTCTTCATCTCCATCCCGGGTCATTCCTCCCCGGGATCCTCGGGACGAACGACCATAATGTGGTGATGCGGCTGCCCTGAAACCGTAAAAACTGGCTGGTCACGGCCTGGCAAGCAATCGCTTGGTAGGCTTACGGCCGTGACGGTCACCGATGAGCTTCGCCACGTGGTCCGCTCCTACGTGTCCGGCCGTCCCGGCGCCCCCTGGCAGGCGTTCGCGGGGGAACTGGGGGTCGCGGGGCTGGCCGTCCCGGAGGAGTACGGCGGCGCGGGAGGCGGTCCCGCCGAGGTCGCGGCCGTGGCCGAGGAGCTGGGCCGGGCCCTGTCGCCGTACCCGTTCCTGCAGACGGCGGTGCTCGCCGTGGAGGCGGTCAAGGCGGGCGGCGACGAGGAGGCCATGGCGCGGCTGCTGCCCGTGCTGGCCGGCGGCGGGCGCTCCGCGACCGTGGCGCTGCCCGGCGACGGCGACCTCGGCCTGGCGGACGGCCTCCTGTCGGGCACGGTGCCGTACGCCCTGGCGGGCGACCTGGTGCTCGTGTACGCGGGCGGGATGCTGGTGGAGGCCGAGCCGACGCGGCGCGTGCCGCACCGGACGATGGACGAGAGCCGGCCGCTGGAGGAGCTGACCTTCGACCGCGTCCCGGCGCGGCCGGCGGGCGACGGCTCGGGCTGGGCGCGCGTGCGCGACCTCGGCGTCGCGGCCCTCGCGGCCGAGCAGACAGGCGGGGCGGCGCGCTGCCTGGAGACGGCCACGGCCTACGCCAAGGAGAGACACCAGTTCGGCCGGCCGATCGGCTCGTTCCAGGCGGTCAAGCACAAGCTGGCGGATCTGCTGCTGCTGGTGGAGTCGGCCCGCTCGGCGGCCATGGGCGCGGCCGGCGCGGAGGGGGCGGAGCTGGAGGAGGCGGCCGCGATCGCGGGCTCGTACTGCTCGGAGGCGTACCTGACGGCCGCCGGCGAGAACATCCAGATCCATGGCGGCATCGGCGTCACGTGGGAGCATCCCGCGCACCGCTTCTTCAAGCGGGCCACGTCCGACGCGCAGCTGTTCGGCCCTCCGCAGGCGCACCGCGCGCGACTGGCCGCCCGCGTGCTCGGTTGAGACCGCTCAGCCGCCGAGGAGCTCCTCCCAGGGGTGGCGGGCGTTGGTGCGGCGCGTGGTGTCGAGCGCCTCGGCCAGCCGCCAGAGGCCGGGCCTGACCCGTACGCGGGCCGTGCCCATGGGGTCGATGGCGTGCAGCTCGAAGCGGACGCCCATGACGTCGAGCACCGCCGACACCTCGCTGCCGGGACCGGCGGGCGTGACGTCGCCCGGTACGGCCAGCCGCTCGGCGAGCAGGACGGCCACCTCGGAGGCGAACGGCCCGTCCCGCCATTCGAGGTGCCAGCTGTCGTCGGAGCCGCGCCACCAGGTGAGGTCGCGGCAGGACTCGATGAACTCCGCCTCGGTGGCCAGGGCCGCCATGACCCGCCCCAGCGCCTCGTGGCGGCGCGCGCCGTCGGGAGTGAGGTCACCCTCTTCCTTCGCCCGCCGCAGCGCGTGCTTTCGCCTCACGAGCATCCACTTTGATCGCGACCGCGCCCTTCCCGCAAGTGTTTCCCACTGATAGTCTCTACCAAGCGAGCGCTTGGTTTACTACTTTCGCCGGAGGCGCGATGACGTCCCTACGGATCAGCCTGGGGTATGAGCTGGAGGTCCGCGGGCGCTCCCGCGAGGTCGAGCAGCAGGCGTTCCAGAACGTGATCGAGCAGGTCGTGCTCGGCGACGAGCTGGGCTTCGACACCGCGTGGTTCGTGGAGCACCACTTCACCAGGGGCTTCTCCCACTCCTCCGCCCCCGACCTCGTGCTGGCCGCCATCTCGCAGCGGACCGAGCGCATCCATCTCGGGCTGGGCGTCGTGCTGCTGCCGTTCCAGTCGCCCATCCGGACGGCCGAGCGGGTCGCCACGCTCGACGTGGTCAGCGGCGGGCGGGTGGAGTTCGGCACCGGGCGTGGCGCCTCCCCGCTGGAGTACCAGGCCTTCCAGCGCCCGTTCGAGAAGTCGCGCCAGATCTGGGAGGACTGCCTGGAGGCCACGCTGGCCATCTGGCGGGCCGACGGCGAGCCGGTCAGCCGCTCCAACGAGTTCTTCGAGATTCCCGACGTGGCCGTCTACCCGCGTCCCGCGCAGCGGCCGCACCCACCGGTCTGGGTGGCCTCCACGTCCCTGGACGGCTACCTCGCGGCGGCCAGGCACGGCTACAACCTGCTCGGCATGACCATGCTCAAGGGCATCGACGACGTGGCCACCGACATAGCCCGCTACCGGGAGGCGCTGGCCGAGGCGGGGTTCGACCCGGCCACGCGGCGGGTCGCGCTGATGATCCCCTGGTACGTCGGCCCCACCAGGGACGAGGCCGCCGCGACGGCCGCCGACGCCGTCCTGTGGTACATCCGCCGCCAGGTCAACCTCGTCACCCCGCCCGACTACTACGACGCGCGCCACGCCACCCACCGGGTGCTGGGCCAGCTCGCGGCCGGGATGCCGCCCGAGGAGGCGATGGCCACGTTGCGCGAGCACCTGATGGTGGTGGTGGACGACGTGGAGGGGTCGCGCAAGGCGCTGGCCCGCATCGCGGAGGCGGGCGCCACGGACCTGATCCTCCAGTGCCAGGTCGGCGGCCTCGCCCACGAGCACGTGACCTCGTCCATGCGGCGGTTCATGGACGAGGTGGCGTCATGACCACCGGGGCGGGCGCGTACCGCTGGCTCACCCGTGACGACCTCGGCGCGGCCGGGGCCGCCGCCACCGGGCTGCTCCACGTGCCGCCCGACGCCTCCGGCGTCTTCCCGCTCGCCCCCGCCGACCGCGAGGCCGAGGAGGAGCTGACCGCCGCCGCGCTGCGGTCCGCCGGCGTGGGCGGGCGCGACCGGGTCGTGGTGGCGCTCGCCGAGCCGGCGGGCGCCCTGTGGGCCTCGGCCGCCTCCCGGGTGGCCGCCGCCGCCGCGTCCGTGGGGCCGCGCGGCCGGATGCGCCTGCATCACGCGCTGTCGGCGCTCGGGGCGACCACACTCGTCGCGACCCCCACCGGCGCCATGGACTTCCTGGCCCGCCTGCACCTGGAGTTCCTGCTCGACCCGCTGGACCTCGGGCTCCGGCACATCGTGCTCACCGGCGAGATCGCCTCGAAGCGGACCCTCGGCCACCTGGCGGGCGAGTTCGACGCCGAGGTCCACGAGGTGTACTCCAGCCCGTTCAGCGGGGGCGCCCTGGCCTGGCGGGCGGCGGAGGACGAGCCGCTCACACCGCTCGCCGACGGCCTGCTGCGGCTGGCCGCGCTCGGCAAGGACGAGCTGCTGCCGCACGCCTCCGGCGCGGCCGAGCTGGTGATCACGCCGGCCGGTCACTCCGCGCTCGGCGACGCCGTGCTGCGGACCGGTCAGGTGGCGCGCGGCCCGGCCGACGGCATCCCCGCGCCCGCGCACACCGTGGGAGACCACGTGCTGGTACGCGGCGTGTGGCTGTCGCTGCCCCGGATCGGCCGGACCCTCGCCAAGATCGACGGGGTGGCCCGGTGGGAGCTCGGCGTCAGCCGGCAGGGCACGCTCGACGCGGCGGTCCTGACCGTGACGTTCAACCGGGCCGGCCTGGTGGGCAACCCGATGTGGCGCTCGCGCCTCCAGGAGGCCGTACGGGCGCTGACGCCGATCTCGCTCGCGGTGGAGATCGACCCGGAGGTCGCCGAGACCTCCTCCCCCGGCATGGTGAGCGACCTGCGCGGTCACCACCTCGGCCGCGACAGGGCGCTCGCGACGTGACGCACTGACTCAGCTTGGAGGCGCGGGAGACGTGGAACCGGTGCCGGACTGGGGGACGATCCCCCGCATGCTGCGCGACCAGGCCGCCCGGCACCCCGACGCGACCGTCCTGGCCGACGGCGCGGACCGGACGAGCCTGGCGGAGCTGCTGGACGCGGCCACGCGGGTGGCGCGGGGACTCATGGCGCTCGGCGTCGGGCCCGGCGACCGGGTCGCGCTGTGGGGCGTGAACGACCCGTCCTGGGTGGTCCACGCCTTCGGTGTCTGGTGCGCCGGCGCGGTCCTCGTGCCGCTCTCGTCCCGGGCCAAGGGACTGGAGGCGGCGGCGATGATCCGCAGGACCGCCGCCCGGGTGCTGATCACCGGCGAGGGGGCGGGGCGGACGGCGCCGGCTGATCTCCTGCCGCCGGGCACCGGCCTGCTCCATGTGGTCGTCCCCGACCCCTCTCCCCCGGGGCCGGGCCGTCTCACCGCCTCGGAGCTGCTGGAGCGGGGCGAGCGGGTCGCGCCGGGCGCCGCCGAGGAGCGGGCGCTGGCCGTACGGCCGGACGACCTGTGCGAGATCATGTCCACCTCCGGCACCACCGGGACGCCCAAGGGCGTCATGCTCGACCACGCCCAGGTGCTGCGCGGCTACTGGGACTGGGCCGAGATCGTCACCCTCGGCGAGGACGACCGCTACCCGGTCATCGCGCCGTTCAGCCACGGCTTCGGGCTGAACGCGGGGATGCTCGCGTGCGTGCTGCGGCGGGCCACGATGATGCCGATCCGGGTGTTCACCCCCGACGGGCTGATGGAGCTGATCTCCTCCGGCCGGATCAGCGTCCTGGCGGGGCCGCCCACGCTGTTCCACCGGCTGCTGGACGAGCTGGACCGCAGGGCGTGGGACGTCTCGTCGCTGCGCGTGGCCATCTGCGGGGCCGCCGCCGTCCCGCCGTCGCTCATCACCCGGCTGGTCGAGCAGGTGGGCATGGAACGGGTGATCAACGCGTACGGCCTGATGGAGGGCACGGTCGTCTCCATGACCAGGGCCGGCGACCCGGTCGAGGTGGTCGCGGCCACGACCGGGCGGGCGGTGCCCGGCATCGAGGTCAGGGTCGTGGACGACGACGGCAAGGACGTCCCGCCCGGCGAGCGCGGCGAGATCCTGCAGCGCGGCTACGGCGTGATGCGCGGCTACTGGGACGAGCCGGACAGGACAGCCGAGGTGGTCGACCGGGACGGATGGCTGCACACGGGCGACGTCGGCGTGCTGGACGAGGCCGGGAACCTGGCGATCGTGGACCGCAAGAAGGAGCTGTACATCGTCAACGGCTTCAACGTCTCCCCCGCCGAGGTCGAGTCGCTGCTGCTGCGCGAGGGCTCGCTGGCGCAGGCGGCCGTCGTCGGGGTGCCCGACCCCGTCTCCGGCGAGTCCGGCTACGCGTACGTGGTGCCCCGTCCCGGCGCCCAGGTCGACGTGGCGGCGCTGCTGGCCTGGGCCCGGGACAACATGTCCAACTACAAGGTCCCGAGGCGCGTCGTCGTCGTGGAGGCCCTGCCGGCCAACGCCAACGGCAAGATCGACAAGGTCGCCCTGCGCGCCCGCGCGACACGGGACGCTCCGGACGGCGAAAAGAGGCTGTCATAGGCGCTCGCACGGGGAACAATCGCCACGAGACGGTGATCCCGGCCGGACGCCTGGCCCGTGCCGAGGAGTCGCCGTCGCAGGGAGGCGACGTGGCGTTGCGCGTGGCGGTCATCGGATCGGGTCCCGCCGGGATCTACACGGCCGAGGCCCTGGTCAAGCAGTCGTCGGAGCCGGTCGAGATCGACGTGCTCGAACGCCTGCCCACGCCGTACGGGCTGGTCAGGTACGGCGTCGCGCCCGACCACACCTCGATCAAGTCCATCGCCGGCTACCTGCGGCGGGTGCTGGAGCTGCCGCAGGTGCGCTTCCTCGGCGGCGTGACGCTCGGCGCGGACGTGTCCGTGAGCGACCTGCTGAGCGCCTACGACGCCGTCGTGTACGCCACGGGCGCCATGGTGGACCGGCGGCTCGGCATCCCGGGCGAGGACCTGCCGGGCAGCGTGGCGGCCACCGACTTCGTCAACTGGTACTGCGGCCACCCCGACGTGGACGCCGGCCGGTTCGTCCTCGACAGCTCCGAGGTGGCGGTCATCGGCGTCGGCAACGTGGCCGTGGACGTGGTGCGGATCCTGGCCAAGACGGCCGACGAGCTGAGCGCGACCGACGTGCCGCACGGGGTGCTCGAACGCCTGGGCGCCAGCCAGGTCAAGGCCATCCACATGATCGGCCGGCGGGGGCCGGAGCACGCCAAGTTCACCCTCAAGGAGCTGCGGGAGCTCGGGGAGCTGGCCAACGCCGACGTGTGCGTGCGGCCGGAGGAGGCCGTCGTGCTCGGCGGCGACTTCCCGCGCCAGGTGCGGGGCAACATCGAGGTGCTGCGCTCGTGGTCGGAGCGGAAGCCGGCCGGCCGGCCGCGCCGGCTCGACGTGCGGTTCTGGCTGCGCCCGGTGGAGATCATCGGCAGCGAGCGGGTCGAGGGGCTGCGGCTCGAACGCACCCGGCTGAGCCCCGAGGGGCGCGTGGAGGGCACCGGCGAGTTCGAGACGCTGCCGGTGGGGATGGTGCTGCGGTCCGTCGGCTACCAGAGCGTGCCCCTGCCGGACGTGCCGTTCTCCTACGAGACGATGACCGTGCCGAACGAGGCCGGGCGGGTGCGCGAGCGCGAGTACGTCGCCGGCTGGCTCAAGCGCGGCCCGACGGGCGTGATCGGCACGAACAAGTCCGACGCGGCCGAGACGGTCCGCACGCTGCTGGCCGACCTCGCGGGCCGCGGGCCCGAGTTGAAGACGGATCTCGACACGCTGCTGGCCGAGCGCGGGGTGCGGCCCGTCACCTACGAGGAATGGCTGGCCGTCGAGGCGGCCGAGGCCGAGCTGGCCCGCACGCTGGGCCGCGGCGAGCGCGTCAAGCTGGCCGGCCTGGAGGCCATGCTGCGCGCCTTCCGCCCTGAGCCCCGACCCTGAACCCCGGCCCTGAACCCGCCGTCCTGCGGCGGGCTAGGGTGCAGGGCATGCGTGTGACCATGGGGGACGTGCCGCTGTCCTCGTTCGAGGACGCCTTCCGCGCCCAGCGGGCCCGCTATCCGGGTGCCTCCCCTGAGTGGCGTCCCGGATGGCAGCCGGTGCACACGGTGTACGTGCCCGCCGACCGGTTCGCCGCCGGCACCGTCGCGGACTGGGGCGGGCGGGCCCTGGCGCTGGCGCGGGCGCGGCTGGCCGGTCCCGCCGAGGTCGCGGACGTGTTCGGCGTGCCGGAGGGGCTGGCGCCGGCCGTACACGAGCGGGTGCTGCGCAAGCTCGGCCGCGAGCCCGTCGAGGACCTGCGGATCGACTTCGAGGACGGCTACGGGGTGCGGCCCGGCGAGGAGGAGGACGCGCACGCCGTGCGGGCCGCCGAGGCGGTCGCGGAGCTGCGGGCCGCGGGGACGCTGCCGCGGCGGTGGGGGCTGCGGGTCAAGTCGTTCGCCGACGGCGACCCGGCGCGCTCGGCGCGGACGCTCGACGGCTTCCTCACCGAGGTGGCGGCGCGCTGCGGCGAGCTGCCGCCCGGCTTCGTGGTGACCTTCCCCAAGGTGCTCATGGAGGAGTACCTCGTGGAGTTCGCCGACCTGCTGGGGCGGCTCGAACGCGGACTGGAGCGCGGGCTCGGTGACGGCGTGGAGGTGCGGCTGCGCTTCGAGATGCAGGTGGAGGCGCCGCAGACGCTGGCGTTCCTGCGGGGCGACCTCGCCGAGACGCTGGGGGGCAGGCTCGCCGCCGCGCACTTCGGGGTGTTCGACTACACGGCGGCGATCGGCCTGCCGCCGCGGGAGCAGCGGCTCGACCACCCGGCCTGCGACCACGCGCGGCACGTCGTGCAGACCGCGTTCGCGGGTACGGGGGTGGAGCTGTCGGACGGGTCGCTGGCGGCCTCGCCCGCCTCGGAGTCGGCCGCTGACGTGCGCGGGCTGTGGCGGCGGCACGCGGAGCTCGTGCGGCACTCGCTGCGCCACGGGTACCACCAGGGCTGGGACATGCACCCCTCGCACCTCGTGAGCCGGTTCGCCGCGGTGTACGCCTTCCATCTGGCGACGTACGACGCGTACCGCGAACGGGTACGGGCCTGGGAGGACGGGCGGGCGGCGGACGGCGGGGTCATGGACGAGCCCGCCACGATCAGGCCGCTCGTGGCGGCCCTGTCACGCGCGGACGCCGCCCTGTCCGACCCCGGCTGAGGCCGGGACCGAGTCCGTGACTGAGGCCGGTGCCCGGCCGCTCAGTCGCGGTCGACGAGGGCGCGCCACTGCTGGACCAGCCGCCGGTCCACGGGGTTCGACCAGCTCTCCCGTACGGCGGAGCCGACGTGGAAGGCGCGCACCCCGTAGTCGAGCAGGGCCGGCACGTGCGGTGGCCGCAGCCCGCCGCCGGCCAGGATGATCGACCCGTCGCCGGCCTCGGCGCGGGTCTTGAGCACCGGCAGCCCGTCCGCCACACCGGTGGGCCCGCCGGCGGTCAGGACGGTCGCCAGGTTCGGCAGGAGCCGCACGGCGCGCCAGGCGGCCAGGACGTCGGCCGCGTGGTCGACCGCCCGGTGGAACGTCCAGGGCAGCGGCGAGACGGCGTGGATGAGCGCCTCGGTGGCGGCCAGGTCCACGGCGCCCGCCCCATCGAGGAACCCGAAGACGAACCCCGCCGCACCGGCCTGGGCCAGCTCCTTGGCGTCGCGCCGCAGCCGGTCGAGCACGTCCTGCCCGGCCGTGAACGTGGCGTCGCAGCGCAGCATGACCATCTGGGGCAGCGGGCACTCGGCGGCGATGGCGGCGACCGTCTCCGGCGCGGGTGTGAGCCCGTCGGCCGCCATGTCGGCCACGACCTCCACGCGGTCGGCGCCGCCCTGCTCCGCGGCCACGGCGTCGCGCACGTCGAGCGCGATCACCTCAAGGAGGGATCCGGTCATGAGGAGAGGTTATCGGGTGCTCTACCCCTTTCCGCAGGCGAAGCCCCAAACGCCCGTTACGTCCTGGCTGGTCCGCGGGCCGGCGGCCGTCAGGCGCCGATGAGCTCAGGGAGGGTGAGGTCGCGGAAGGCGGCGACCATGGCGCTCTCGGCCGGGCGCTGGAAGAGGGCGCCCGAGGCGCGATGCGGGAGGTCCACCGTACGGACATGCTGGAAGCCGCGCCGCCGGTAGTAGTCCTGGAGCCCCTGGTTGCGCTTGGCGCAGTCGAGCCGGAGCCAGCGGCGCCCCGTGGCGCGGGCCGTGTCCCCGGCCCAGTCCAGCAGCGCGTCGCCCAGACCCGTGCCGGCCCAGGGCCTGGCCACGGCCAGCTTGTGGACGTACAGCGCCGCGCCGGGGTCGTCGGCGGGCGCCCAGAACTCCGGGTCCGCGTGGCCGTCCAGGGCGATGGTGGCGACCGGGGGGACGTCCTCGTCGGGGTCGAGGTAGCGCAGCTCGTCGTCCAGCAGGTACAGCACCCGCTCCTCGATCAGCGGCTCGATCCGCTCGGGGCCGAAGCCGCCCCGCGGCCACTGGCTCACGCCCTTGGAGTGCAGCCATTCGGCGGTGTCGGCGAGCAGGGTGAGGATGCCCTGGAGGTCGGAACGGTCCGCGCGGCGCAGTGCCAGCGGGTGCAGGAGGGTCGCGGTCCCGGTGCCCGAAGTGCCGGAGAAGGTGCCGAAGGCAGTGATGGAGTGCATGGTTCGCCCTTTCGATGCGTTGGGTGTCCGAGTCACTACTGTGAGTGATGGCGCAGCGGCGCACAGACTCGGCTAGGGTGACTTAAAGGCGATATGTACGCATATACACGCATAAATTGGGTTTTAGGGAGTATGCACAACTCCCCTAGCCCTGCGAGGCCGGATTACTCGCGGCGGGCCGCCGGCGGGATCACCCCCAACCGAGCTCGGCTAGCGGCTGTCGAGCTCGTATCTGATCAAGTGCTTGTCCGCGGGTAGCACCGAGACCGCGACGCGCACCGGCGTATCAGCCCTGTCGTAACCAACTCGGACATACACGACAACTGGCGTGCCCAGTTCCAATTGAAGCCTCTCAGCTTCTTCTTGGTTGGGCATTCGCGCCCAAATGTCGTCAATCACGCGAACTTGTTCATGCCCGAGCTCCTCCAGAACCCGGTTCGCCCCTCGCGCGATGTCTCCCGGCCTGGCGATTTCCGAGTTGGCCACCAAATCCCGGGGGAAGTACGAGTCGTTGGTGTTGTACGGCTGCCCGTCGACGAAACGGAGCCGCCGGCGCACCACGGCGAGCTCCCCGTCGGCCAGCTCCAACCGGCTGGCGATCTCCTCGACGGGCGTGACGGTCAGCACCTCGATGAGCTGGCTGGGCGCCCGGCCCTCCTGGGTGACGGCGAAGGCGAACGCCTCACGCAGCTCCCCGCTGGGTTGTGGCTCCAGCTCTCGCTGCGGATAGATGAGCAGCGGCCTGCGGTCCCGGACGATCGTGCCGCGGCGGGGCGTCCGTGTGACCAGCCCCTCGTTGACCAGCTCCCCCAGGGCCAGCCGGACGGTGTTGCGGCTCACCCCATGGTCCTCCATGAGCTGGGCCTCAGTCGGCAGCTGCGCTCCGGGACCGAGTACACCGGAGTAGATGGCCTTCCGTAGTTCGGAAGCCACCTGCTGGTACAGCACCGACCTTGCCACTTTCACCCCTTATTGTGCCAACAATTTAGACGATCTGGTTCTAGCAGGCCACAACCCCTTGACCAAAGGGCCCCCGCAGCCGCATCATCCATTCGTTGGTACAAATCCATCGAAAGGCCGGGGAGGGGGTGAGGGCCAGTGTTGCCGGTCCACGCGGGTACGCCATACCTGCCCTGGCAAGACCCAGACGATGCACCACGTTTACTGCGTTACGCGGTGCGTCGCCATACGTTCGGTCTTACCTGCACGAACACCCGGAATGGCAGTCCCGTACCGACCAGGTCGACCGAGCGTTGCCGGCACCCGGAGTCCTCGCACTCCCCCACCGTCTCCGTGCGCGAACCATCGATCTAGGACTCCAACCCTCGCCGGAGTCCTGGCGTCGCCGCGCATGGGGCTGGAAGCGCGTCCTGGCGGGTCCCCCACGCCCGCCAGGACGCGCGTTCCGCGTGTCACCCGTCTTTCTGTGACGCTCGCTCCCCGATGGGCTCCCAGTCCACGAGCGTGAGTTCCCCCGCCGTGAACACGCCCCTGACCCGCTCGCCGCCCACGGGCTCCCGCGACGCCCGCCATCCGCCGTACAGCAGGCAGTCGGGCACCGCCGCCGGGCGCACCATGACCACCACGTACGGGTCCCCGGCCCGCCCGCCGAACGCCTGATGGCTGACGATCCAGCTCTCCACGGTCCCCTCCGGGTCGACCGCCTCCCAGCGCCACCGCTCGGCGCGGCAGGCCGGACAGAACGCCCTGGCCGGGAAGCGCGCGGTGCCGCACGCCTCGCACCGCTGCACCGCGAACTCCCCCCGCCCCGCCCGCTCCCACCACGGGGCCGAGTCGCGGTCCGTCGCCACCTGGAACACCGGACGCTCGCCACCGGCCATGCGATCAGCCCTTCCTGAGGATCAAGGCGGAGGTCGCCGACAGGATGTACCCGGGCTGGGCCGTGGACAGAGCCACCTCCGCGCCCGGCACCTGGCGGTCCCCCGCGTCGCCGCGGAGCTGGGAGACGGCCTCGGCGATGTGGTTGACGCCGTGGACGTAGCCCTCCGACAGGAAGCCGCCGTGGGTGTTGACCGGCAGCGTCCCGTCCAGGGCCGTGGCGCCCGAGGCGACGTACGGGCCGCCCTCCCCCTTGGGGCAGAACCCGTAGTCCTCCAGCTGGACGAGCACGGAGTAGGTGAAGCAGTCGTAGATCTCGGCCACGTCGACGTCCCGCGGACCGAGGCCGGCCTGGCCGTACAGGCGGGGGGCGAGGGCGGCGGCGGCCGTGGTGGTGGGGTCGGCGCGCCCGCCCGACAGATGGCTCTCCCCGCCGCCCCAGGCGGCGGCCGAGACGAGCACCGGCGGCCGGCGCAGGTCGCGCGCCCGCTCGGCGGTGGTGACGACCAGCGCGCAGGCGCCGTCGGTCTCCAGACAGCAGTCGAGCAGCCGGAACGGCTCGGCGATCCACCGGCTGGCCAGGTAGTCGTCGAGCGTGATCGGGGTGCGCATGAGGGCGCGGGGGTTCTTCACGGCGTTGGCGCGCTGGGTGACCGCCAACCGGCCGAAGTGCTCGGCCGTGGTGCCGTACCTGAGCATGTGCGCGCGGGCGTACATCGCGTACTGCTGCGGCGGCGCGAAGTAACCGTACGGCGCCTGGTACTGCACCTCGGGGCCCGGCGGCAGCCCGCGGCCGGTGCCGCCCATGCGGAACTCCGAGCGGGCGTTGATGGCGCGGTAGCAGACGACGGTCTCGGCCATGCCCGCGGCCACGGCGAGCGCGGCCTGGGCGACGACGGCGTGGGAGACGCTGCCGCCGCCGAACTGGTCGAGGTGCCAGCTCAGGTCGCGGATGCCGAGCGCGGGCCCGACGAGGGTGGGGGCCGCGGAGTCGCCGACGCGGTGGGTGGCCAGGCCGTCGACGTCGTCCGCGGTGAGCCCGGCGTCGTCCAGCGCGGCCAGGACCGCGCGGCAGGCCAGGGTCAGGGTGCTGACACCCGAGTCCTTGCTGAACGGCGTGTAGCCCACGCCCGCGACGGCCGTACGATCCCGGAAATCGAGCAAGCGCTTGGGCATCAACCCACGCTAGGCCGCACGCTCCGGACGTGTCAACGTGACAGGGTGGACGGTCGCCACCGCACCGCTTGACAGGCTTTCCGCCTCGCGCCTACCGTCCAAGCAAGCGCTTGGTGAGATACACTCGACCGGGCGGACAAAGGAGGCCCACATGAGCACACACGCTGCCCGGCTGGTCACGCCGGACGGTTGTGCCGGCCGTCCCACGCCCTACCAGCGCAGGACCCTCCACGGAGCCGCCATGCCGAACGGCCCTATCCCCCAGAGCGCGAACGGTCACCTCGACGCCTTACGGTTCCGGCAGGTGCTCGGGCGATTCGCCACCGGCGTGGTGGCGATCACCGCGCTCGACCCGGCGACCGGCACGCCGTGCGGCCTGGCGGCCAACTCGTTCACGTCGGTGTCGCTCGACCCCCCGCTCGTGGCGTTCTGCGTCGCGCACACCAGCACGAGCTGGCCGCGCGTGCGCGAGGCCGAGGCGCTCACCGTGAACGTGCTGGCCGAGCACCAGCAGCCGGTGTGCGCCCAGATGGCGGCCAAGGGCGGCGACAAGTTCGCGGGGCTGAAGTGGACCGGCTCGCCCGGCGGCAACCCCGTGCTGGACGGGGCGCTGGCCTGGATCGACTGCGCGGTGGAGGCCGAGCACCCCGCCGGCGACCACATGATCGTGGTCGCGCGGGTGCTCCAGCTCGACGTCCACGCGGAGGGCGGGCCGCTGGTGTTCTTCCGCGGCGGCTACGGGGGCTTCGTTGAGCCTGCGTGAGGAGGCGCGGGCCTGGCTGGAGGACAACCTCACCGGCGAGTTCGCCGGCGCGCGCGGGCTGGGCGGACCCGGCCGCGAGCACGAGGGGCACGAGATCCGGCTGGCCTGGGAGCGCCACCTCGGCAAGGCGGGCTGGACCTGCCTGGCATGGCCCGCACGGTACGGCGGCCGCGACGCCTCCCTGGCCGACCAGGTCGCCTTCCACGAGGAGTACGCCCGCGCCGACGCCCCCGCCCGCGTGGGCCACATCGGCGAGGGACTGCTCGGCCCGACCATCCTCCAGCTCGGCACGGACGAGCAGAAGGCCCGGTTCCTCCCTCCCATCCAGCGCGGCGAGGAGCTGTGGTGCCAGGGCTACTCCGAGCCGGACGCGGGCTCCGACTTGGCCGGGGTGCGGACCCGGGCGCGCCTGGACAGCGGCCGGTGGGTGGTGACCGGGCAGAAGGTGTGGACGTCGCTGGCGCACGTGGCCGACTGGTGCTTCGTGCTCTGCCGTACCGAGCCGGGCTCGGAGCGCCACCGGGGGCTGTCGTACCTGCTGGTGCCGATGCGGCAGCCCGGCGTCGAGGTGCGGCCGATCGTCCAGATGACCGGCACGTCGGAGTTCAACGAGGTGTTCTTCGACGGCGCGACCACCGACGCCGCCAACGTCGTCGGCGCCCCCGGCGACGGCTGGCGGGTGGCGATGGCCACGCTGGCCCACGAACGGGGCGCGTCCACGCTGGGGCAGCAGATCGGGTTCCGGCGGGAGCTGGCCAAGGTGATCGAGACGGCCCGGCGCACCGGGGCGGCCGAGGACCCGGTGCTGCGCGACCGGCTGGTCAGGGCCTGGCTGGAGCTGCGGATCATGCGGCTGAACGCGCTGCGCACGATGCGGCCCGACCCGGGGCCGGAGGCGTCCATCGGCAAGCTCTACTGGTCGGAGTGGCACCGCAGGCTCGGCGAGCTGGCCCAGGCCGTCCAGGGCCGGGCGGGGCTCGTCGCCCGCGACGGCGAGCTGGACGACCTGCAACGGCTCTACCTGTTCAGCCGGGCGGACACCATCTACGCCGGGTCCAGCGAGATCCAGCGCAACATCATCGCCGAACGGACGCTGGGGCTGCCCCGGCAGTGAGGGGCACCACGATGGCACCGGCATACCCGCGCGGACACGGTCTGCTCGACGGCAAGGTCACGCTCGTCACCGCCGCGGCGGGGGCGGGCATCGGCTACGCGACCGCGCGGCGCTGCGCCGAGGAGGGCGCCACCGTCGTCCTGTCCGACCGGCACGAGCGGCGCCTGGGCGAGGCCGCCGAGGCGCTGGCGGAGCTGACCGGCGTCAAGCCGCTGGCCGTGCCGTGCGACGTGACGTCGGAGGACCAGGTGGCGGCGCTGTTCGAGGCGGTGGCGCAGCGGCACGGGCGGCTGGACGTGCTCGTCAACAACGCCGGGCTGGGCGGCACGGCCGAGCTGGCCGCGATGACGGACGAGCAGTGGCACGCGGTCATCGACGTGACCCTGCACGGCACCATGCGCTGCACCAGGGCCGCCCTGCGCCGGATGGTCCCGCAGGGGTCCGGGACGATCGTGAACAACGCCTCGGTCGTCGGCTGGCGGGCCCAGCGCGGCCAGGCGCACTACGCGGCGGCCAAGGCCGGGGTCATGGCGCTGACCCGGTGCGTCGCGATGGAGGTCGCCGAGCACGGCGTCCGGGTGAACGCGGTGGCGCCGTCGCTGGCCGTCCACCCGTTCCTGGCGAAGGTGACGAGCGAGGAGGTGCTGGCGGAGCTGGCGGCGCGGGAGGCGTTCGGACGCTCGGCCGAGCCGTGGGAGGTGGCCAACGTCATCGTCTTCCTGGCCAGCGACTACGCGTCGTACATGACGGGCGAGGTCGTCTCCGTGTCTTCCCAGCACCCCTGAGACTCCTTATATCTTGCCTGACAAGATATAGTGGGGACGTGAACATAACGGAGCCCATGTTCCTCGCGCTCACCGCGCTGGTGGACGAGCCCCGGCATGGCTACGGGATCGTCCAGGAGGTCGACCGGCTGTCGGAGGGAAGGGTCCAGCTCAAGATCGGCTCGCTGTACGGGGTGCTCGACCGGCTCGCCGCCGACGGGCTGGTGGAGCTCGACCGCGAGGAGGTCCAGCGGGGGCGGCTGCGCCGCTACTACCGGCTGACGGACGACGGCGCCCGGACCCTCGCCGACGAGGCCGCCCGGCTGGCGGCCAACGCCGAGGCCGCGACGGCCCGGCTGCGCGCCCGCGGGACGTCCAGCCGGCCCTCCGCCGCCCCCTCCCCCACCCCGCGGCCGGCCACCGCCCTGGCGGTGCTCGCCCGTTCGTCCCTGACCGCTCTCGCCGCGCGCGCGGCGGCCGCTGGAGGTGTCGCGTGACCGAGCCCGACCCGGTGCTGCTGGAGCGGCGCTACCGATTCGTCCTGCGCATCCTGCCCGGCCCCTACCGGGTGGAGCGGGAGGACGAGATGGTGGCGGCGTTCATGGAGATGTCCGGCGAGGTGCCGGACGAGCGCAACCCGCGACCGCGCTGGGACGAGGTCGCCAGCGTGGTCGCGCTGGCGGTGCGGGTCCGGCTCGGCGGGGCGGGCGCCGGTCCGCGGTCCGTCGCCTGGGGCGAGGCCGTCAGACTCGTCGCGCTGCTCGGCCTGGGCTTCCAGGCGATGCTGGGCGTTCACGGCCTCGTGTGGCCGGCAGCCTCGGCTGCCGCGCACCTTCCCGCCCCCGCCGGCGCCACCTCGCCGTTCCCGGCGGTGGCGGATGCGCTCTGGGTCGTCGCGTTCGCGGCCGTCATGCGCGGCTTCGCCGGTCCCGCCAAGGTCGCGGCAGTCGTGGCGGGAGCGGTCTCGCTCCTGCTGATCGGCGCCGGGCCGGCCGTCCAGCTCTCCTGGGCCGCGCCGCCCGCCGCGCTCGTGGCGTCGGTGCCGGTGCTCGCCCTGCTGGCGGGCTTCCACACCGAGGCACCGGCGACCGTCCGCCCGTGGCGTCTCCTCCTGCTGCCGGTGGCCGTCGCGCTGCCCTCAGCGCTGCTGCCGTGGGCGCCGCTGCCGTGGACCTCGGCGTCCGAAGCGCTCCTGGCCCTGTGGTCCCTGTTCTATCCCGAAACGTTCGCGACCGTGGCGTGTGCCGCAGCGGGTGTCGCCGCCCTGCGCCGGGGGGCGGCCCCCTCGGTACGCCTCGCCCTGGCCGCGGCGGGGACGCTGCTGCTGGCGTGGCGCCTGCCCATGGCCTGGCCGGTGCCGGGCGCCGAGATGGTGTGGGGGCCCGCCGCGGTGCTGTGCGGCGTGCTGGCGGTGGTGATCGTGCCACTGGTCGTCACGGGGACGCGGTTGCTGCCCCCGGCGCGGCGGGCGAAGCGCGGACCGGCTGCCTGACCGGCCACATCGGCCCCGCCAATCTAGGCTGAAGGGGCGGCCACGTCCTACTGTCCCGTGTATGGCTACCCGCTCCTCCTTCCTGCTCGACGTTCTCGTGGCCGAGTTCGGCGAGTCGATCAAACGCGAACCGGCCGCGTTCCGGCGCAAGTTCCGCAAGATGGCCGCCTCGCCGTTCGCCTTCTACCGGGGCAGCGCGAGCCTGTTCTACGCCGACCTCACCGGCGAGTTCGCCGACGACGCCTTCCTCGACGAGCCCACCAGCCGGGTGTGGATCCACGGTGACCTGCACGCCGAGAACTTCGGCACCTACATGAACGCCTCCGGCGTGCTCGTCTTCAACGTCAACGACTTCGACGAGGCGTACGTCGGGCCCTACACCTGGGACCTCAAGCGCTTCGCCGCCAGCGTGGCCCTCATCGGGTACGCCAAGGCGCTGTCCGACGAGGTGATCAGCTCGCTCGTGAGCGGCTTCGGCACCGCCTACCTGGACGAGCTGACCGCCATCGCGCACGGCGGCGACGACGCGATCGGGTCGCTGACGCTCGGCACCACCACCGGCGTGCTGCACCGGGTGCTCCAGACGGCGCGGCTGCGGACGCGGGTGGCGATGCTCGACGTCGAGACCGTCATCGACGACTACGACCGGCGCTTCGCGATCATGGAGGGGCGGGAGGCCGTCGGGCCCGAGACCCGGGCGGCCGTGCTGGCCGCGTTCGAGGACTACCTGACCACGCTGCCCGAGCAGACGACCTCCGTCGAGCACGTCATCAAGGACGTGGCGCTGCGCAAGGGCGTGGGCATCGGCTCGGCCGGGCTGCCCTCGTACAACATGCTGCTGGAGGGCCGCTCGCAGGCGCTGGAGAACGACGTCATCCTCTACATGAAGCAGGCGCAGGTGCCGGCCGTGGCCAGGTACATCACCGACGAGAAGGTGACCGGCTACTTCCTGCACCAGGGGCACCGGACCGCCGAGTCGCAGCGGGCGCTGCAGGCGTACGCGGACCCGTGGCTCGGCTACACCACGCTCGGCGGCGTGGGGCAGCTCGTGGCCGAGGTCTCGCCGTACTCGGCCGACCTCGACTGGGACGACGTCAACGAGCCGGCCGAGCTGGACTCGATCATGCGGGATCTCGGGCGGGCGGTGGCGCGCATGCACGCCGTGGCCGACGACGAGTCCAGCCACGACCTGGTGGACTTCTCCACCGAGGAGTCGATCGTGGCGGTGGTGGGCGACGACCGGCCCGGCTTCATCGGCATGCTGGTGGACTTCGCCCACCGGTACGGGATCCAGGCGCGGGCCGACCACCAGACCTTCGTCGACCTCTTCCGCAACGGCCGC
Source organism: Nonomuraea sp. NPDC050733 (assembly GCF_040654215.1). NCBI lineage: Bacteria > Bacillati > Actinomycetota > Actinomycetes > Streptosporangiales > Streptosporangiaceae > Nonomuraea > Nonomuraea sp. NPDC050733. Next base: position 118,517 of record NZ_JBFAHO010000013.1, on the reverse strand, counting down.
CTCCCCGGGGTGTGACCGCCTAGGCGATGGCCGGGGGCGGACCCATGTCCGCGTGGTGGTCGAAGGCGTGATCCATGCCGGGACCGCTGCCCGGGTGGTGGGGGCCGAGGGCGAGGTCGGTGTCCGGCAGGTCGCCGGCGCTCTGCCCACCGAAGTCCGTGCCCGGCAGGTGGCCGTGGGGCGTGCCGTCGCCGGTGTGATGGCCGGTGCCGCCGAGGTGGGGGTCGCCGAAATCCGTGCCTGGCAGCGTTCCCGTCGAAGGCCCCTGCAAGGGGAAGGCGTCGCCCGCCCCCGGCTGGAGGTCTTGGCCGTGCTCGGTGGAGAGCGTCGGCTTGTGCGCGGGGGTGGTGTGGGAGTCACTGGAACCTGGACCCTCGGGTGACTTTGGGGGTGGGGATGTGAACGACGGCGAGTTGTCGACGCCGATCTGTCCCTGGAGTTGGTCCAATGCGCTCTGTCCGTTTCCTGACTGGCTCATCGCGTCCGCGGGTACGCCGCCGTCCAGCCCGGTGTGCGTGGGGTGCGCCTTGGCCTGCCAGATCCCGGGAGCGCTCGCGTCGAAGGGGATCGGCGGCTCGGGGGTGCCGCCGGTGGCCGGCGTGGGTGACGTGGACGTCGCGGGTGCGGGCGTGGAGTCGGGTGCGGATTCCTGCGGAAGGCTCGCTTCGTGGTGCGGTGCCAGGGCGGCGTGGTGTGGGGCGTGGGCGGCCGAGTGCTCGGTCGCGGTGAAGGGCGGGGAGTAGTGTCCGACTGCTTGGTGGTCGGCAAGGGTTTGCGATGCGGTGTGCGGCGCGTGCTCCTGCCCCATCGGCATCTTGTCGGGATGGTCGGCCGGCTCGTGTTCGGCCGGCGCGTGCTTGTCAGAGGTCGAAGCCATCGTCGCCACTCCGTTCGGGTCTGAGGGGGAGGCCAGATGTCAGGTCCACGGCCCCCGGATGGGCAGGCGTTCGGCGGGGATGCGGGATTCGAGGTAGCGGCCGACCTTCTTGACCAGTGCAGGAGTTCCGACACCGGACATTTCGATCTGGGTGACGGACGACGCCCCGTTGTCGTTGTAGCGAATTCCCAGCGACGCCGTGTGCGTGAAGTAGCTGCCGAGGGTGCGCAGATAGCTGGGCGCCTCAACGATCTGGTAATACCAGATGAATTGGACGGTACGCCGGATAAGTCCTCTCCTTATCTCGACGCCGTATTCGTAGACGTCTGATCCATTGATCCGGGAATTCAGGAGGGCGCCCGGAATCCCGATGACGAGGATGATCAGGATGAAGGTGGTGCCGCAGACGGACAGCGGCGCGTCCAGGGACGGCGACGCCAGCGCGTCCTCGAGGTTGTCCCAGACGATCTGCGCCGGCGGGCGGAAGTATCCGGTGGCGAACCCGGCCACGGCGACGAGCAGCGCCGCAGCCCCCGCGACTCGGGGCACCCCGAACAGGACGCCGGCGACAATGAAGATCGCCACACTGGGCAGCTCGCCGGCCAGCGCCGCCACCAGCAGGACCGCGGCGACCGTGGCCAGGAGAGCCTTGCTGAGCATGGCGGGGGCGAGGTGCCTTGCCTGGAGCCGGAGGGCGTTCTTCAGCTCGCCGCGGTCAACGGCGTGGCGGCCGTCGACTCGGGCGCGCAGCGGTGGCGGAACCTCCTCGCTCGAGGGGAAGGTGTGGCTCAGGTCAGCGGAGTCGCCGGAAGCGGTGCCCGAGGGCTGCTCGCACTGACCCAGTCTCGCCCGTGCGTCCGAGAACTCGGCGAAGTCCAGGACGCGCCGGTAGGCGTCCGCGGCTCCGGCTCGATCTCCTGCCGCCTGCAGGATCCGGCCCAGCCGGTAGGCCGCCTCGTAGTGCTCGGGTACGGCGGCCAGCACGCGGTGCAGGTGGGGGACGGCGTCGGCGGTGCGTCCCAGATCGGTCAGGCACACGACGAGCGCATAGCGCGCGGCGGTGTGCTCCGGGTCGCGGCGGAGGATGCCTTCCAGGAGCGTCAGCGCTTCCTGCGGCCGTCCCTGGCGACGCAATGCGCTCGCTTGCTCGTAGGCTATTCGGGCATCCTGATCCGGTTTTTCTGATGGCTCCGATAAAGGGGTCGTGTCCGCGGTATCCGCTTCTCGCATGCCTCATTCTCGAGCGGTCCGTCCCACCGTGCCAAGCGGTGATTCCAAATAGTGACCGGCTAAATTCGTCGGGTAGTGATTTGTCGGTATTTCGCGCGCGGTCATGGGGCGCCCTCCCGCCAGGCTGGGATGATCGCCCCGACCATCGAAGACCGCGGGGGGAAAGGCGGTTGGCAAACCAGGTGCGGTGATGCCCGGCAGTCGGCCACGATGAAGTGATGAGTGATCCGCTCGAACACGGTGGAGATCGGCCGGCGGCGCGAACACGTCATCGGTGGCTCGGCCGGATCCTGCGTGAGAGCGCCGTTCCCGAACTACTTGGAGGCGCTCACCGAGCGGTTGTCCGCACTCCACCCAGTCGCTGGGCTACTCGTGTTGGCCACCTGGGCGGCTCTGTTGGCTTCTATCGCCTGGAAAGGCTTCGTGCACAGAGACAGCTAGAGCAGCTCGCGCAGGGCCCTGGCCAGGTTGCGGGGCGCCTGCGGCTCGTACCGCAGGAACAGGTACGGCTCGGTGAGCTCCAGCTCGATCACCACCGGCGTCCCGTCGGGCAGCCGGACCAGGTCGATCCGCGCGTACAGAAGGGCTTGGGGGATGATCGCAAGCACCTTCTCGGCGAGTTCGACCTGGTCCGGGGCTGGTGCGCGGAGCTGTGCCCGCACGTGGTCGGCGCCCGACTTCCCCAGGGTGAGCATGGGAGTGCGGCGGACGGCGTGGCTGAAGCGGCGGTTGAAGTACAGCAGCGAGGTCTCGCCCTCGGTCTCGACCATGTCGAGGTAGGGCTGCACCATGGGCGTGCGGCCGGACGCCTCCAGCCACGCGGCGTGCGCGACGGCCTCGGCGCGGCCGGTGGTCCGGATCGTGTCGCGTGCGCCCGCCGAGATCGCGGGCCTGACGACGTACTCGTCCCACTCGGGCAGGCCCTCCGACGACCAGTGCGTGGGCACGACGGGGAGCCCGAGGTCGCGGAGGTAGGTCTTGTCGGTGTTGCCGGCCAGCACGGAGGCGGGATTGAGCAGCCTTGAGTGGCCCTCGACCCGCCGGGCCCAGTCCAGGAACTCGCCCCGGCGGCCGACGTAGTCCCACACGGACCGCACCACGACGGCGTCGTACGCGGCCCAGTCGGCCGCGGGGTCGTCCCAGCGCTCGGCACACCCGTCGATGCCCTCCTCCCGCCAGGCGGCCAGCACGATGTCACGCTCGTCGTCGTGGCCGTCTTTGTCGTCAAATGTCACATAGGCACAGGTAGTCACGGCGACGATGCTACGTACGACCGGCCACCCGGCAGGCCCGGGGCGGTGAGGGGTCCCACCTCCCGGGGCCGTCACGGACGGGGGTCCGCCTCGCCACGGCCACCGCCTGACGTGGCCCGGGAGCCGCCCCACCGCCGCCGCCTGTTTCTGGTTTCCCGCAGTGCCCACCGCAGGTCGCCTCATGGAGTGTCAGGTGCCGCGGGTGCCGTGGGGTGTCACGGGTGCGCACCGATGATGAGACAGCTCCTAGTCGACGCGGTTGCTCAGGGCCGCGCCGCTGCGGCGGGCGGCGGTGGCGGTGTTGGCGTTCACCGAGGTGACGTTGGTGGAGGAGCCGGTGCCGCGGTTCTGGGCCACGATGTTCCCGAACATGTTGCCGGACTGGGAGGACTCGCGGTTGGAGCTGGAGTCGGAGATGGCGGTGTCCGCGAACGCGGGGGCGGCGGCCGGACCGGCGACCGCGGCGAAGGCGGTGCCGACAGCGGCGACGACCAGACCGGTGGCGCAGAGCTTCTTCATGGGGATCTCCTTCAAGGTTCGGGGGTACGGGGGTTCGGGGGGTTGGGCAGCCGACCGAATGAACTCCATCCGACGGAGCGGCCGCCCCCTGGCCGGGCGAGGCAACGCACCGAACGGCACAGCCACCCGACGGTACGAAGCAACGGCGGAAGGGCGCGGCCACCCGCGGCACGGGCAGCCTGCGACACGGCTCGCCACCCGTCAGAGCTTGCGACCCCTGGTGGGAGTCGCGGTGGACTGCGCCTGCCAGGGAGGGAGCGGCAGGCGCCGAGCGGCCTGCCGGGAAGGGAGCGGCAGGCAGCGTGGCGGATGTGGACGCGGTCGGACGGGATGGGGTCGGATTCGGGACGGGCGAAACTGGTTCAGGAGAAGACGCTGGTTCAGTAGAAAACGTAGGTGACGACGGTGCTGCCGTTGGACGCCGTCGTCGCGATGCCGTTGACGTTGTTGACGTTGGTGGAGCGGCCCCAGCCCTGGTTGGACGCGCCGACGTCACCGAAGGTGTTGCCGGACTGCGAGGAGCCGGTGTTGCGGCTCCAGTTGTCCGTCCAGGTGTCGGCGCTCGCGGGGGTGGCCAGCAAGGTGAGTGCGGCGGTCACCCCCGTGACGCAGACAGCGCTCAGGCTCTTGATCACTATGGTTCGGCTCCTTCGCCGGTGAGTGGGCGGGCGGTCAGACTGAGACCGATCCTATAACGTTGCGTTACTGATCCATAGCATAGAGTGATCAGAACTTTGCTCGGGTATTGCTGGAGTTCACTGACGGAAGGTGTCAGTGACTCCGGGTTAGCGTGCCCGCATGATTTACGAACTGCGGCGCTACACCCTGCATCCCGGGCGGCGCGACACGCTGATCGAGCTGTTCGAGCGGGAGTTCGTCGAGTCACAGGAGGCGGCGGGCATCGGCCTGGCGGGGCACTTCCGGGATCTGGACTCACCGGACGTCTTCTGCTGGCTGCGGAAGTTTCCGGACATGGAGGCTCGCCGGGTGGCCTTGGCCGCGTTCTACGGCGGCCCCGTCTGGAAGGCCCATCGCACGGCGGCCAACGCCACGATGATCGACTCCGACGACGTGTTGCTCCTGCATCCCGTGCCGACGGGGCTGTCTGCCCAGGACGACTCCCCCTTCCCGGCGGACGACCCGTTCCCGGGCACGGCTTTCCCGCTCGTCGGGTCAGCCGGCCTTCCCGAGTCCGGTGCACTTTCCGAGTCGGGCGCACTCTCCGAGTCCAGGCTTCCCGAGTCCGGGCTTCCCGGGGCCGTCTACGTCGCTACCGTGCACCACGTGCCGGAGGGCGTCGCGGGATTCGCCGCCTTCTTCGCCGAGCGGGTCGCGCCCGCGCTTGCCGGGGCCGGGATGCCGCCGATCGCGTGCTTCGAGACAGAGCACGCGGTCAACACCTATCCGGCACTGCCCGTCCGGACCGGTGAGAACGTCTTCGTGTGGTTCGCCCGGTTCGAGCGGGACGAGGACGCGGGCAAGCCTCATGAGGCGCTGGAGGTGGAGGCTGTCCTCCTGGAAGGACAGGTCGCGGGGACGCCGCAGCGCTTCCGTCTCTCCCCCGCCGCCCGCTCCGTCCTCCGCTGACCGGCGGTCAGGTTCTTGACCCAGTGCCGCCGGAGGTGGCGTGGCGCCAGGCCGGGGTTTCGCCGCCTCCGTGGACCTGGATCGCCGCGCCCGTGACGTACCCCGGGCTGCCGAGCCACAGGCACACCCGGGCCACGTCCTCCGGTGTGGCCATGCGGCCCGCCGGGACCGTGGCGGCCACGGCCTCGTGCCCGCCCGCGTAGTGCTCCTCCGCGTTCTCCGTGGCGGCGAGTCCCACCACCACCGAGTTGACCCGCACCTCCGGCGCCCACTCCGCCGCCAGGCAGCGCGCCAGGTGGTGCAGGCCGGCCTTGGCGGCCCCGTACGCGGAGGTGCCGGGTGAGGGGCGGGTGCCGCTCGCGCTGCCGATCATGATGACGGCCCCGTCCGACGCCTTGAGCAGCGGGTACGCCTGCTGCGAGACCAGCAGCGGCGCCGTCAGGTTGAGCTCGATGACCCGGGCGTGCAGGCGGGGCGAGGTGCCGTCCAGTGGCGCGTACGGGGAGCCGCCCGCGTTGTTGACGACGACGTCGAGCCGGTCGAGCCCGGAGAGGAGGCGGGCGACGTCGTCCGGGTCGCGGACGTCGGCCCGCACGAACCGCACCCCCTCGGCCGCCCCGACAGACGCGCCGCCCGCCTCTCCCTGACCGGCCGGGCCGCCGACCGGCCCACGGGTCGGCCCGTCCGCCGCGGGTGGGGTGCGGGCGCAGGTCACGACCGTGGCGCCCGCCTCCAAGAACGCGCGGGCGATGCCGGCGCCGATCCCCTTGGTCCCTCCCGTCACGAGGACGACCTTGCCCGCGTAGTCGTAAGTCACCGTCACGAGTGCTACCGTACCAAGCAAGCGCTAGGACAAAGCAAGCGTACACACCCTGGGAGCGGGATGGGAATCACGCTGCGCGCCGGCCCGATCGCCGAGGTCGTCATGGAGGTCCCGCCGGTCAACGCCCTCGCCGTCCGGCACTGGCACGACCTGGCGGACGCCGTCCGGCAGGCGGGGCAGGACCTCGCGACCCGGGTGGTGGTGCTGCGCGCCGAGGGGCGCGGGTTCAATGCGGGCGTGGACATCAAGGAGATGCAGTCCACCGACGGCCATCGGGCGCTCGTCGGGGCGAACCGGGGCTGCCACGCCGCCTTCGCCGCCGTCTACGACTGCGCCGTGCCGGTGGTGGCCGCGGTCCACGGGTTCTGCCTGGGCGGCGGCATCGGGCTGGCCGGCAACGCGGACGTCGTCGTGGCCTCCGACGACGCCTACTTCGGGCTGCCCGAGGTGGACCGCGGGGCGCTCGGGGCGGCGACGCACCTGTCGCGGCTCGTGCCGCCGCACCTCATGCGGGCCATGGTCTACACGTGCCGCAACGTGACGGCCGCCGAGCTGCTGTCGTTCGGCTCGGTGCTGGACGTGGTGCCGCGCGAGGCGCTGCGGGAGGCCGCGCTGGAGGTGGCCGGGCGGATCGCCGACAAGGACCCGTACGTGATCCGGCTGGCGAAGGAGTCGCTGAACGGCATCGACCCCGTGGACGTCAAGCGGAGCTACCGGTTCGAGCAGGGCTTCACGTTCGAGCTGAACCTCGTCGGCAAGGGCGACGAGCACCGCCACCGCTTCGTGGAGGGCTCATGAGCACCGGCGCCGTCAGAAGCAAGGTCATGACCGTCGAGGAGGTCGTCGGCCGGTTGGAGAGCGGGATGACGATCGGGATCGGCGGGTGGGGGTCGCGGCGCAAGCCCATGGCCCTCGTCCGCGGCCTGCTCCGATCCCCGCTGCGCGATCTCACGATCGTCTCGTACGGCGGGCCGGACGTGGGGATGCTGTGCGCCGCGGGCAAGGCGCGCAGGGTCGTCGCCCCGTTCGTGACGCTCGACTCCGTCCCGCTCGAACCCCACTTCCGCAGGGCCCGTCAGAGCGGGGCCGTCGAGTTCACCGAGTACGACGAGGGCATGTTCATGTTCGGGCTGCTGGCGGCGGCGCACCGGCTGCCGTTCCTGCCGACCCGGGCGGGACTCGGCTCGGACGTGCTGCGGGTCAACCCGGACCTGCGGACCATCCGATCCCCCTACGGCGACGAGCACGGGGACGGGGAGGAGCTGGTGGCCGTGCCCGCGCTCACCCTGGACGCCGCGCTGGTCCACCTGAACCGGGCCGACCCGCGCGGCAACGCCCAGTACCTCGGCCCGGACCCGTACTTCGACGACCTGTACGTCAAGGCGGCGACGAGCGCCTACGTGTCGTGCGAGCGGCTGGTGGACACCGCGGACCTGCTGAAGGAGGGACCGGTGCAGTCGCTGCTGGTCAGCAGGTCGATGGTGACCGGGGTGGTGGAGGCGCCGGGCGGGGCGGGCTTCACCGCGTGCGAGCCCGACTACGGGCGCGACGAGGAGGCGCAGCGGCGGTACGTGGAGACACCCTGGGAGGAGTACGCCCGTGGCGAGCAGGGCTGATGTGTGCGTGGTGGCGTGCGCCGAGGCGTTCAGGGGCGACGGCGAGATCCTCGCGGCCGGCATCGGCGGTGCCGTCACGGTGCTGGGTGCGCGCCTGGCGCGGCTGACGTTCGAGCCGGACCTGCTGACGCACGACGGCGTCTGCCTGCTCACCGGCGACGTGCCCGCGCTGGGCGAGGCGCCGGAGGTGGTCGAGGGGTGGCTGCCGTTCCGCGACCATCTGTGGCTGGTGCTGAACGGCCGGCGGCACGTGATGCTGGGCGCGAGCCAGATCGACCGGCACGGCAACTCGAACATCTCCTGCATCGGCGACTGGAGCATGCCGAAGGCGCAGTTGCTCGGCGCGCGCGGCGCTCCGGGCAACACGCGCTGCGACCCGACGAGCTACTGGATCCCGCGCCACTCCCCCCGGGTGTTCGTGCCGGAGGTGGACATGGTCAGCGGCGTCGGCACCGACAGGGGCGCGTACGAGCTGCGCCGGGTGGTGACGGACCTGGCCGTGCTGGACTTCGGCGGGCCGGGCGGCACGATGCGGCTGGTCTCCGCGCATCCCGGGGTGAGTGTGGAGGAGGTGGTGGCGGCCACGGGGTTCGAGCTGGACGTGCCCGCCGGCGTGCCCGAGACGCGGGAGCCGACCGGCGAGGAGCTGAGGCTGCTGGACGAGGTGCTGGACCCGCGCGGGCTGCGCCACCGCGAGGTTCCCGGGCCGCGCGCGGGGGCCGCGAGGTGAGGACCGCGCTGACCGACCTCGTCGGCTGCCGCCATCCGATCGTGCAGACCGGCATGGGGTACGTGGCGGGCGCCCGGCTGGCCGCGGCCACCTCCCGCGCGGGCGGCCTGGGAATCATCGCGGCGGCCACGATGTCGGTGGCCGAGATGACGAACGCGATCAGAACGGTCAAGGAGCGCACGGACGCCCCCTTCGGGGTGAACATCCGCTCCGACGCCGACGACGCCGCCGAGCGGGTCGAGGTGATGATCCGCGAAGGGGTGCGGGTGGCCTCGTTCGCGCTGGCGCCGCGCAGGGAGCTGATCGCCCGGTTGACGGACGCGGGCGTGGTGACGATGCCCTCGGTGGGGGCGCGGCGGCACGCGGAGAAGGTGGCCGCCTGGGGCGTCGACGCGGTGATCGTGCAGGGGGGCGAGGGCGGCGGGCACACCGGGCCGCTGGCCACCACGCTGCTGCTGCCGCAGGTGGTGGACGCCGTGGACATCCCGGTGGTGGCCGCCGGGGGCTTCTTCGACGGGCGCGGGCTGGTGGCGGCGCTGGCGTACGGGGCGTGCGGGATCGCCATGGGGACGCGGTTCCTGCTGACCCGGGACTCGCCGGTGCCCGACGCGGTCAAGCGGCTCTACCTGGAGACGGCCGACACGCTGGTCACCACCAAGGTGGACGGCGTGCCGCACCGGGTGCTGCGCACGCCGTTCGTGGAGTCGCTGGAGCGCTCGCGGCTGCTGCGCGCGGTGGTCAACGGGGCGCGGTTCAGGCGGCTGTCCGGGCTGTCGTGGGCCGCGATGATCCGGGAGGGGCGGCGCATGCGGCACGGCCGCGACCTGACCTGGGCGCAGGTGCTCCAGGCGGCGAACACTCCGGTGCTGCTGCGGGCCGCCATGGTGGAGGGGCGCGGCGACCTCGGGGTGATGGCCTCCGGCCAGGTGGTCGGGGTGATCGGCGACCTGCCCTCGTGCGAGGAGCTGATCGGGCGGGTCATGGCGGAGGCGGAGGCGACGCTGAAGCGCCTGCCCGCTCCTTGAGGCTTGTCCTGCAGAAGCAGCGGATCGGCGGTGACGCGCGTTCATAGGTCATGAACAGTGAGACAGCCGCTCGCGCGCCCGCCCCGCCGGGCGCCGGGCCGGTGCTGGCGGGCCTGTATCGCGAGCACTGGCTCGCTCTGGTGCGCCTGGCCCTGCTGCTCGTCGGCGACCGGGAGAGCGCCGAGGACGTCGTCCAGGACGTCTTCTCCAGGCTGCACGGCAAGCGTCCCGAGACGCTGAGCCTCGCGTACGTGCGCGTCTGCGTGCTGAACGCCTCCCGCTCGGTCCTGCGCAGGCGCGGCGTCGCCGCCAGGGCGGTGCCGGGACGGCGGGACGAGCCGGTGGGCTCCGCCGAGACCGCCGCGCTGCTCGGGGAGGCGCGCGCGGAGATGCTGGCCGCGCTGGGCCGGCTGCCCAGGCGGCAGCGCGAGGTCCTCGTCCTGCGTTACTACCTCGATCTGTCCGACGCCGACATCGCGCGGGCGACGCGCGTCCGGGAGAGCACCGTGCGGTCCACCGCCTCCAGGGCCCTGGACCGGCTGAAGCGCGAACTGGGAGAACCGGAGGTGCAGGCATGACCGGCTTCGAGGATCGGCTCAGGGACGCGCTGGCCGCCAAGGCCGAGACCGTGCGGGACGACGGGACGCCGCGTGTCCTGCCCGGACCGGCCGCGCGATGGTCCGGCGCCAGGTTGTGGGCGCCGGTGGCGGTGGCGGCCGCGATCGTCGTCGTGGTGGCGGCCACCGTCGTGGCCACGCGCGCGGTCACCCCGCCCGTCCCCGCCGTGCGGCCCACGCCGCCCACGCCCTCCCCCGTCGGCTTCGCGCCGCCGGTCCGGCAGGTGTGGCCGGGCGCGGTGCACGAGATCCCGGCCACGGCTCCGGGCGGCCGGGAGTTCAGGCCGGATGTGTTCGTCAGCGACCGGGTCGTAGTGGGACGGGGGCTCGGTAAGAACCTGCGAGACGCCATCTACGCGTACGACGTGAACAAGCGGCGCTTCGCCCGGATCGCCCCGCTCCCGAGGGACAGGTACGGGGCGAACGGCCCGTTGGTCTTCGGCGACTTGGTCTTCGGCGACGGGTACCTGGCGTGGTCGGCGCTCCGCGACCGCGACGCGGAGATCTGGGCCGTCCCCGTCGCCGGAGGCGTCCCGCGCCGCCTCGCCTCGTTCCCCGCCACGCGCACCAGCGAGAACCAGATCTTCGCCGCCCAGAATCTGACCGTCGCGGACGGCATGGCCGTGTGGTCGGCGCAGGACGGCGGCGTCTACCGGGTCCCGCTGAAAGGCGGCCGAGCGGACCTGGTCAGCGGGACGAAGGGGTTCCATCTGGCCGAGTGGCCGTGGGCCGGCTGGCCGCGGAAGGGGTCATGGATGGATCAGCCTGTCACCCGTCCCATGGAGCACCTGAAGAACGTGGTCACGGGCGAGAGCCGCGACGTGAAAGCTCCCTCCGGGCGGACGTCGTGGACGGACTGCGGGCTGACGTGGTGCTTCAACGGTGCCGAGGCGTGGCGGCGCGACGGCACGGGCCTGCGCGCGTTCCCCGGGCGGGCCGCGGACGTGCTTCTCTCGGGCCGCTTCGTCCTGCTCCACCAGAGCGACCCGACGGGCAGGCGCGCCGCGGCCGTGCACGACATCGCCACGGGACGCACCGGTCTGCTCTCCACCCCGACCCGCGAGGGGGACAAGCCCTCGCCGCCCCTCCGCCTGCAGGACGGCATGGCGTGGTATCGGACGGGACACGGGACGCAGGTCCTCGTCGACCTGACCCACGCCGCCGCCCGATGACCGGCAAGGAGGTCAGAGCACGGTGATGCCGCGGGCGGCCAGGATGGCGGCCGCCTGCGCCGGGTTGACGATCGCGCCCGCGAGCGCCCTGAGCTTGGCGTCGTCGGGCTCGCCCAGGTCGGCGCCGCGCAGGTCGGCCTTGGCGAAGACGGTCTTCAGCAGCTTGGCGCCGCGCAGCCGGCTGTCGCTGAAGGTCGCCCCGGTGAAGTCGCAGCCCGACAGGTCGGCGTCGTCGAAGCGCACGCCCTCGATGAGCTCGCCGCGCAGGGAGCAGCCGCCCAGGTTGGCCATGGTGAGGTTGGACCTGCTGACCTTGAACCCGGTGCCGCGCGTGGCGGTCAGCGACGCGCCGATCATGCGGCACCCGGTGAACGTGACGTCGCTCAGCAGCGCCCCGCCGAACCGGGCGGAGGCCAGGTCGACGTCGGTGAAGGAGGCGTCGACGAGGTCGGCGTCGTCGAAGCGCACGCCCATCCCGCCGCCCCCGCTGAAGACGGCCCCGTCGAGGTCGGCCTTGCGGAAGTCGGCCGTCTCCAGCACGCACGACTCGAAGCGCGCGGCGCCGAGATCCGCGCCGCGCAGGTCGGCGCCGGTCAGGTCGCAGCCGCGGAAGACGTGGACCTCTCCGGGGGCGAGCCGCTCGGTCAGCGCGGAGTGGGACAGGTCCTCGCCTTCGACGTCCATGGCGTCAGAGCCTACCGGTGATCACCTCGGCCGCGGCCCGGCCGCAGACGAGCGCCGAGCCGTACGTGGCGATGTGGACGGCGCCGAGATCGGAGCGCCGGGGCAGGCCCATCTCGACCACCACGGCGTCGGGACGGCCGCTGAGCAGGTGGCGCAGCGCCTGGGCCTGCCAGGCGTGGCGGTGCGCGTCGCGGACGACCACGACCAGCGGCCGCCCGGCGGCCCCGCGCAGCAGGTCCTCCAGGGCCGGGCCGGTGGCCTGCGCCGCGGTGAGCCGGGTGACGTCGGTGCCGGGCAGCAGGCGGGCCAGCGGCTCCCCCACGCCCCAGGGGGTGGCCTTGTCGATGGCCAGGTTCATCTCGGGGGCGAGCTCGACCACCAGGGGCGCGACGGTGAGCGGGAGCACGGGCGCGGCCGAGCGGCGGGTGACCCGGACGGCCCGGCGAGCCGCGGCCAGCCCGATCCGCCCGTCCGGCGGCGAGGCCGGCCCGGTGCGGCCGTCCGGCGGCGAAGGGCGCGTGGTGCCGGCGCTGCCCGAGGAGGCGGCCCAGGCGCCCAGCTCGCGGACCCTGCGAGCGGCGTCGGCCAAGCGCTCCTCGGGCAGCACGCCTTCGGTGACGGCGGTGGCGATGGCGTCGCGCACCCCGGCGGCGGTGGCCTCGTCGGCGTGCTCGCCGCCGACGCAGATCGCGTCGGCGCCGGCCGCGACGGCGCGGGCCGCCGCGCCGCCGATGCCGTACGCCCCGGAGACGGCGGTCATCTCGATGCCGTCGGTGACGATCATCCCGTCGAAGCCCAGCTCCTCACGGAGCAGCCCGGTGAGGATCTTGGGGCTGAGCGTGGCGGGCAGCCCGCCGTCGAACGACGGGACGAGCAGGTGCCCGGTCATGATCGCCTTGACCCCTTCGGCGATGACCTCGCGGAACGGGCGCAGCGCGTCCTCGATCCCGTCGGCCGCCACGACCGGCACGCCGTGGTGGGAGTCGACGGAGGTGTCGCCGTGGCCGGGGAAATGCTTGGCGCACGCGGCCACCCCGGTGGACTGGAGCCCGCGGACGAACGCGCGGGCGTGGCGGGCGACGAGCGCCGGCTCGGCGCCGAACGACCGCAGCCCGATGACCGGGTTGTCGGGGTTGGAGTTGACGTCGGCGGACGGGGCGAAGTCGATGGTGATGCCGGCCGCGGCGAGCTGCGCGCCCAGGTCGCAGGCGAGGGCCTCGGTCAGCGCCACGTCGTCCACGACGCCGAGCGCGTAGCCGCCGGGGCGGCTGCTGCCGGTGCCCACCTCCAGCCGCGTCACCTCGCCCGACTCCTCGTCGGTGCCGACGAGCACGGAGGGGTTCTCGGCGCGCAGGGCGGCGGTCAGCGCGGCCACCTGCTCGGGGCCGGCGAGGTTGCGGGAGAACAGCACCACGCCGCCCAGCCCCTGGCCGAGCCGGCGCCGGAGCCAGTCGGGAGGGGTCTTCCCCTCGAATCCCGGCATGATGACGGCGTCAGCCAGGCGTAGCAGGTCAGCGCTGATGGGCATGACCCGCAATCTAATAGGAAAGTTTCCTATTTGCTAGTGGCATTTTCTGACGTCAGCCGGTGTCAGAGCCGTTCCAGGATGGTGACGTTGGCCTGGCCCCCTCCCTCGCACATGGTCTGCAGGCCGTACCTGCCGCCGGTGCGCTCCAGCTCGTGCAGCAGCTTGACGGCCAGCACGGCGCCGGTCGCGCCGAGCGGATGGCCGAGCGCGATGGCGCCGCCGTTGGGGTTGACGCGGGCCGGGTCGGCGCCGGTCTCCTTGACCCAGGCCAGCACGACGGAGGCGAACGCCTCGTTGATCTCCACGACGTCCATGTCCTCGATCGCCATCCCGGCCCTGCGCAGCGCGTACGCGGTGGCGGGGATCGGCGCGGACAGCATCATGACGGGGTCGGCGGCGCGCACCGAGAGGTGGTGGACGCGGGCGCGCGGCGTCAGCCCGTGCTCCCGCACGGCCCGCTCCGAGGCGACGAGGAGGGCGGCGGCGCCGTCGGAGATCTGTGAGGCGAGCGCGGCGGTGAGCCGGCCGCCGTCCACCAGGGTCTTCAGCGCGGCCATCCGCTCCGGGCTCGTGTCGCGGCGCGGCCCCTCGTCGGCGGCGACGCCCTCGTACGGGGTGATCTCCCGCGCGAAGCGGCCCTCGTCGGCGGCGGCGATCGCCCGCCGGTGCGAGGCGTAGGCGTACGCCTCCATCTCCTCCCGCGAGACGTCCCACGCGGCGGCGATCTGCTCGGCCCCGGCGAACTGCGACACCTCCCGCGCGCCGTACCGCCGGCTCCAGCCCTTGGAGCCGGAGTAGGGCGTGTCGTGGCCGAGCGGCACGCCCGCGAGCATCGCGGAGGAGATCGGGACCATGCTCATGTTCTGCACGCCGCCCGCCACCACGAGGTCGGCGGTGCCGGACAGCACGGCCTGCGCGGCGAAGTGCAGGGCCTGCTGCGAGGAGCCGCACTGGCGGTCGACCGTGACGCCCGGCACCTCCTCGGGCAGCCCGGCGGCCAGCCAGCAGGTGCGGGCGACGTCGCCGGCCTGCGGCCCGATGGTGTCCACGCAGCCGAGGACCACGTCCTCCACGGCGGCCGGGTCGGCGCCGGTGCGCGCCATCAGCTCCTTCAGCACGTGGGCGCCAAGGTCGGCGGGGTGGGCGCGGGCCAGGCCGCCGTTCCTGCGCCCGACCGGGGTCCTGACCGCGCCGACGATGTAGGCCTCGTTCACCCCTGTATGGTAGCAAGCGCTTGGTCACACCGGGAACGCCGGATGAGCAGGCACACTTCCGTGAACAAGCGATTGTCCCAGGGCCCATAATGGAGGGCGTGACAACGCGTAAGAGCTCCAGCTCCACCACGGCCGCTCCCGCCAAGCGCCAGCGCGCGACGTCCTCGGGGTCGGCCTCCGAGCGCCGCGATCACCTGGTCAAGCTCGCGGCGGAGATCTTCGCACGCAAGGGTTTCCAGGCCACGACCGTACGAGAGATCGCCACAGAGGCGGGCATTCTCTCCGGAAGTCTCTACCACCACTTCGACTCCAAGGAGACGATCGTCGACGAGGTGCTGTCCACCTTCCTCGACGACCTCATCGCCCGCTACCGCGCCGCCCTGGAGTCGGGCTCCGACCCGCGCACGGTGCTGTCGGAGATGGTCCGCATCGGCTTCGGCACGCTGGAGCCGCACCGCGCCGCGATCACCGTCATGCAGAACGACTGGAACTACCTGCGCCAGTTCGAGCGATTCAACTACCTCGTCAAGGCCGAGGACGAGGTCGAGCAGATGTGGGTGGCGCAGATCAAGGCCGGCCAGGCGGCCGGGCAGTTCCGCGCCGACGTGGATCCCAAGCTGACCTACCGGATGATCCGCGACACGATCTGGGTGGCGGTGCGCTGGTTCCGCCCCGGCGGGCGGCTCAACACGACGGGGCTGGCCGAGCACTACATCATGGTGCTCTTCGACGGCCTGGCCACCGGCGAGCGCAGCAGCCAGCAGGGATGAGCGCTCCCGAGACGGTCCGCGTCGCGGTGCGCGCGGCCCTGCTGGAGGCGGCCGAGCCCGCCAAGGCCCCGCTCATGCAGGCGTACATGAAGTCCGCGATGCCCTTCCTCGGCGTCCAGGCGGCGCCGCGGCGGGCCGCGCTCAAGCGCGTCTTCGCCGGGCACCGCATGGCCACCGCGCCGGAGTGGCGGCACGCCGTGCTCGCGCTGTGGCGCGAGGCCGAGTACCGCGAGGAGCGCTACGCGGCGATCGAGCTGACCGGCCACGCCCACTACCGCGAGTTCCAGACGCTCTACACGGTGCCGATGTACGAGGAGATGATCGTCAGCGGCGCCTGGTGGGACCTGGTCGACGAGCTGGCCACGCACCGGATGGGCGGGCTGCTGGCCGCGTTCCCGGGCGCGATGCGGCCCCTGGTGCTGGAGTGGGCGCACGCCGACGACCTGTGGAAGCGGCGCACGGCCATCCTGTGCCAGAACCGGTTCAAGCGCCGCACCGACACCGCCCTGCTCTACGCCTGCATCGAGCCGAGCCTGTCCGACAACGACTTCTTCGCCCGCAAGGCGATCGGGTGGGCGCTGCGCGAGTACGCCAAGACCAATCCCGACGAGGTCGTCCGCTACGTGCGGGCCAAGGGCATCAGCGGCCTCAGCCGCCGCGAGGCGCTGAAGAACCTGCCGGTCGCCTGACGCCCTCCGGACCAGAGGACGTCAGCGCGTCCACAAGGCGTCCTGGACGGCCTGCACGAGCGCCATCAGCTCGGGCGTGACCCGCTCCCGCGACCAGGCCAGCCCGTAGGTGATCCGCAGGTCCCCCACCGCCAGCGGGACGAACGTCACGTCGTCGCGGCGCACCGCCCGCACCAGGAGCTGCGGCGCGGGCAGCAGCCCCGCGCCGGCCGCGACCAGGTCGAGCGCCGCGGCGAAGTCGTCGCCGGGCACCGCCCGCGGCCGGCCCGGCAGGCCCGGCCACGGCCGCCCGCCCGGCGCCAGCACCGTGCGGCCGGCCAGGTCCTGGGGCATGACCCGGGGACGCGCGGCCAGGGGATGCCCGGCGGGCACGGCCAGATGGTCCACGGAGACGTGGAAGCGGGCCCCGGTGACGAACTGCGCGGGCGCCGGGATGGCGAGCACCGCGGCCGACACCTCTCCCCCGGCTAGGGCCGCGGACGCCTCGGCGCGGCCGGCGACGCGCAGCTCCACGCCGACGGGCGGGGTGCGCGCGGCCAGCCTCCTGGCGACGCGGGCAGCCAGCGGGCCGATGAGCGGTGGATAAGCGAGGTGAATGGACGGCCGGGCCAGCCGCGCCGCCTCCGCCGAGAACGCCGACGCCGACTCCAGCACCCGCTCCGCGTACGGCAGCAGCGCCCTGCCCTCCGCCGTGAGCCGCACGGCACGGGCGCTGCGCTCGAAGAGACGGACGCCGGCCGCGCGCTCCAGCCGGGTGATCGCCTGGCTCATGGCGGGCTGCGACATGCCGAGGTCGGCGGCGGCCCCCGAGAAGCTGAGCCGGTCCGCCACCCGGGCGAAGCACTGGATCTCCCGGAGCATAAGCGTCACGAATCCATGGTGCACCCACCCGGGGGCAGCGGGCACGATTCCCAGCATTGATCACGCCACGACGACGCAGGGAGCAGACATGTCCGTGCCGCCCGCCTTTCCCCGATCCACCGTGCTGGGTTATCCCCGCATCGGCCCGCGCCGGGAGCTGAAGCGCGCCCTGGAGGCGTACTGGGACGGCCGCTCGACCCGTGAGGAGCTGGACCGGGCCGGCGCCGAGCTGCGTGAGCGGACCTGGCGCCGCCTCGCCGAGCTGGGGCTGGAGGCGCTGCCGTCCAACACGTTCTCCCTCTACGACCACGTGCTCGACACGGCGGTGCTGCTGGGGGCGGTGCCGGCGAGGTACCTGGACGCGGAGGACCCCTACTTCGCCATGGCCCGCGGCACGGACGGGCTGGCGCCGCTGCGGATGACGAAGTGGTTCGACACCAACTACCACTACATCGTGCCGGAGGTGGGCCCGGACACCGCGTTCGCGCTGGACGCCGCCAAGCCGCTCGGCGAGGTGCGGGAGGCTCGGGCGCTGGGTCTGGAGACGCGGCCCGTGGTGGTGGGCCCGGTGACGTTCCTGCTGCTGTCGGAGCGGGGCGCGGCGGCGCTGGACCGGCTCGGCGACGTGCTGGCCTGCTACGAGGAGCTGCTGACGCGGCTGGCCGCCGAAGGGGTGGCGTGGGTCCAGCTCGACGAGCCCGCGCTGGTGACGGACCTCGGGGCCGCCGAGCTGGCCGCGGTGCGGGAGGCGTACGAGCGGCTCGGGGCCGTCGCCGGGCGGCCCGGACTGCTCGTCGCCGCCTCCTTCGGCGACCTGGGCGAGGCGCTGCCGGTTCTGGCGGCCACCCCGGTGGAGGCGATCGGCCTGGACCTGGTGCGCGGCGGCCTGGACGGCGCCGCGGCGCTGGCCGGCAAGACCGTGGTGGCGGGCGTGGTGTCCGGGCGCGACGTGTGGCGCACCTCGCCGGAGCGGGCGGCGCACGCGCTGCGGACGGTCCGCGAGCACGCCGCGCACGTGGTGGTCGGCACGTCCTGCTCGCTGCTGCACGTGCCGTACGACGTGGAGGTCGAGACCGGCCTCGACCCGGCGCTGCGGGCGCGGCTGGCGTTCGCCGAGCAGAAGGTCGCCGAGGTGGTCGAGCTGGCCCGCTCGGCCTGGGACGGCCCGGCCCCCGCCGCGCCGTCGGTGCCGCTGGCCGCGCCCGTCCCGGCCGGCGAGCGGGCGCCGTACGCCGTGCGGGCCGCCGCGCAGGCCGAGCGGCTGGGGCTGCCGGTGCTGCCGATCACCACGATCGGGTCGTTCCCGCAGACCGGCGAGCTGCGCGCCGCCCGCGCCGCCGTCGCGGCGGGGACGCTGTCCGAGGAGGAGTACGAGCGGCGGGTCGAGGCGGAGATCGAGCGGGCCGTCCGGACCCAGGAGCGGCTCGGCCTCGACGTCCTCGTCCACGGAGAGCCGGAGCGCAACGACATGGTGCAGTACTTCGCCGAGCACCTGGACGGCTTCGCGGTCACCCGCGAGGGCTGGGTCCAGTCGTACGGCTCGCGCTGCACGCGGCCGCCGATCCTGCACGGCGACGTCGGCCGGCCGTCGCCCATCACGGTCCGCTGGGCCCGCTACGCGCGGTCGCTGACGGACCGGCCGGTCAAGGGCATGCTCACGGGCCCCGTCACGATCGTGGCCTGGTCGTTCGTCCGGGACGACCTGCCGCTGCGCGACGTGGTGTTCCAGGTGGCGGAGGCCATCCGGGAGGAGGTGCGGGACCTGGAGGCGGCCGGGGTGCCGGTCATCCAGGTGGACGAGCCGGCGCTGCGGGAGCTGCTGCCGCTGCGGCGCGCCTCCCAGGCGGACTACCTGGAGTGGGCCGTCGCCGCGTACCGCCGGGCCACGTCGGGCGCGGGCGAGGCCACGCAGATCCACACGCACCTGTGCTACTCGGACGCCAACCAGATCCTCGCCGCGATCGACGGCCTGGACGCGGACGTCACCACGGTGGAGTCGGCGCGGTCGGGCGGGCGCATCCTCGGCGCGGTCGGCGGGTTCGGGCGCGGGCTCGGGCCCGGGGTGTACGACATCCACTCGCCGCGGGTGCCGGGCGACGAGGAGGTCGAGCGGCTGCTGCGCGAGGCGCTGAAGGCGCTGCCGGCCGGGCGGCTCTGGGTGAACCCGGACTGCGGGCTGAAGACACGCACGTACGAGCAGGTCGAGGCGGCGCTGGCGAACGTGGTGGACGCCACGCGCCGCCTGCGCGCGGAGCTCACCCTCAGCTGAAGGTACGGGCCAGATGGGCGAGGGCGGCGTCCGCGTATCGCCGGGGGCCCGTGCTCAGGCCGTAGGCCAGGTCCTCGATGAGGGCGCACCGGGCGTAGAAGCGGACCCTGTCCCGGTCGTCCTCGCCGAGGCCGCCGTCGTAGTGGGCCGCGGTCGCCTCGAACACCTCGGGGCCGAGGTCGCGGTAGATCCGGGCGAAGTCGTGGGCCGGGTCGGTCAGCGCCGCGTCGGTCCAGTCGATGACGCCCGTCAGCAGGCCCGTCTCCGGGTCGGCGAGCAGGTGCTCGGCGCCGAGGTCGTTGTGGCAGAAGCGCACGGTGTCCGTCTCGGCGGGCACCGGGGCGCGCAGGAACGCCTCGACCAGCGGGCGGTGCTCCTCCGGGACGTGCGACTCCACGTCGCGGTAGTCCTGGCCGGCGTCCTGGAGCAGCGTCGGCGCGGGGTAGTGGTCGGGCGGGGCGAGCTCGCGCAGCCCGTCGGCCGGGGCGGCGTGCAAGGCGCTGAGGAACGCTCCCAGGGGCTCGGCCAGCAGGCCCGGGTCGGGCACCGGGCTCAGGTTGAGCGGCCGGCCGGGCAGCTTGCGGTACGCGATGACGGCGGCGTCCGGATCGCTGAAGACGACCTCGGGCACCGGCAGCGGGGAGATGTCCCGCACGGCGGCGAGCAGCGCGGCCTCACGCCGGGTGGCGTCGCCGTCGGCGACCTTGGCGCCCCGGACGATCAGCTCGCCGTCGACCTCGTACACGACGTTGTCCAGGCCCTGGCCGAGCCGGACGATGGAACGCACCTCGTGGCCGGGCAGACGGCGGGCCAGCAGCGCGCGGATGTCGGCGATCACATCCGCAGCCTAGGCCCGCCGCGCCCGGCGGGCGAGGTCCCCGCGACTCCCGTCACACGGTCACTTCAGCGCCCCGGCGGTCAGCCCGGCCTGGATCTGCCGCTGGAAGATCGTGTAGACGACCAGCATGGGCAGGATGGCCAAGGTCAGGGCGGCGAACAGCGCCGACCAGTCCTGGTCGTAGCCCGCGGCGGTGGAGATGTCGGCGATGCCCTGGGTGAGCACCCACTTGTCGCGCTCCTGGAGCAGCACCAGCGGGAGCTGGTACTGGTTCCACTGGCCGAGGACGTTGAAGATGGTGACGCTGACGATGCCGGGCCTGGCCATGGGCAGCATGATCTGGAAGAACACGCGGGTGTGCGAGGCGCCGTCCACCATGGCCGCCTCCCCGACCGCCGTCGGCAGCGTCCGGAAGAAGGCCGCCAGGAAGAACACGGTGAACGGCATCGAGTACGCGATGTAGACGAGCACCAGCCCGGCGTGGGTGTTGAGCCCGATGAACGGCCCGAGCACCGGCACGTTGCCCATGTTCTGCACCACGAAGAACAGCGGGGTCAGCGCCAGGTACACGGGGAAGGCCAGCCCGGAGACGAACAGCAGGTAGAAGGCCCGGTTGCCGCGGAAGGAGTAGCGGGCCAGCACGTAGGCCGCCATGGACCCGACCAGCATGGTGCCGAACGTACTGAACGACACCACGATGACGCTGTTGAGCGTGTACTGCCCGATGTGCGCCTGGTCCCAGGCGCGGGCGAAGTTGTCCCAGCGCAGCGTTTCGGGCAGCGACCAGGCGTCGCCGAAGATCTCGTCCTCGCTCTTGACCGAGGCGAGGAACGTCCACAGGATCGGCACCACGACCAGCACGGTCCACACCAGCAGCGCCACGTGCGACAGCACGCTCAGGGGCCCGAGCCGCTTCCGGCGCTCCCGCCGCGCCTCCCGGCGCGACGTGGCGACCGTCCCCGAGGTCATCGTTGTCATCAGTACTCGATTCGTTCGCGCCTCGACAGGCGCAGCGAGATGATCGCGAAGCCGACGGTGAAGAAGAACATCACGACGCCGAGCGCGGAGGCGTAGCCGAAGCGGAAGTACGAGAACGCGTTGCGGTAGATCTCGGCCGCCATGACCGTGGTGGAGAAGTCCGGCCCGCCGTGCTGGTCCGTCATCACCCACACGACCGCGAACACGTCCAGCGCCAGGATGCCCAGGTACACCCAGGCCACCTGGACGGTGTCCCACAGCAGCGGCAGCGTGATGCGGAAGAACAGGCTCCCCCGCCCGGCCCCGTCGATCTGGGCCGCCTCGAACATGTCACGCGGGATCGAGGCCAGCCCGGCGGAGAAGAGCACCACGTAGAACCCGACGGCCTGCCAGACCATGACGCCGAGCACCGACCAGAAGGCGACGTCCGGGTTCGACAGGAAGCCGACCGGCTTGGCCCCGAGCGCCATCAACGGCCCGTTGAGCATGCCGCTGCCGTCCGGCCGGAACACCTGCTGGAACAGCACCGCCACCACGGCCACGGCCAGCACCTGCGGGAAGAAGAAGATCACCCGGTAGAGCTTCGACCCCCTGATCCCGCTCAGGCCGCCGCTGCCGCCGCCCACGTTGAGCAGGAAGGCGAAGAACAGCGCGATGACGATCGTCAGCAGCGGCAGCAGCACGAGCAGCGCCGCGTTGTGCCGCACCGCCTGCCAGAAGATCCCGTCGGAGAACAGCCGGACGAAATTCTCGAACCCCACGAAGCGCGGCGTGGCGTTCACACCCCGCCAGTCGGTCATCGCGATGTAGAACGCCTGGACGTACGGCGAGATGACGTACACCAGGTAGAGCGTCACCGGGGCCGCGAGGAACGCGGTGATGAACAGCCCGCGGCGGTAGCGCTGGAACAACATCAGCGCTTGAACTTCTTGATCGAGGAGTCGCCCTTGATCTCGTCGGCCTTCTTCTGCAGGCGCTCCAGGTACTTGTCGGGGGTGAGACCGCCGGTCATGAGCTCGCCGGTGGCGGCGATGGCCTCGTCCTTCATCTGGGCGTACCAGGTCTGCCAGCGGTAGGTGACGGTGTTGGCGCCCGCGGCGGTGACGGCCTTGGACGCGCTCGCCGCGCCCGGGGAGAGCTGCCGGCCCTCGCCCGCGCCCTTGACGACCGAGACGGTGCGGACCAGCTCGCTGAAGTCGCCGGCCGCCTTCTTCGACAGCATGGCGCGCAGGTACTCCATGCCGCCCTGGGGGTTGGCGCCCTTGGCCGGGACGATGAAGTTCTCGCCGGGCGAGGTGTGCAGGGTGCCGTACGGCATCTTGTCGGAGCCGGTGAAGTCGGGCAGCGGGAACATGCCGTACTCGAAGTCGGCGGGCGTGGTCGACTTCTGCTCGTTCTCCAGCCACGACCCGGAGGGCAGCATGGCCACCTTGTACTTGTTCTGCGCGGTCTGGGTCTGCACGTGGTCGAGGCCGGCGGTGCCCTCCATGAGGTACTTGGCGCCGATCTCCGCCCAGGCGGCGGCCGACTGCTTCATCGGCTCGCTGGTCCAGGCGCCGTCCTCCAGGTTGTCGATGTTGATGAGGACCTCCGGCCCGCCGATCTTGGCGGCCAGGGTCAGCAGCGGCTCGTAGAGGTACTGCGGGAACTTGCCGGCGTAGGTGAACGGGGCCATCTCGCCGGACTTTTTGATCGTGTCGCAGAGCTTGGTGAACTCGTCCCAGGTCTTCGGCACCTGCCAGCCCTTGTCCCGGAAGACCTTCTGGGAGTACCAGATGCCGAAGATGTAGTTGACGTAGCCGAGCACGCTGAACTTGCCGTCGTAGGTGCCGATCTCGACGACGGCCGGGTCCAGCAGGTCGCGCACCTTGACGTTGGGGTCGTCCCAGCTCGGCGCGTCGAGCAGCGGGCCGAGGTCGTGGAGCTGGCCGTCCTGGGCGAGGGCGCCGAAGTCCATGGCGTTGGCGCCGGAGTTGTCGATGACGTCGGGCGGATTGCCGCCGGCGAAGCGGGGCTGCAGGACCTTGGTGATCTCCTTGGTGGACTCGACCTTGATCTGCGCCTGCGGGTACTTGCTCTTGTAGAGCGGCTGGTGGATGTCCTTGGCGTAGGCGGTGCCGAAGCCGCCGTCGAAGATCCAGACCTCCAGCGGCTTGTCCGCCGCCACGCCGAACGGGTTGGCGGCGCTGGTCGCGACCGGCGCCGCCGACGAGGAGGCCGGCGTCTTGGAGGCCGGGGTGGCGCAGGCGGCGAGCGCGCCGGCCACGGGGACGAGCGCGGCGCTCCGGAGGAGCTGGCGCCGGGTGATGTTGTGGGGGGTGTTGGACATATTGCTGTACTCCTGACTTTCAGGCTCCGCGTCTGATGCGCCCCGCGTAGCGGCTCTCCAGGGCCTTGTTGTGCTCGTCGCCGCCGGTCACGTTGACCGACAGGTAGATGGGCGGCGTCTCTCCGAGCGCCGCCATCCGCTCCACCGCCTCGGTGACGACCATCTCCGCGAGCAGCGCCGAGGTGATCGTGGAGACCGCGCCGTACGTGCCGCCGCCCGGCAGCTCCATGACGGCGTCCCCGTACGGGGAGCCGTTGTCGAGCACGACGTCGGCCAGGTCGAGCAGCCTGCGGCCGGACGGGTGCCGCGAGGTCATCCGGGTGCTGTGCTCGACCGAGGTGATGGCGATCAGGGGGTGGCCGCCGTCCTTGACGATCGTGGCCAGCTCCACCACCGTGCCGTTGACGCCCGAGCTGGAGATCAGCACGAACACGTCCTGCGGCGCCACCGGGGCCAGGTCGTAGATCCGCCGGGCGATCGCGGGGTCGCGCTCCAGCTCGGGGGTCAGCACGCCGGGCGGCTCCCCGCCGTACAGGACGAGGTCGCGCGGCGAGAGCCGGTTGCTGGGCACCAGCCCGCCGGCCCGGCCGGCGATCTCCATGGCGATCGCCTCCGAGTGCCCCGAGCCGAAGGCGTTCACCACGCCGCCGGCCCGCAGCGCGGCGACGAGCAGCCCCGCCGCCCGGCCCACCGGCTCCGCCTGCGTCTCGGCCACCCGCTGCGCCAGCTCCAGGGCCTTGGTCGCGTACGTCATTCAGCCTCTCTCCACCCGGTGGCTCTCCACGGCTCTGATGGTCCGCTCGAACGCCTCGTTGGTGCGCTCGTAGGTGCGCTGGGCGACCGCCACGTAGACGGCGTCCAGCACGAACAGCTGCGAGTGGACGGCGGCGAGCCCGCCGAGCCGGAACGTGGTCTCCCGGCTGGCCGTCGTGAGCACCAGGTCGGCCAGGTCGGCCAGCGGCGAGCGGGCGAAGGAGGTGACGGCGACCGTCGTCGCGCCGTGGCTGCCGGCCTCGGCCAGCGCCTCCATCACCTCCCGGGTGCGGCCCCGGTGGCTGATGCCGAGCGCGAGGTCGCCCTCGCCCAGCAGCGCGGCATCCGACAGCGCGACGTGCGCGTCGCCCGCGCTCCAGCAGGGGATGCCGATGCGGCGCAGCCGGCCTTCGAGCATGGTGGCGACGTTGCCGCTGGTGGAGACGCCGACGAGCAGCACGCGTGCGGCGGCGACGACGGCGTCGGCCACCCGGGCGACGGTCTCGGAGTCGAGCTGGGCGGCGGTGTCCTGGATGAGGCGGGCGTCGGCGGCGGCCATGACCTCGATGGCCGAGTCGAGGGGATCGTCGGGGCCGATCTCGTGGCCCACGCCCGCGCCCCAGCCCGCCTGCGCGGCCCGGCCGGTCTCGGTGGCGAGCGCCACCCTCAGCTCGGCGTAGCCGGAGAACCCGAACGCGCGGCAGAACCGCGTGACGGTGGCGGGCGAGCTGCCCGCCCGCTCCGCGAGCGCGATGATCGTCGACCGGGCGGCCTCGGCGGGGTCGCCGAGGATCACCTCGCCGACCCGGCGCAACGCCTCCGGCAGACCGGGCAGTTCTGTTTCGACGCGCCCGAGAGCTCCTGAAGTCACGAATATTCCTTCCGAATACTCGGTCTTCTGGTGAAAATTATTCTTGCTTACCGGTCGCGTCAAGACCCAGAATCGGACCGTGACGAACTCGTTCGTGATCGGGGTGGACGCCGGAGCCACCTCCACCCGGGTGGCGGTGCACGCCCTGGACGGGTCCCGCGCCGGCTACGCCCGGTCCGGCGCCGGCAATCCCAGCGCCCACGGCCTCGGCAAGGCGGTCGCGGCGATCGGCGACGCCCTCGGGCGGGCGCTCCACGGCCTGGACCCGTCACGGGTGGTGGCCTCGCTGGCGGGCGTGGCCGGCCAGGTCGCGGAGCTGGGCCCCGAGCTGGCCAAGGTGTGGGCCGACCACGGCATCGCCACCGGGCCCCGGGTGACGGGCGACGTGGTGATCGCGTACGTGGCGGGCACGCCCGAGCCGTCGGGCTCGCTGCTGCTGTCGGGCACCGGCGCGGTCGCCGCCCGCATCACCGGCCACGAGCTGGCGGCCATCGCCGACGGGCTCGGCTGGCTGCTGGGCGACGCGGGCTCCGGCTTCTGGATCGGCCGCGCCGCGGCCAAGGCGGTGGTCGCGGCCCTCGACCGGGGCACGCGCGAGGGGACGCTCGTCGAGCTGGTCCTCCATGACTTCCTGGGCGGGTGGCGGGGCGCCACGACCCGCGCCGACGCCGACCGGATCGTGCGGCTCGCCCAGGCCGACCACATGCGGCTGGCGTCGCTGTCGGCGCTGGTGAGCCGGGCCGCCACGGCGGGCGACCCGATGGCCATGGAGATCGTCCGGGAGGCGGCCGGTCACCTGGCGGCCACGGTCGGGCGCGTCCATGTGTCCGGGCCGACCGTGCTGGCCGGGAGCGTGCTCACCAGTGACGGGCCCGTCCGGCAGGCGGTGGGGGCGCTGCTGACGGGCCGTGAGGTGACGACGGCGGGCGACGGGGCCGGGGCGGCGGCCTGGCTCGCGGCCCGCGACCTGCTCGCGCCGGAGCGGGCGCGCGAGCTGCACCCGCTCTTCACCGCCGTCTCCTGATCTACTCGCTCGTCCTCTCCTTGGGCTTGGGGCCGCCGTAGATCGGGTTCTTGGCGATCCGCTTCTCCGACACCAGCAGCCGTACGACGCCCGGCCGGTCCGACACCGCCTCCCAGACGGTCCAGTCGTCGCCCACTGGGTCGGACTGCCTCTTGGGGTCCGTGCTGTAGCCGTTGCCGTCCGGGTCGGGCTCGATGATCTCGAAGACCGCCTTGAGGTTCCGCCGGCGGACCTCCGCCAGGACCTCGCGCACCGACCGCTCGTCCACGCGGACCCCGGCCAGCATCTCCCCCTTGCGGGTGGCCACGCTGAACGACTGGTACCGCTCCCCCGGCCTGGCCTCGCGGCCGAGGTACAGGACGCCCTTGCCGGTCCAGTCGCGGCCCACCTGGACGGTGAGCGCGCAGCCCGGCCGGCCGATCGTGCAGCCCTCGGGCTCCAGGTTGCCGCCGATGCCCAGGGACGGACCGGTGGCACCGCTGCTCCCCATCTTGACCACCTCGCCCACGCGGCCGGGGGCGACCGGCACCAGCTCCAGCGTGATGTCGAGTCCCACCGCGTGGAACGCCTCCGAGTAGAGCTCGTGCTCGGCGAAGGGGTCGCGGATCCTGGCCACCCACCAGTCGCCACGCTGCTCGATCTCGATGGCCGAGTTGGCGTAGGAGGTGGCGGGGCCGGAGCCGGTGTCCACGAAGCTGGGGCCGATGACGATCGCGGCGGCGAGCGCGGCGGTCGCCAGCGTGCCCATGACCATGCGCCTGGTGCTCGGCCGCCTCCTCCCGGAGCCGGGCACGGTCGCCGGGTCAGGGAGGTCGGCCGGATCGGCGGCCGTGACCGAGGCCAGCAGCGCCCGCGCCCCCGCGCCGGACGCCCGGCCGGCCAGCTCCTCGTCGCGCACCCGGGCCAGGTCGCTGAGCTCGTTCATACGGCCTCCACGGCGAAACGGTGAGTGGTGACACCGGCGACGGCGAGCGCCTTGGAGAAGCGCTTGCGCGCGCGGTGCAGGCGGATGCGGACGGCGTTGCGGGAGCAGTCGAGCACCTGGGCGATCTCCTTGCTGCCGAGCCCCTCCCAGGCGACCAGGGACAGCAGCTCCCGGTCGTCCTCGGACAGCTCCGCGAAGGCCCGGGTGATCACGCTCAGCTCGGCCCCCGCCTCCGGCGAGTGGCCGTAGAGGTCGGCCACGTCGGTGTCGAGCGCGACGAGGCGCCAGCGGGCCGCGCCGCGGCGGTGGTTGGCCAGGACGTTGCGCGCCACGCCGTACAGCCACAGCCGGGCCTCCTCGCCGGGCGGCAGCGCGTCGGCGCGGCGCCAGGCGATGGCGAACGTCTCGGACACCACGTCGGCGGCGTCCTCCGGCGAGTCGCAGCGGCGCACCGCGTATCCGAGGATCTGCTCATACGTCTGCTCATAAACGGCCTCGAACCGGGTTTTCCGGTCGTCATCCACGGGCGGTCCCCATGGTCGGCCTCCTGTGTCAGGGGATGATGGAACATCCCCTTCATGTCGGAAGATCCACGAGCATTTCAGGATTTTTCATGAAGCAGGAGTTTTCATGAGGTGAGGATCGCAGCGCTGCCGTAGCCGCCGCCGAAGCCCGTCACCAGCGCCGCCTCGCGGCCGGCGCGCAGCTCGCGCACGGCCTGCGCCACGTTGTTGAGGCCGTGCACGTACCCCTCCGACAGCAGCCCGCCGTGCGGGTTCACCCACGCGTGCCGGCGCTCCAGCAGGTACGCGCCGAGGTCGGCCCGCTCCACCAGGCCGAAGTCCTCCAGTTGCCGGGGCACCAGCCACGAGTAGGCGTCGTAGGGCAGCGCCGCGTCCACGTCCGAGGGCCGCATGCCCGACACCTCCCACAGCATGGGCGCCACGTACGCCGAGAAGATCGCCGTGACGTCGGGCGCGCGGTCCATCGCCGAGCAGCCCGGCCCTCCCCCGCGCACCACGGCCCGCACGCGCGGCCCGCCGAGCACCCCGCTGACCAGCAGCGCGCACGCGCCGTCGGTCTCCTGGCAGCAGTCGGCGGTGCGCAGCGGCGTGCAGACGTACGGCTTGGCCAGGTAACCCCCGAGGTCCAGCGGCTCCCGGCGCAGCGCCCGGGGGTTGGCCGCGGCGTTGTCGCGCGACTGGGCGACGACCGCGTGCAGGTGCTCCTCGGTGAGGCGGGTGTCGTGCAGGTAGCGGGTGGCGGCCAGGGCGAACAGCGCGATCGGCCCGGCCATGCCGTACGTGAAGCGCTCCTGCGGGCCGGTGGAGACGGTGTTCATGCGCGTGCCGGAGCGGCCGTTGAGCGCCCGGTAGACGAGGACGTTGCGGGCGAGCCCGGCGTGGACGAGCATCGCGGCGTCCCCGAGGATCGAGGCGGCCTGCGTGCCGCCGCCGGCGATGTCGTTGTGCCAGCCGAGGCGCTCGATCCGGAGCGCCCGGGCGACCTGGACGACCGGCGCCGAGTCGTTCAGGTGATAGCTGAGGACGGCGTCCACCTCGGCGGGCGCCACGCCCGCGTCGGCGCAGGCGGCGCGGCACGCCTCGACCGCCTGCTCCAGCACGGTCCGGCCGGACTCGCGCGTCAGCGCGGTCATCCCCACCCCCGCCACGGCCGCACGCCCGGCGAACGGCTGCATGGACGTCCTCCCAGACGCGGCGGATGCGGGTCGCGGGTGGTGCGGGTGGCGCGTGGTGCGGGTCGCGGGTGGTGCGGTCGCCCGCCGGGACGGGGCGCGATCCGGCCCGGCGGGCGACGTCTGCGGTGCTCGCCGACACGCTAACGCGCCGCCGTTCTTGAGACAAGCGCTTGCTCGGTAATCGGTCGTGGCGCCGGACGGCCTCACGGGCCCGGAACCTCGCCCGGACTGGATAGCGCTATTGTCCAAGGATGCGCATCTCGGAGCTGAGCGCCCGTTCCGGCGTGGCCATCGCGACGATCAAGTACTACCTGCGTGAGGGCCTGCTGCACCAGGGCGAGCAGCTCGCCGCCACCCGCGCCGAGTACGACGACTCCCACCTGCGCCGGCTGCGGCTCATCCGGGCTCTGCTGGAGATCGGCAGGCTGCCCGTGGCCGCCATCAAGCAGGTGGTCGAAGCGGTGGAGGACGAGACGATGCCCGTGCACGAGGTGCTCGGCACCGCCCACTACGCGCTCGGCCCGGCCGTCGAGCCCGAGCCCGGCGAGTTGTGGGAGACGGCTCTGGCCGAGAGCGACCGGCTCGTCGCCGGACAGGGCTGGACGCTCACGCCGCACGCCCCCACCCGCACCGAGCTGGCCCAGACGCTCGTCACGCTGCGCCGGCTCGGCATGTCCACCGACCTGAAGCGCTACGCCGACGCCGCGGGACACATCGCCGAGGGCGACATGGACACGATCCCGCTCGACGGCCCCCGGGAGAGCGCCGTGGAGGCGCTGGTGCTGGGCACGGTCCTGTACGGCAGGGCGCTCGACACGCTGCGCCGCATGGCCCACGAGTCGGAGTCCGCCCGCCGCCTCGGCACCGGCCGCGAGGCCGCCGAGGAGACCGAGGGGGCCCGCGAAACGGATCAAGGCCCAGCCCCGGGGTAGGAGCGCCCCCATGTTCGAGGACTTCACGACAAGCAGGATCGACGTGGGCGAGGCCGAGCTGTTCGTCCGGCACGGCGGCGCCGGCAGCCCGGTGCTGCTGCTCCACGGCCACCCCCGCACCCACGCCACCTGGCACCGGGTGGCGGCCGAGCTCGCCCCCCACCACACCGTGGTCTGCCCCGACCTGCGGGGCTACGGCCGCTCCTCCAAGCCGACCACCACCCCCGACCACGAGCCGTACTCCAAGCGGGCGATGGCCCGCGACATGATCGCCCTCATGCGGGAGCTGGGCCACGAGCGGTTCGCCGTCGCGGGCCACGACCGGGGCGCGTACGTCGCCCACCGGCTGGCCGTGGACCACCCCGACGCCGTCAGCCGGCTCATCGTCCTGGACGCGGTGCCGATCGGCGAGGCGCTGGCCCGCTGCGACGCCGGATTCGCCGCGAGCTGGTGGCACTGGTTCTTCCTCGGCCAGACCGACAAGCCCGCCGAGCGGGTCATCAACGCCGACCCGGACGCCTGGTACCGGTACACGGCCGAGCACATGGGCCCCGAGGCGTACGAGGACCTGCGCCGGGCGCTGCACGACCCGGAGGTCGTCCACGCGATGTGCGAGGACTACCGGGCCGGCCTGGGCGTCGACCGTGACGCCGACGACGCGGCGCAGGCGGCCGGGCGGCGGGTGCGCTGCCCGATGCTGTTCCTGTGGGGCTCCAAGGACGACATGGAGGACCTGTACGGCGACCCGCTCGCGCTCTGGCGGTCGTGGGCCGACGACGTGCGCGGGCACGCCGTGGACAGCGGCCACCACATGGCGGAGGAGATCCCCGGCGAGCTGGCCCGCGAGATCGGGGACTTCCTGCGCGCTACTCGCTGACCGTGACCGGCCGTTTCAGCAGCCACAGCGCGGCCCGCCGCAGCAGCGTGCGGTGGATCTCGTTGTCGTAGGAGCGGGTGTCGTGGCCGAGCGCGTCGTAGACCACGCGGCCGCGCCGTACCGGCCGGGCCCACACCAGGGGCTGCCCGTCGGCGGAGGCCAGCGGCCGTACGTCGGGCAGCACCTCCAGGTCGCTGTAGACCTCGTCCACCACGTCGAAGTCGCGCAGCCCCTCCACGATCGGGTGCTCGCCGCTCACCCGCACCCCGGTCCAGCCGAGCGGCGGGTGGTGCGACTTGGGCCAGGTCCAGCAGCCGCCCAGCACGCGCGGCCAGCCCTGCCAGTCGTCGAAGCAGATGGACGCGGCGTGCATGCCGAGCAGGCCGCCGCCGCGCTCCAGGTGGTCCAGCAGCGTCGTGCGGGCCTGCGCGGGCAGCTCGAAGCGCCACTGGTCGCGCAGGTCGGCGAAGCGGTCATGGTCCATCCGCCAGCGCAGCGCGTTGACGGTGATGAGCTGTGTCTCGGAGGGCTCACTGAGCGCGCCGGCGATGTCCTCGGTGATCTCCGACTCGATCCCGACCTCCGCGAGCGCCTCGGCGATGGCGGCCGAGGTGGCGTCGAAGTCGTGGAACGGGCCTCCTGACAGGATCAGATTTCTCGCCATCGCCCAAGCCCATCACTTCTGCCCCACCTTTTCCACCCGTCGTGCTCGCCCGAAACTGGCACATCGGGGGGTGGCGCCGGGCCCGCCGTGCTCGACCAGGACGAGCTGGAGCGCGTACGACCGGCCTGACCTCCCGTGATCCCGGCCGGCCGGGCTCCTATAGTCGCACTCATGGATCTCGGTATCGCGGGCAAGGTAGCACTCGTCACAGGCGGTAGCGCGGGCATCGGCCTGGCCGCCGCCAGGAGCCTGGCGCGGGAGGGATGCGACGTCTGCGTGGCGGCCCGCGACCCCGAGCGGCTGGCCGACGCCGTGGTGGCGCTCCAGGAGTTCGGCGGCGTGGTGCACGCCGTGCTCGCCGACGTGGAGGACCCGGCCGCCGCCGCCCGCGTGGCCGCCGAGACACGTGACGTGCTGGGGCCGGTGGACATCCTGGTGGCCAACGCGGGCGGGCCGCCCGCCGGCCGGTTCACCGAGAAGGGCCTGGACGAGTGGGAGGTGGCGATCCAGCGCAACCTGCTGGGCACGGTCCGCCTGATCCACGCGGTGCTGCCCGACATGCGCTCGCGCGGCTGGGGGCGGATCGTCACGGTCACCAGCCGGTCGGCGCGTGAGGCGCTCGACGGCCTGGCCCTGTCCAACGCCACCCGCTCGGCCGTCGCCGGCATCGTCCGCACGCTGGCCCGCGAGGTCGGCGGTGACGGCGTGCTGGTCACCAACGTGATGCCGGGCCCGATCGCCACCGACCGGCTGCGCGAGCTGGCGGGCGGCGACGAGGCCCTGGCGGGACGGGCCGCGCAGGTGCCGGTGGGCCGGATCGGCCGGCCGGAGGAGGTGGGCGACGTGGTGGCGTTCCTCGCCAGCGAGCGGGCCTCGTTCGTCAACGGGGTCTCGCTGCTGGTGGACGGCGGCGAGAGCCGGGTCATCGCCTGACAGCCGCCCTTGGGGGTCCACCGGCGCCGACTTGCCGATGGGCCGGTTTCGCATGACATGCTTCGTTTGAGAACTTCGTGGGGAAGGCAGGGCCATGGACAAGCCGGTCATCGTGACGGTGGACGACGATCCGGGCGTGTCGCGGGCGGTCGCCCGTGACCTGCGCCGCCGCTACGGCCAGAGCTACCGGATCGTCCGTGCCGAGGCGGCGGACCAGGGCATCGAGGCCGTCAAGGAGATGCGCCTGCGCGGCGACGAGGTGGCGGCGATCCTCGCCGACTACCGCATGCCGCAGATGAACGGGGTGCAGTTCCTCGAAGCGGCCATGGACATGTACCCGTACGCGCGCCGGGTGCTGCTGACCGCCTACGCCGACACCGAGGCGGCCATCCAGGCGATCAACGTGGTGGACCTCGACCACTACCTGCTCAAGCCGTGGGACCCGCCGGAGGAGAAGTTCTACCCGGTGATCGACGGCCAGCTCGACGCCTGGCAGCGCACCGACCGGGTGGAGGTGGCGGAGCTGCGGGTGGTGGGCGACCGCTGGTCCGCCCCGTCGTACCGGATTCGCGACTTCCTGGCCCGCAACCACGTCCCGTACCAGTGGATGCTGGCCGAGGACCCGGAGGGCGCGCAGCTCGTCGCGGCGGTCGGCGAGCAGTGCCACCTGCCGCTGGTGGTCACGGCGGACGGCGTGTCGCTCCAGGCGCCCGACCAGTCCACGCTGGCCACGGCCGTGGGGCTGTCGACCACCCCGGCCACCGACTTCTACGACCTCATCGTGGTCGGCGGCGGGCCGGCCGGGCTGGGCGCGGCGGTCTACGGCGCCTCCGAAGGGCTCAACACGGTGCTGGTCGAGGCACAGGCCTCCGGCGGGCAGGCGGGCCAGAGCTCCCGGATCGAGAACTACCTCGGCTTCCCCGACGGCGTCTCCGGCCAGCAGCTCGCCGACCGGGCCCGCCGGCAGGCGCTGAAGTTCGGCGCTGAGCTG
This sequence comes from Nonomuraea sp. NPDC050733, assembly GCF_040654215.1. Lineage (NCBI taxonomy): Bacteria > Bacillati > Actinomycetota > Actinomycetes > Streptosporangiales > Streptosporangiaceae > Nonomuraea > Nonomuraea sp. NPDC050733. The sequence goes on along the minus strand of NZ_JBFAHO010000013.1, from coordinate 85,239 downwards.
CTGACCGCCCGCAAGGTCACCCACCTGGAGCCGCGCGGCCAGGCCCGCGTGGTCGGTTTCAAGGACGGCGGCGAGATCGCGGCGCACGCGGTGATCCTGGCCACCGGCGTGACCTACCGCCGCCTGGAGGCCCCGGGCCTGGACGAGTTCGTCGGCAGGGGCGTCTTCTACGGCGCCGCGCTCACCGAGGCTCCCTCGTGCAAGGACCTGGAGGTCTGCATCGTCGGCGCGGCCAACTCGGCCGGTCAGGCCGCCGTCTATCTGTCGGGATTCGCGAGCAAGGTCCATTTGTTGGTGAGAGGTGATGGATTGGAGAGGTCCATGTCCCACTACCTCATCGAGCAGATCGACGCGATCCCCAACATCGAGGTCCACACCCAGACCCATGTCGTCGGCGGCCGGGGGGACGGGCACCTGGAGCAGCTCACGCTCAGCACGAAGGGCGAGGAGCGCACCGTCGACACGCAGTGGCTGTTCGTGTTCATCGGCGCGGAGCCGTACACCTCCTGGCTGGGCGACACCGTCGAGCGCGACGCCAAGGGCTTCGTGCTGACCGGCCCCGACCTGGTGCAGGGCGGCCGGCGCCCGCGCAACTGGACGCTGCGGCGCGAGCCGTACTTCCTGGAGACCAACGTGCCCGGCGTGCTGGCCGCCGGCGACGTGCGCGCCGAGTCGATCAAGCGGGTCGCCTCGGCCGTCGGGGAGGGCGCGATGGCCGTCGCGCTCGTGCACCGCTACCTGGAGAAGCAGTGACCACCACAACCACCACCACGATCGACATAGACGAGCTGCGCAAGCTGTTCCTGTTCGAGCGGCTCAGCGACGAGCAGCTCACCAAGCTGGCCATGAGCGGTCAGGTCCGCTCGTACGCGGCCGACGAGATGATCATCCGGCAGGGCGACCCCGCCGAGTGCTTCGCGGTGCTCATCGAGGGCGAGATCCAGATGCTCCAGGAGACCGTCAGCGCCGGCACGGTCGCGATGCCGCGCACCTCCCAGCCGGGCGTGTACGGCGGGGCGACGTCGGCCTACCTGGGCGACCGGGCGCCGCAGCACTACCAGAGCTCGCTGCGGGCCACGGCGCCGACGCGGATGTTCCTGCTGCCGGCCAAGAAGTTCGCGCACATCGTGACCGAGTGGTTCCCGATGGCGATGCACCTGCTCGACGGCATGGTGTCGGGCGGCCGGATGCAGCGGGAGATCATCGACCGGCGGCAGCGGCTGACGGCCCTCGGCACGATCACCGCCGGGCTCACGCACGAGCTGAACAACCCGGCCGCCGCGGCCGTCCGCGCGGTCGGCGAGCTGCGCTCGCTGATCAGGTCGTCCCGGGTGGAGCTGGCGCAGCTCGCCGAGAACGGCATACCGCCGGAGCGGCTGCGCGCGCTCATCGAGATGCAGGAGAGCTGCACCGAGGCCCTGGGCAAGCTGCCGCCGCGCAGCCCCCTGGAGATCTCCGACGCCGAGGACACGCTCGGCGACGCGCTGGAGGAGCTGGGCTTGGAGGGCGCGTGGGATCTGGCCCCCGCGCTGGTCCAGGCCGGGTTCGGCCCGCAGCACCTGGACAAGATCCGCAGGAAGGTGGGCGACGAGCACGCGCCGGCCGCGCTGCGCTGGCTGTCGGAGGCGGTGGAGATCTCGCAGATGCTGGGCGAGGTGACCGAGGCCACCGAGCGCATCTCGTCGCTGATCCGCTCGGCCAAGCAGTACTCCCAGATGGACCGGGCGCCGTTCCAGATCTGTGACGTGCACGACCTGCTGGACAGCACGGTCGCGATCTTCCGCGGGAAGATCGCGCCGGGCATCAGCGTGGTCACCGACTACGACCGGACGCTGCCGCCGATCCCGGCCTACGGCGGCGAGCTGAACCAGGTGTGGACCAACCTCATCCACAACGCCCTCGACGCCATGGGCGAGGAGGGCACGCTGACGATCCGTACCGCGCACGACGAGGACGAGGCGATCATCGAGATCGGCGACACCGGCCCCGGCGTCCCGGACGCGATCAAGGACCGGATCTTCGAGCCGTTCTTCACCACGAAGAGCGTCGGCCAGGGCACCGGGCTCGGGCTGGACATCTCGTACCGGATCGTCGCCGGGCGCCACGGCGGCGAGATCAAGGTGCGGTCGGTGCCCGGCGAGACGTGGTTCGAGGTGCGCCTGCCGCTGCGGGAGCCGGCGGCCGCCGCGTCCTGACCTCCGGAGGGCGGCTCCGCCCGCCGGACCCCCAGAGAGGCCGGACCCCCAGAGAGGACTGTCGTGTCGATCTCGGAGTGGACCCGGGAGGCTCTGCCCGGCATGCTCGACGACCTGCGCATGCTCGTCGAGCTGGAGACCCACAGCTACGACAAGGCCCTGCTGGCCATCGGCCTCGGAGGTGTGCGGGCGCTGGCGGCCGAGCGGCTGGGCACGCCGGACCGGGTCGCCCTGCACGACGGCGGCGAGCACGGCGACGTGCTGGAGCTGACCTACGAGGGCACCGCGCCGGGCACCGTGCTCATGCTCAGCCACTACGACACCGTGTGGCCGGCGGGCACGCTCGCCGACTGGCCGTTCACCGTGGCGGACGGCAGGGCGACGGGGCCGGGCGTGTTCGACATGAAGACGGGGCTGGTGCAGTCGGTCTGGGCGGTGCGCGGGCTGCGCGAGCTGGGCCTGCCGCATCCGTCGGTGCGGCTGCTGTTCAACGGCGACGAGGAGATCGGCAGCCCGTTCTCCCGCTCCTCCATCGAGGCGGCCGCCGAGGACGCCGTCGCCACGCTGGTGTTCGAGGCGTCGGGAGGCGGCGCGCTGAAGACGGCGCGCAAGGGCGTCGGGCTGTTCGACGTGAGCATCACCGGGATCGAGGCGCACGCGGGCCTCGACCCCGACGCGGGCGCGAGCGCCGTCCACGCGCTGGCCGAGGTCATCGCGCAGGTCACGGCGGCGGCCGCGCCCGAGCGCGGCACCACGGTCAACGTCGGCCTGGTCAGCGGCGGCACCGGCCGCAACGTCGCGGCCGGTCGCGCCACGGCGGGCGTCGACGTGCGGGTCAGCGAGCCGGCGGAGATGCGCCGCGTCGAGGAGGCGTTCGCCGCGGTGCGGGCGGCCGACCCGCGGATCACGGTCTCGGTCTCGGGCGTCTGGAACCGGCCGCCGATGACCCAGAACCCGGCCTCGCAGCGGCTGTTCAAGGAGGCGCAGTCGGTGGCGGCGGGCCTCGGGTTCGCGCTGGAGGAGATCTCGGTGGGCGGCGCCAGCGACGGGAACTTCGTCTCGGCGCTGGGCCGGCCGGTGCTGGACGGCATGGGCGCGGTCGGCGGCGGCGCGCACGCGCGCGACGAGCACGTGCTCGTCGCGCACATCCCGGAGCGGACGGCGCTGACGATGGGCCTGGTCACCGCCCTCGGCTGAGGAAACCTTCACGCGGCGGGGTCTCAAGCGGGGACGGACCTGATACGCTCCCAAGCGAGCGCTTGGTTTATCCCTCCGAGAGGCCGCCGCATGAAGTTCTCAACCTTCCACCTCTTCCACCGGTTCGACGGGCAGAGCTTCAAGGACGTCTACGACTACCACCTGGAGCTCATCGAGCTGGCCGAGGAGCTGGGCTTCGACGGGGTGAGGCTGGCCGAGCACCACTTCCGCGACTACGGGGTGGCGCCCAACCTCTTCACCGTGCTCGCCCACGCCGCCGCCCGCACCTCCCGCCTGCGCCTGGGCACCGGCATCGTGGTGCTGCCGCTGCACAACCCCGTCCACGTGGCCGAGGAGGCCGCCCAGGTGGACGTGCTCTCCGGCGGGCGCCTGGACCTGGGCATCGGCCGTGGGTACCAGAGCTTCGAGTTCGAGGGCTTCGGGGTGGACCTGGCCGAGGCGCGCGACCGCTTCAACGAGGCGCTGGAGGTCATCCTGGGCCTCTGGACGCGGGAGTCGTTCCAGCACGAGGGCAAGTTCTACCGGACCGGCTCCGAGGTGTCGCTCACGCCGCGCCCCCTCCAGGCCCCGCACCCGCCGCTGCACGTGGCCGCCGTGTCGCCGGAGACCGTCACCATGTACGCCGAGCGCGGGCTGCCCATCCTGGCCGACCCGGCCGCGCCGTTCCGCAAGGTCGTCAAGGCGGCGCAGACGTGGCGGGACACCGCCGCCCGCGCCGGGCGCGGGGCGGGCGCCGAGCTGGTCGTGGCGCGCAGCGTCTACGTGGCCCCGACCGCCGAGCAGGCGCGCGAGGACCAGGCCAGGTTCGAGGCGGCCTTCGACCGCTCGCGCATCTTCAACGAGGGCAGCGCCCCCATCGACCCGAGGACGGGCAGGGCCGCGCAGGGCTTCGAGTACTACCAGGACCGCTACCTCAAGGGCGGCAGCGTATCGGCCGACTTCCGGTGGGAGCAGCTGGAGGTGATCGGCGACCCGGCGCGGGTGATCGAGCAGATCACGCTGCTGCGCGACGCCGGCTTCGCCAACCTGCTGTGCGACTTCGGCAGCACCCGGCCCATGCCGCTGGAGGAGATGAAGAAGGTCCTGCGCTTCTTCGCCGCCGAGGTCATGCCCGCCTTCGCCTGACCGGCCCGCCCGTCTGCGGCCGGCACACCAGTCCGTACGGCCCGCGCGCCGGCCCGGCGGCGGGCGACCACCCTCCAGGAGGCGCGATGATCCACAGCCTGACCCTCTCGGACGTCCTCGCCGAGCACGCCCGCAGCCGTCCCGGGACGACGGCGGTCGTGGACGGCGAGGTCCGGCTCACCTACCCCGACCTGGACGAGCGGGTCACGCGCCTGGCGGACGCCCTGGCGGCGCGCGGCGTCACGCCCGGCGAGCGCGTCCTCTGGCTCGGGCAGAACTCCCACGCCGTGCTGGAGCTCCTGCTGGCCTGCTCGCGCATCGGGGCGATTTTCTGCCCGGCCAACTGGCGGCAGTCGGCCGACGAGCTGCGCTTCCTGGTCGAGGACCTGACGCCGCGCGTGGTGGTCTGGGAGCCGTCGGAGGCGACGACGGCCGTCCAGGAGGCGCCGGCCACGTCCGGGGCCGTGTGGGTGCGGGCCGGCCAGGCGTACGAGGAGCTCGTGGCGGAGGGCCTGGTCCGCGACTTCCCGCAGGTCGCCGACACCGAGCCGGCGCTCGCCCTCTACACCGCCGCCTTCGACGGCCGCCCGAACGCCGCCCTGCTCAGCAGCGCCGCCCTGGTCGCCCACAGCGCCTCGCTGCTCGTGGTCCGCCAGATGGAGCCGGGCTTCACGTTCCTCAGCAGCGGGCCGCTGTTCCACGTGGGCACGATGATGTTCTGCCTGGCCACGCTGCAGATCGGCGGGACGAACGTGTTCACGCCCGCGTTCGATCCCGAGGAGGTGTGCCGGCTGATCGACGCCGAGCGGGTCACGCAGGCGTTCCTGTTCGGGCAGATGATCGACGCCGTGCTGGCGGTCCGGCCGCAGGGCAAGTACGACCTGTCGTCGCTGCGGTTCGTCGCTCACTCGGCGGAGTGGGACGAGCTGATCACCGTGGACGACTCGCCGTGGTGCCGGTCCAAGATGGGCGGGTACGGCCAGACGGAGGTGGGCGGCATGCTCACGTTCCTGGGGCTGGCTCCCGGGGCGGCGGGGTTCGCGGGGCGGCCGTCGCCGCTCGTACAGGTGCGGATCCTGGCGCCGGACGGCGGCGAGGTGCCGGACGGGGAGGTGGGTGAGATCTGTGCGCGCGGCAAGTCCCTCTTTTCCGGATATTTCGCCCGTCCGGAGTTAAATGCGGCGAAGTTCGCTCATGGGTGGCATCACACCGGTGACCTCGGCCGCCGCGAGCCCGACGGCTCGATCACCTTCATCGGCCCCCGGCTCCGCATGATCAAGTCCGGCGCCGAGAACGTCTACCCGGCCGAGGTCGAGCGGGCCATCAAGACGCACCCGGCGGTGGCGGACGCGGCGGTCATCGGCGTCCCGGACGAGCGCTGGCACCAGGCGGTCCGGGCCGTCGTGGTGCTCGCCCCGGACGCCACGGCGACGGCCGAGGAGCTGGTGGCGCACGTCAAGGGCCTGCTGGCCTCGTACAAGAAGCCCCGTGACGTGGTGTTCGCCGACGCGATCCCCAAGCGCGGCTTCACCCCGGACTACGACGCCCTCGACCAGACCCACGGCGGCGGCAACTACCCCGGCATCTGACAGCGATGTTGCGAGAACCGGGGTTCTGCGGCGCCGCTCTCAGCGACGGCGCACCTTGTCCGTTTTCGGGACGAGCACACGCCAACAACCACCTCGGGCGAGCTTCGTCCGGGCACCACGAAGCCATGGCGCTGTGAGTCGCCCGGTTCAACTCGCGCAAGGCGCTTCACGGGCACTCACAGGACGGCGAGGGGGTTGAGGGGGCTGCCGGTGCCGCCCTCGATCCTGAGAGGGGCCGCGACGAAGACGAAGTCCGCGCGGCCCCTGGCGCTCAGCTCCTCCAGCCACAGCATCTCCACCAGGTGGATCCCGTGCCGGTGCAGCAGGATGAGGTGCAGGTCGTCCGCCAGCTCCTCCCCCGCGAGCTGGCGCGCGTCCAGGCCGCCGATCGCCGCGTTGTCCGAGGCCACCACCGCGACGTCCCGCGCCGCCAGCCACCGCCCGGCGGCGGCCGACAGGCCAGGCTGGCCCGACCAGTACTCCTCCCGCGACCGCTCCCACACCGCGGGCCAGCCGGTACGGATCACCGCGACGTCCCCCGGCCGGAGCTCCGGCCCGGCCGCCTCCAGCTCCTCCGGCGTGATCCGGTGCCCGGCCGGCAGGTGGTCCAGGCCCAGGTGCCGGGCCACGTCGAACAGAACGCCCCGCCCCACCACCCCGCCCACGTGCTCGATGCCGCAGCGCGTGGCCCCGTAGGAGCGGACCCGGGCGGCCGGGTGGCCGTTGTACAGCTCGTCGCCGGACCACATGTGACACAGCGCGTCCATGTGGGTGGTCGTGCCGTGGTGGGAGACGATCAGCGCGTCGTCGGCCACCCGTAGCCCCGCGCCGACCGGCCGCGCCCCCGCCGCGTAGTCGCCGCCGTCCACGGACATGAAGTGCTGCGGCAACGGCCGCCCCCTCAGATGCGGGACGGTGCCGGGGGCGGGCGAGGAGGTGGAGCCCCTGATCGGCAGGGCCAGGCTGAGCACCTCGCCGGTGGCGGCCGAGCGGAGGGCGTCCAGGACGGCGTCGGGGGTGAGGAGGTTGAGGGTCCCGCGCTGGTCGGCTGGGCCGAAGCGGCCCCAGTTGTTAGGCTCGGCAACCAAGTAAGCGCTTCCTTTCAGGAGGGGCGTGGACGCGTCCGGAGAGGCGTGCCCGTTCGGGATGACGTGACGAGGAGGTCAGATGCGCTGCGATCCCCGGTTCTCGCGCGTGCGTGAGGTGTTCGAGCGGCACTTCGCCGACGGCGAGGAGGAGGGCGCCGCGTTCGCGGTGTACCTGGACGGCGAGCCGGTGGTGGACCTGTGGAGCGGCGTCGCCGACCGTCACACCGGGCGCGCCTGGCAGGAGGACACCCCGGTGTACGCGTACTCCTGCACCAAGGCGGTCACCGCCACCGTCCTGCTCCAGCTCGCCGAGCGGGGGCTGGTGGACGTGGGCGCGCCGGTGGCGGAGGTGTGGCCGGAGTTCGCGGCCGAGGGCAAGGAGCGCGTCACCGTCGAGCACCTCCTCACGCACGCGGCGGGGCTGCCGGTGGTGGAGGACCCGGTGCCCGTGGAGGAGTTCGGCGACCATCCGGCCATCGCCGCCCGCCTGGCCGGGCAGCGGCCGCTGTGGGAGCCGGGGTCGGCGCACGGCTACCACGCGCTGTCGTACGGGTTCCTGGTGGGCGAGGTGGTGCGGCGGGTGACCGGCAAGTCGGTGGGCGAGCTGGTCGCGGCGGAGATCGCCGGGCCGCTCGGGCTGGACCTGTGGATGGGCGCCCCCGACCCGGTGCTCGCCCGCGCCGCCCGTCTGACGGCCGGCGGCGACCGCCCCCACGCCACCCTCACCCCGACCCCCGACACCTCGACGCCCGACAGCCCCGCGCCCGACAGCCCGGCAACCGTCAGCCCCGCGCCCGACAGCCCCGCGCCCGTCAGCCCGGCGACCGACAGCCCGGCGGCTGGGGACGCGCCCTCCGCGAGCGCCCTCAGCGATCTGGCCGGCGCGTCCGACGACGGCGGGGCCTTCGGCAGGATGGCCAGGGACGTGCGCGACCCCCAGAGCCTCATGAACCGGGCGCTCGGCAACCCCTCCATGCAGCGGCTCAAGGGCGGCGCCAACCACCCCGTCATCATGCGCGCCGGCTGGCCCGCCGCCGGGCTCGTCACCACGGCCCGCGCCCTGGCCGGCTTCTACCGCTCGCTGCTCGCCGGCGACCTCCTGCGCCCCGAGACGCTGCGGGACGCCCTCCGCCCCCGGGTCGGCGGCCCGGACCGGGTCCTGCACCTGGACAGCTCCTTCGGCCTCGGCTACATGCGTCCGGCGTCGACGTTCTTCGTCCCGTCGGCGACCGCGTTCGGCCACACCGGCCTGGGCGGTTTCGTCGGGTTCGGCGACCCCGAGCACGGTGTGGCCGCCGCCTACGTCATGAACCGGATGGCCGACGCCGTCTCCGGCAGTCTGCGCGCGTACCGGCTCACGGAGGCCGTCTACCGGTCCCTGTGACCACGCCGCCGTCCTCACTGTGCTGTCCTCACTGTGCTCCGCCCTCACCGGGCCGCTCGCACTGGGCCGTCCTCAGTGCATGGTCACGCCGCCGCTCACCGACAGGGTCTGCCCGGTGATGTAGGCGGCGCGATCCGTGCACAGGTACGCGACGAGGCCCGCCACGTCGGCGGGCGTCCCGAGGCGGCGCAGCGGGACGGCCCTGGTGATCTTCTCGACCAGGCCCGGCTCGGCGGCCGACACACGGCGCAGCATCGGGGTGTCGGTCGGACCCGGGCAGACCACGTTGGAGGTGACGTTCGCCCGCGCCGCCTCCCTGGCGAGGGTCTTGGCCAGCCCGAACAGCCCCGCCTTCGTCGCCGCGTACGCGCCCTCGCCGCCCGAGCCGGCCCGCGCCCCGTCCGAGGAGACGAACACCAGCCGCCCCCAGCCCCGCGTCAGCATCCCCGGCAGGAGGAGCTTGGTCATCAGCATCGGGCCGCGCAGGTTCACCCGCCACATGAGCTCCCAGGCGGCCGGGTCGCTCTCGACGAACGGCTCGACGATGGACACGCCGGCGTTGTTGACCAGGATGTCCACGTCCGCGCCCAGGTCGCCGACGGCGAGGCAGAACCGCTCCACCGACTCGGGTACGGCGAGGTCCACGCCCAGGGGGACGGCCCGGGCCAGCCCGGAGGCGACCTTCCCCGCGCCCTCCAGATCCACGTCCGCCACGACCACGCGGGCACCCAGGGCGGTCAGGTCGCCGGCGATGGCCGCGCCGATCGCCCCCGCTCCCCCGGTCACCACCGCCGTCCGCCCGTCGAGCCGCAGCCCCTCCATCAGCCCGCTCCCCGCCACAGCCCTCTCCGCCTCCTCCGTCATCGCCGCCCCTCCCCGGCCGTCCCGTCGTCCGCCTTCCAGCGATCCACCAGCCGGCCGGCCGTCACGCGAGTCGCGAGCAGGCTGACCGTGTGCTTCAGCACCGCCCTCGCGTACTCCTCGGGAATCCCGGCGACCGCGTCCGTGACCACCGTGACCCGGTAGCCGAGGTTCACCGCCTCCAGGGCCAGCCCCGGGATGCCCAGGTTCAGTGACACACCGACGGCGACCACCGACGAGACCCCGAGCGACCGCAGCGTCATGTCCAGGGACGTGCCGGTGAACGGCGAGAAGCCGTGGTACCGGCGGCTCTCCAGGTCGCCGGGCTCGCGCAGCTCCGGCAGCACCTCGACGGCCGGTGTGCCCTCCAGCATGTGGGCCGGGTCGTCGAGCAGGGAGACGATGAACGGGCAGTTGCCGGTGTGGGAGCCCGCCCGGTCGGTCCGGAAGGCGGCGGTGCAGTGGATGACGGGGAGCCCGGCCGCCCTGGCCGCGTCCAGGACCGCCGCCGCGTTGGGGACGACGTCACGGAGCCGGCACGCCGTCACCAGATCCGGAAATTTCGTGAGATCGCCGATGACGCCCCTCTGCATCTCCATCACGAGCACAGCCTCGCGGTCCACCCTGGCCTCCATTTAGCCGAGCGCTTGCTTGGGAGCGGGTCCAGCGTACACGAGCCTCACCCGCCGCCCCGAGTGACGCCAGAACAACCAAGGGCGAAATATCGCCAGTCGTGACAACCCGCGCCTCGGGTGAGACCGTCGAACCGGAGAAGGCTCGCGTGATGGGGGTTGGACTTGGTCCCTGGGTACCGGGAAGTGCGCCAGCTCGGCGGCGGGCACACCGGCCGCGTGTTCCTCGCCACCTACGAGACCACCGGCGCCTACGTGGCGATCAAGTACCTGAACGCCACCCTGCGCCGGGACGCCGAGTTCATGGAGCGCTTCCGGGTGGACGCCCCGGCCCTCGTCGAGATCGACGACCCGCACGTGGTCAGGCTGCACGAGTACGTCGAGACGCCCGCCCGGGCGGCCGTGGTGATGGAGCTGGTCGACGGCGTCTCGCTGCGTGCCCTGCTGTCGGAGCACGGCCACGCGAGCCCGGAGGCGGCGCTCGCCGTGCTGAAGGGCACCCTGCTGGCGCTCGCCGCGGCCCACGAGCGCGGGGTGGCGCACCGGGACGTCAAGCCCGAGAACGTCCTCGTCCAGGCCGACGGCACGGCCAAGCTGGGCGACTTCGGCGTCGTGGTCCACGCCGAGGAGCCGGGGGTGCCCGCCGGCAGCCCGCCGTACATGGCGCCGGAGCTGTGGACGCGCGGCGCCGCCGGGCCGCCCGCCGACCTGTACGCGGCGGCGTGCCTGCTGTTCGAGACCGTGAAGGGGCGGCCTCCGTTCCGGGCCGGCGGCGTGACGGAGCTGCGCGACCTGCACCTGGCCGAGCCCGTGCCGCTGGAGGTGGTGCCCGACACCCTGCGCGACCTGCTGCGGCGCGGCCTGGCCAAGGACCCGGCGGAGCGGTACGCCTCGGCCCGGCGGTTCGCGGCGGAGCTGGAGGAGGACGCGGTCGCGGGCTACGGACCCGACTGGGAGAAACGGGGCCGTCGCCACCTGGCGGAACTGGCCACGCTGCTCGCGCTGCGCTTCCCGCTGGCCCCGTCCGGCTCGGCGACGACCGGCCGCGCCTCGCCACGGGACCGGCCGCTGCGCGACCGGCTGCTGAGGGTGCCGAAGCTGCCGCCCCACCTGTGGATCGCGGGCGCGGCCGTGACGGTCATGGCCATCGCGGTCGCGGCGTCGGGCGGCCGGTTGGCGCGCGACCCCGGCACGGTGCTGATACCGCAGCCCGAGGCGCCCGAACGGTCCACGTCCGGCGACGCCACGGACCCGGCCCGCCGGAGCGCCACCGGCACAAGCCGCCCGTCCGCGCCCGCCTCCTCACGCCCCGCCTCCTCACGTCCGGCCTCGTCACGTCCGGTCACATCGGCTCCCGTCTCTCCCGTCCCCGCCTCTCCGGGGCCCGTCACGTCGGCGAGGTCCACGCCGGGCGTGCCCTCGCCGACCTCACCGATCTCCCGGGCCACCGCGCCGGTCGTCCGCTCCGCCGGCATCGTGGGGTGGAGCGGCTCGGCGGGCTCGGTACGGGTATCCGCCGAGGGGACCGGCCCGGTACGGCTGCGCATCGCGTACACGCGGCGCGACGGCGACGGACCCGCCCGTACGGTCGCCCGGGAGACGCGCACCCTGACCGGCGAGACCGTGTACACGAGCGGGGTGCTGCGCGACCTCGGCGACGTGCCCTGCGGCACGCGGGCGCACTTCGGCCTCATGGTGCTGACGGAGCCCGCGGCGGACAACGGGCCGCAGATCAGCGAGGTCGAGGTGGACGGCGGTCCCTGCCCGCCGCCCACGCCCACCTCCTCCGCCACGGCCACGGCGAGCCCCGCGCCGACGCCCGGCCGGGCCGTCGCTCCGCCCGGCCCCCGGCCCGGCGACCCCGCCCCCCTCTCCGGCGGAGACCCAGCGGTCCCTCCGGACTCGCAGGCGTCCCCCGGCGACGGGGTGCCGCCGTCCGGGGCCCTCGGGACCGCCGGACGTCACTGATCTCGCGGTCGCCGATCCGGGCGCGCCCGTTCGCGTCGGCGGCCGGGCACCGGCGATCGTCCCAGGGCCGCCGTCGCACCCTTGTCGGGTAACCAAGCGTGCGCTAGCTTGGCAAGCGATGACCGGTGACACCTCCGCCTACTGGGCCGCCTGCAGGCGCGGCGAGCTGGTCGTCCAGCGCTGTACGGACTGCGGACGGCGCGTCCACCTCCCCGAGGCGGACTGCCCGTGGTGCGGCGGTGGCGGGCTCGTCTTCGAGCCGGTCTCCGGCGACGGCGTGGTGCACACGTACACGGTCGTGCACCGGTCGTTCGCGCCCGGCTACCGGGGACGGGAGCCGTACGTGCTGGCCTGGGTGGACCTGCCGGAAGGGGCCCGCGTGTTCGGGCAGGTCGTCGGCTGCGCGCCGGATGAGGTCCGCATCGGGATGCCGGTGCGGGTGACGTTCCTGGACGACCTACCGCATTGGAGACCCCTGTGAGCGTGCTCGGGAAGCTCGGCAACGTGCTCATCCCCGTCGCCGACCTCGACCAGGCGATCGCCTTCTACGGGTTGCCGGTGAAGTTCCGCGACGGCGACCGGTTCGCGGCGCTGGACGGCGGCGGGGTGACCGTGGCGCTGGCCGGACCCGCCGAGCAGGTCGCCGACACGGCCGCGCCCTCGTACCGGGTGGACGACGTGGCGCTGGCCGTACGGGAGCTGTCCGCCCGTGGCGGTGAGGTGGTGCGCGCGCCCGAGGAGGGGCCGCACGAGACGCGTGCCGTGCTGCGCGACCCGTCGGGCAACGTCTTCGTGCTCTACGCCCCTCTCTGACCCGCGCGGCCACCCCTTCGACCGACCGGCGGCCCCGCACTCCCCTCAAGCTCGAAAAGCTGATCCGGAGGCTCCCATGGCGCGATCCCCCTACGGCAACTACGGCCACGCGATCCTGACCGCCGGGGCACTGCGAACCCCGGACCGGGAGGCGCTCACCTACTGCGGCGAGCGCCGATTCACCTACGACCAGCTCAACCGGCTCGTCAACCGCCGCGCCCACGCCCTCCTCGCCGCCGGGATCACCCCCGGGCAACGGGTGGGGGCGCTGCTGAACGAGACCCTGCACGTGGCCGAGACCTACCTCGCGCAGGCCAAGACGGGAGTGGTCACCGCCGCCCTGAACCCGTACTGGCCCACCGACACGCTCCGCGCGGTCGTCGAGCAGTCGGGCTGCACGGCCTTCGTGTACGACTCGACGGTGGAGCGGGCCGTGGCCGAGATCAGGCCCGCGCTCCCGGGCGTGACCACCTGGATGAAGGTCGGCGGGCCCGGCGAGGACGCGGTGGACCTCGACGCGCTGGCCGCGGAGGCGTCCGAGGAGGAGCCGCCGATCGAGGGCGGGTACGACGACCCGCTCGCCCTCTACTACACCTCAGGCACGACCGGCCTGCCGAAGGCGGTCGTCCACACGCACGCCTCGTCGTTGGCCACGGCCCAGATCTGGCTGGACGTGCCGCGCGGTCCCGACTCGGTGTTCGGCACCGGCGCGATCATCTGGGGCATCGGGTTCCCGGCCATCGCCGGCCCGGCCCTGTACGCGGGCATGCGGCTGGTGCTGGAGCAGGACTGGGGGCCGGCGAACTTCCTGCGGGTCGTGCCGCGCGAGCGGGTCACCCACGTGTCCCAGATCCCGTCGTTCTACGCGGCGCTGCTCGGCTCGGCCGAGCACGAGGGCGTGGACCTGTCGTCCGTCGAGGTCATCATGCTGGGCGGCGAGCCCCTGACCGCCACCATGCTCGACCGCATCAAGAGCCGCCTGCCCGGCGCCGCCGTCTACTCCTACTACGGCCAGACCGAGGCGCCGTACACCTGCATGGGCCGCGTCGACGACGGGTCCACCCCCCTCGGGTCGTCCGGACGGGCCCGCACCGGCAACGCGGTCCGCGTGACCGGGCCCACCGGCGAGCGCGTGGTCGGCGAGACCGGCGAGATCAACCTCGCGGGCCCGCACGTGATGGCCGGCTACGACGGCCTGCCCGGCAGGACGGCGGAGGTGCTGCGCGACGGCTGGTACGTGGGTGGCGACCTCGGCGCCGTCTCCGACGACGGGGTGCTGCGGGTGCTCGGGCGGCGCGAGGACGCGATACTCAAGGGCGGCCTCTGGAGCCAGCCGGTGGCCGTCGAGGAGGCGGCCGCGGCGCTGGACGGCGTCGCCGAGGCGGGCGCGGCGGGCGTCCCCGCGCACGTCGAGGGCCGGGAGGCCGTGGAGCAGGAGATCCTGCTGGCCGTGGTGCCCCGCGCCGGTCACACGCTGGACTCCTCCAAGCTGGCGCTGGCCCTGGCCGACACGCTGCCGGCGCACCAGCGGCCCGACCACATCCTGGTGGTGGACGAGCTGCCGCACTTCCAGGACGCCTCAGGCGGGCCGGGCAAGCTGCTGCGGCGCGAGCTCCACCGCCTGCTGGAGCGCTGACGGTGGCCACCTCCGAAGACGTACGCGAGCCTGTGGCCGAGCACGAGGCCAAGGCGCTGCTGCGGGAGGCCGGGGTGCCGGTGCCGCGCGGCGTCGTGATCACCACCGGCCCCGACGTGGGCGCGGACTTCGGCGGGGTCTTCGGAGCGGTCTTCGGCGCAGCGGCGGGGCTCGCCGAGCCGGTGGTGCTCAAGGCGTTCGGGCCGGGGCTCGTCCACAAGTCGGACGCCGGCGCGGTGCGGCTCGGCCTGCGGCTCTCCGAGGTGGAGGACGCGGCCCGGCGGATGCGCGAGGCGCTGTCGGCGCGCGGGATCACCCCGGCCGGGTTCCTCGTGGAGGAGCAGGCCGGGGCCGGGCTGGAGCTGATCGCCGGGCTGGTGCGCGATCCCGGGTTCGGGCCGGTGCTGCTGGCCGGGCTGGGCGGGATATGGGCGGAGGCGCTGCGGGACACGTCCCTGGGCCTGTGCCCGGTCTCCGAGGACGACGCCCGCCGCATGCTTTCGTCGCTGCGGGGCTCGGCGCTGCTGCACGGGTACCGGGGCCGGCCGGGGGTGGACGTCGGCGCGGTGGTCAAGCTGCTCATGACGCTGGGCGGGCTGGGAGGGCTGTGGGAGCGGCTGGAGCTGGGCGAGTTCGAGGCCAACCCGGTGATCGCGTCGCCGTCGGGCGTGGTGGCCGTGGACGCCCGCTACCTGCCGGCCGCCCGCTCGGCCGAACGCGCGCGGCAGGCCGGGGAGACGGACTTCCGGCCGCTGTTCGAGCCGCGCGCCGTGGCCGTGGTCGGCGCCTCCACCACCCGCCCGAACTTCGGCAACATGTTCCTCGACTTCTACCGGGCCGCCGGGATGACCGTGGTCGCCGTCCATCCCGAGGCCGCCGAGGTGGCCGGGGTGCCCGCCGTGCCGTCGCTGGCGGAGGCCCGCGTGGACTACGCGCTCGTCGCGGTGCCCGCCGACGGCTGCGCCGACGTCGTACGGCAGGCGTCCGGTGTGCCGTTCACGCAGGTCATGAGCGGCGGCTTCGGCGAGGCGGGACGGCCCGAGCTGGAGGCCGAGCTGGTGGCGGCGGCGCGCGCGGCCGGCACCCGGCTGCTCGGGCCCAACTGCATGGGCGTGTACTGCCCGCGGGGGCGGCAGACGTTCACCGGCGGCGGGCTCGGACCGCCCGGGAACGTCGCGCTGATCTCGCAGAGCGGCGGCCTCGCCGGAGAGGTGATCAAGGTCGGGGAGCGGCGCGGGCTGGCCTTCAGCCGCGTCGCCACGGTCGGCAACGCGGCCGACGTCACGCCCGCCGAGCTGCTGCGCTGGCTGTCGCACGACCCCGAGACGCGGGCCGTGGGCCTGTACCTGGAGGATCCGCGCGAGGGACGGGCCCTGTACGAGGCGCTGGCCGCGACCACGCTGCCCGTCGTGCTGCTGGTCGGCGGGCGCAGCGCCCAGGGGCGGCGGGCCGCGGCCTCCCACACCGGCGGGCTCGTCGGCGACGGGCGGATCTGGCGGGCGCTGGCCGAGCAGACCGGCGCCACGCTGGTGGGCAGCCAGGACGACCTGATCGGCGTGCTGTCGTTCTTCCAGGCGCACGGCACGCGGTCCGTGTCCGGCGAGGGGGTGCTGGTGATCGGGCCGAGCGGCGGGGCGAGCGTCCTCGCGGCCGACGCGTTCGACCGGGCCGGGACGCGGCTGGACCCGCTGCCCGGCGAGGCCCTCGACGACCTGCGCGGCCTCGGCCTGGGAGCGGGCAGCACGCTGGCCAACCCGCTGGAGGTGCCCGTGGGGCCGCGCGCCCGGCCGGACCTGGTCCCGTCGGCCGTCGCCGCGATCCTGCGCCGCCGGCCGTACCGGGACGTCGTCGCGCACGTCAACGTGCAGAGCTTCTTCACGTACGGCACAGCGGCCGAGCCGCTGCTGGAGTACGCCCGCGCGCTCGGCCGGGCGCAGGACGAGCTGTCCGGGACCAGGTTCACCCTGGTCACGCGGAACGGCGAGTGCGCGCCCGCGGGCGTGGAGGACGAGGTGAGGGGGATCGCCGCGCGGGCCGGCGTCCCGGTGTACCGGTCCATGGAGGCGGCCGCGGTGGCGGTCGCGGCGGGAGGTCGTGGTGGGACTGCTTGACGGCAAGGTGGCGCTGATCACCGGCGGGGCGCGCGGCATGGGCGAGGCGCACGTGCGGCTGTTCCGCGAGGAGGGCGCCGAGGTGGTCTTCGGCGACGTGCTGGACGAGGAGGGCAAGGCGCTGGCGGAGGAGACGGGGTCGACGTTCGTGCATCACGACGTGACGAGCCCGGAGGAGTGGGCCCGGGCCGTGGAGACAGCAGTCTCGCTGCACGGCCGGCTGAACGTCCTGGTCAACAACGCCGGGATACTGAAATTTCGGCGTATCGCGGACATGGAGCCGGACGAGTTCGACCGGGTGATCAGCGTGAACCTCAAGGGCACCTGGCTCGGCGTCAAGTCGGTCATCGAGCCGATGAAGGCCACCGGGCGCGGCTCGATCGTGAACATCTCCTCGATCGAGGGCTTCGTCGGCGCCGAGGGGCTGTCGGCGTACGCGGCCTCGAAGTTCGCGGTGCGCGGCGTGACCAAGTCGGCGGCGCGGGAGCTGGCCCGGTTCAAGATCCGCGTCAACTCCGTCCACCCCGGGGCCATCAACACCTCCATGGCCATGAACCCGGACATGATGGGCGAGATCGACGCCGACGCGTTCGTCAAGTCCATGGTGATCAAGCGGTTCGCCAAGCCGGTGGAGGTGTCCCACGTGGTGGCGTTCCTGGCCTCGGACCGGGCCAGCTACTGCACGGGCGGCGAGTTCACCGTGGACGGCGGGCTGACGACCGGCGCCGGGTACTGACCCGGCCGGGCGCCTGGCCGGGCTCAGGGGATCTTGCGGCCGATCCAGGCGCTCGGGGTGATGAACAGGCCGGTCGCCTCCACCAGGACGGTGCCGTCGGGCAGCGCGATCCGCCCGTCGGCCCACGACTTGCGCCCCTCGCTGCGGCTGTGCTCGGCCGTGGCCACCAGCGGCCGGCCGTACGGGACGGTCGCCCGGTAGCGGACGGTCAGCGTGCCGGTGAGGCCGCCCACCCCGGCGGCGGCGACCGCCTGACCGAGCAGATGATCGAGGATCATCGCGCTGATGCCGCCGTGGACGGCCGAGGGCGGCCCCTCGTGCAGCGCCCGGAAGGCGATGTCGGCCCGTACGCCTCCCCCGGGATCGCGCTCCACCACGAGGGGCAGCGCGTGCGGGTTGGCGGCGCCGGTGACGGCGTTGCCGAGGTGCCGTACGGTGCCGTCCGCGCCGATCTCCAGCGGCTGCGGGGTCTCCCGCGAGGCGGCGCGCAGGCGTGCGGTCAGGGCGGTCAGCTCGGCGGCGACGGCGGCGATCTCGTCCTCGCCCACCTCGGTGAGGGTCACGGCGTCCATGAAGTCCCTGGTCCGGCGGGCGAGGGCACAGAGGGCTTCGAGCCGGGCGTCCTGGGCGGCGACGTCGATCGTCATGGACCGCATCTTAGAACACGTTCTATCAAATCGGGATCTTTGGCGCTAGAGCTAGATCTTTTACCTATAAACGACACGTTCTTTGGACAAACCTGGCAAGCTCTTGACCAGCACCTTCCCGCCCCCGAGCGCGCGACGCGCGTTTGACGCGTGCTTGACCTGCCTTTTCGTCACGGTAGCCTCCGACATCACGGATGACGACAGGCCTCCGGACAGTCACATGTGTCCCGGGTTACCCCAAGTACCCCAGGCTGCGGTGGTAAACCCGGTCTTGCCCGAAAGGTTTCTCTGCACTAGATGACGCCAGAGATGCGGAAGTTCATCGACCTCCTCGAGGGCCAGCTGGGCTACTCGGAGAGGGGCGGTGCCTACACCAAGTTCGGCGACTGGTACGGCAAGAACGTCGAGTTCGACGCCGACTACACCTCCGCGCCGTGGTGCGACATGATGCTCTCGTGGGCCGCGCACAAGCTCGGCTACGAGGAGTGGATGGGCCAGTTCGCCTGGACCGTCAGTCACGCCAAGTGGTTCCGCAAGCACGACGCCTGGGGGCACAAGCCCCAGCCGGGAGCCTTCGTCTTCTACGACTGGAGCGGCTCGCGGAGCATCGACAAGATCGACCATGTGGGCATCGTCACCCGCGTCGAGGGCGACACGATCTACACGATCGAGGGCAACATCGACGGCGGCGTCGCCAAGCGCAAGGAACGTGACACGAGCAAGGTGGTCGGCTACGGCTACCCGTGGCGGATCAAGGAGCGGCTCGACCGCGAGGCCCGCCAGAACCAGGTCGATCCCGTCCTGCCTCCGGCGAACACCGACACCGGGCTCCTCCAGCAGACCGACAGCACGCTCGGGGCGCTGATCCCGTACTCCGAGGTCACCATCGTCCAGCCGCCGCTGGCCGCCCGCGCCAAGCCCGCCGCGAAGCCCACCAACGGGGCCCAGCAGGCCGCGGCCCCCACCCCGGCGCCCACCGCCCAGGCACAGGCCAAGCCCCAGGCCACCGCCCCCACCACCGGGTCCACCGTGAACGCCGACAAGGCCGCCAAGAAGGGCAAGCACGCCAAGCCCGTCACGGCCGGCACCAAGGCGGTCACCAGTGAGCCCCTGTCGCCGCCGCCCGTGGACGCCGCCGCGCCGCACTCGTCCCCGGCACTGGAGGCGCCTGCGCTGGTGGGCTCCGCGCTGGTCGCCGCCCTCGCGCTGCTGGCGGTGGCCAAGACGCGGCATCTGCGCGCCCGGCCCGCCCTCGCCGCCCCGGCCCCCGTCCCGGCCTCCCCGGCCCGCCGCCGCCACCGCCGTACCCGCCGCCCGGCCACGGCTCCCGTCGCTGCCGGCGCGACCCTGGTGACGCGCTCCACGGTGACTGCCGCCTCTACCCTCGCCACCGCCACGGCCCGCGCCACGGCCGGAGCGGCCCTCGCCGCCGGCGCGACGGCGACGGCCGGCGCCACCCTGGTCGCCGGATCCCCGGCCCATGCCCGTGCGGCCCTGGCGACCGGTGCCACGGGCGGGGCTCGCTCCGGCGCCACGGGCGGGCACCGCTCCGGCCGCAGGTCCACGGCGACGGCCGCCGACGCCCTCCTGGAGACGGTGGAGCCGGTCGCCGCGGCGCGCTCGGCCGCGCTCACCCCCGCGGCGCCGGCCACGCCGGGCACCGGCTCCCCCTCGGCCGCGGACTTCTTCCCGGCGGACCCCGCCGCGACGGGTCCCCTCCCGCTCCACCCGGACATCCTCGCCGAGCTGTTCCCGGACCGGCGCCCGGAGCAGGGGGCAGCCGCCCCGCTGGAGCCCACGGCCATCCACCAGAGCGCCCCGCTGGAGGCGCTCGGCGCGCGCCGTATCGTGCCGGTCGACGGCACGACGGAACGCCACCGCCACCGCCGCCCCACCCCTCTCACGTCGGACGCGGACGGCCGCCTGACCCCCATGGACCCGGCGCCCCTGGACCGGTTCGCGCCGCTGGACCCGGCCGCCGTACGGCGGGGAGTCTCGCTGGAGACGGTCGCGGCCCGGCTGGCGCTGCCGTTCGGCACTTTCACGATCCCGGAGGCGACGAGCGCGTTCGACGCGTTCGGCCCGCGGCCGATGTCGGCCGCCGGCGCGCGCTCGTCCACCCACACGTCCGATCCGGTCCGGCGCCACGCTTCCCGGCCGGTGGCGTACCCGCCGCAGCAGGCGGAGGGGTCGCGACGGGCCGAGGGCCCGGCGACGCGGTACGCGCCCACGGAGCCGTGGCCTGCCGCCGAGGCGCTGCCGCAGGAGGTCGCGCACCTGGTGCGGGACGCCCGGAGCCTGCTGCGGGACGCCCAGGGCCTGCCGCCCCGCGAGCAGGAGCCCTGGGACGCCTTCGGCCGCCCGTCCCACGCCACCGCGCACACCGGGGACGCCCCGCAGGCCGCCTCCGCTGGCACCGCCGGGCAGACGGGATATGCCGCCCACACCCCGCAGGCACGTTTCACCGACGCCTCCCCGTTCCCCCCGGGCCGCCTGGACGGCCTCCAGGGACGCCCCGGCCACCCGGAGGGCGCACAGGGACGGTCCGCGCGGCAGGACGGCTCCTCCGGCGGCTACCGGGGTCGCCGGCGCCGGAGCGGGCACCCGGTCGAGGAGCCCGTCGCGTTCTCGCCCGACGCCGCCCCGCGCGGTCGCCGGCACCGCGGTACGGCCCAGCACCGTCCCGAGCAGCCGCACCACATGGACGCCCGCAGGATCGACCCCTACTGGGCCCAGCCCGCGTCCCACCGGGGCGACGGGCACGGAGGCGACGCCCATAGAGCCGGAGGGCGCTGGGACGTCCGCCAGTTGGAGCCCCGCTGGTCCGACCAGTTCCCCCAGGACACGCCGCTCCGGGGCCGTCGCCACCGCTCCCCCGTCCACACCACCGCGGACGGCTCCCCCGAACCGCGCCGCACCCCGCCCCTGGCCGCCCCCACCCCCGCGAGCACGGGCCACGCGCAACACAGCGTGTCCCCCGCCACGTCGGTCTCCCCCGCCCCGGAACGGTCCTCCACGGGCACTCCCGCCCGCGACGGCCGCCGCACCGGCTCCCGCAGGGGCCGCCACCGCGCCTGACCCGGCCACCACGCCTGCCCCGACCGACTGCGTGCTCCCGGTGTCACCCTTCGCAAGTGGGGTCTGACGGACGCCGGGTGAGAACGGCCGGTGCCGCCGCTGCCCGCCGGCGGCATCACCCCAGGCCACCACGGTTGGAGCCGGGCTTCGGGGCGAGCACGTCCAGCGCTTCGCGGACGACCACCCGGTCCTTCTCCTTCTCCACCTCCGACAGGTCGCCATACTTCAGGCGCTGCTCAGGAGGGGCCCAGTCATTGTTCCGTTGGAGCCACATGTCATGCACGTGCTCACTGGCGTCTTCCATGAAGTCCGGACTCCGCAGATCCACTCCGTTCCTGCGGGCGCGATCCACCGCGTTCACCGCCACGGTCGCGGAGTCCCGGTTCTCCTTCTGCCAGTCCGGGGGCAGATCGTCGTATCGCGTGTTGGCGATGTCCACCTGGTCCGTACCGTGCCTCCTGGCCCAGGCCTTGTCGGTGGTCGTCTTCAAGCGGGGCTCGTAGGTTCCGTCACTCAGCAGGCGCGAAGCGCGCCACTCGTCGTGCAGGCGGCCCGCGACCTTGTCGATCCTCCTGGTACGCGGGGATCTCAGCAGGAGCTTGAGCATGCGGCCCATGCGGCTCATGACGCCGCGGAGATGCAGGACCAGCCGCCTCGCCATGGCGGTCAGGCGGGGCAGGAACTGCGGGGCCACGACCACGGCGACTCCGGCGGCGACCGCGGCGCCGGCGAGCACGCCCCCCACCCATACGATCACGCTTCTCGTGACGCGCAGGCCGCCCGCCGCAGCGGTGAAGCGACCGGCGAGGTCCTCGGCCTGGGGTAGTGCGCCGTCGCGGCTGGTCATGAAGGCGTGCAGCGAATCTGCGGCGGGTCCCTGGTTGCGGGCGGCGAGCTGGTAGGCACTGACGCCCTCGGACACCAGCCGCCGGTGGTGGGCGGCAACCGTGTCGAGTACGGCGATATGCCGGTCGAGCACGCCGACATCAGGCAGCGGGGGGACTCCCAGGATGCCGAGACCCGCGACCACCACCGGCTCGCTCATCAGGCTCATGCCTCTGCCGGCCCGCGGCCCAGTCGCAGGGCATTCATCGTGTTGACCTGCTCGACATCCATGTTCCGGCCTGACATGACGATCTGACCGTCGCCGATGCCGAGCAGCGTCGTGCCGAGTCCCCGGCAGTCGTCCAGGAGTTCGTTTCTCAGCTCGTTGTACGGTTCTGCGAATTCCTCGTACGGCAACGGAAGCTCATTACCCCACCGCTCCCGGGACTCCGCGATGAACTGCCCGTACTCCTCCGTGAGTATGAGGAAGCGGCGTCCTGAGGAGGACCTGCCACCGGCATCGATGGCCACCTGCGGGGATGGCACCTCGGCAGAGGAAGCCATGCGACACCTCCAGACAGCTATGATCATTTGCGAAGACCATAGCGGCTCGTATCCGGCTGAACGCGTCGGAAAGAGGTGCGAGGCGGTGACGACGAGACGCACACCGTCCGTTGGACCAGGCCCCGTCCCTAGCCCCCCACCCTCGTCTCCCGGGCGCCTGGCGTCACCCCGTAGCGGGACGCGAACGACTCCAGGCTCGACACCGCGTCCCTGCTCCGGCTCCATGGGCGGACGATGAGCCGGTCCACCCCCAGCGCGGCCCAGGACGGCACCTCGTCCGGCGATCCCAGCTCGTACGCGTGGACCGTGACCGATCTCGCCCCGCCGAGCGCGGCGAGGCGGTCGAGCCGCGGCCGGATCGACTCCAGCGTGTGCGGCATGCTGATCCACCCGTCGCACAGCCGCGCGGCCCGGCGCAGCGCGGCGGGCGACTCGCCGCCGCACAGGATCGGCAGCCGGTGCTGTACGGGCTTCGGCTCGAACGCCACCTCGGGAAAGCTGTAGAACCTCCCGGAGTGCGCCACCACGGGCTCGCTCCAGAGCCGCCGCGTCACCTCGATGGCCTCGTCCAGCCGGGCGCCCCGGTCCGCGAACGGCACCCCGGCCGCGTCCCATTCGCCCTGGTACCACCCTGCCCCGACCCCGCAGATCGCCCGGCCGGAGGACACCACGTCGAGGGTGGCGAAGGCGCGCGCCGACACGAACGGGTGCCGCAGCGCGAGCAGATGCACGGCCGTGCCGAGCCGGACGCGGGTGGTGAGCGCGGCCAGCCAGCACAGGTACGCCGGGGCGTCGAACAGCGGCGTGGACGGCCTGATGCCGGGCTCCGAGGTGCCCGGGTACGCGGCCGACGACAGGTCGGTGGTGAACACCAGGTGCTCGGGCAGCCACACCGACTCGAACCCGAGCCGGTCGGCCGCCACCGCGACGTCCTTCCACGCGGCCGGGTGGATGAGGCCCAGGGGCACGCCGTACTTCACGGGTACCGCCGGGTGACGCCGCCGGCCAGGGTCTCGCGGATCCTGGCCCGGTGCTCGGCCGCGCCGCCGTACGCGGCCGACAGCGACCAGGCGCGGGCCAGCCAGAACCGCAGGTCCAGCTCCTCGGTGTAACCGATGGCGCCGTGCGTCTGGAGGGCGGCGCGGGCGGCGAGGTCGGCGGCCTCACCGGCGGCGGCCTTGGCGGCGCTCACGTCCCGCTCCACGACCGGCTCCGGAGAACCAGCCGACAGCGAGTCCACCGACAGGGCGGCCCGGTGGACGAGCGGCGCGGCGAACGCGATCGCGACCGCCACGTCGGCGAGCCGGTGCTTGACCGCCTGGAACGACCCGATGGGCGCGCCGAACTGCCGCCGTGTCCGCGCGTAGGCGACGGAGACGTCCAGCAGCCGCCGGGCGACCCCGATGAGCTGGGCGGCGGTCGCCACGGTGGCCGCCCGCAGCGCCGGCGCGAGCGGCCGTTCCACCGGCGTGGACTCCGTGAACGACACCTCGGACAGGCGGCGGCACGGGTCGGGGCCCGGCACCGGCCGCAGCCGCGCCGCCTCCCGCGCCACCAGTCTCGGCACGACGGCACCGGCCCCCGCGCCGGGCCCCGCGCCGGGCCCCGCGTCAGGCCCCGCGTCAGGCCCCGCGTCAGGCAAGGTCCCGGCGACCACGATGAGGTCGGCGAGGTCCGCGTCCGGCGCGCCGACGCCCCCGGGCGGCACAACGCTCACGCGCACCGCCCCGGAGGCGAGCTTGGGTACCCCGGGCAGCAGGTACGGCGCCACGACGGCCGTCTCGACGACGGGCCCCGGCAGGCAGGCCCGGCCGGTCTCCTCCAGCGCGGGCAGCGCGTCCACGAGACGCAGCCCCAGCCCGTCGGCCTCGGGCGGGACCAGCATCCCGAAGAAGCCCACGGCGGCGAGCCGGTCCCAGGCGGGCAGGCGTTCGGTGCGCAGCGCCGCGGCGGGACAGTGCTCGGCCAGCACGTCCCGGACGGTCCCGGCCAGGGCGAGCTGGTCGGGGGTGAAGGCGAAGTTCATCGGGGCGGCCTCCCGGCTCGGCTCGCGGTCTGGACGGGCTCACCCTCGGCGGGCGCGCGGGACGGCTCACCGCCGACGCCCGCGCGGGGCCGCCCACGGGCGGCGGGCGCACGGCGTGGCGCGGGGGTGAGGTCGTTCACCGGGGCAGGCCCAGGACGCGCTCGGCGATGATCGTGCGCTGGATCTCGTTGGTGCCCGCGTAGATGGGCCCCGCCAGCGCGAACAGGAACCCGTCCAGCCAGGGCGTCCGCCCCGCCCCCTCCCCCAGCAGCTCCATGGCCAGGCCGTGCATCCGCAGGTCCAGCTCGGACCAGAAGACCTTGCCCATGCTGGACGCGGAGCCGATCTCCTCCCCGGCCATGATCCGGCGCGCGGTCTGGAAGGTGTGCAGCCGGTACGCCTCGGCGTCGGTCCAGCACCGGGCGGCCCGGTCGGCGAAGGCCGGGTCGGCGTCGCGGGCCAACTCCACGAGCCGGTCGGCGGTGGCCAGGAACCGGCCGGGGCTGCGCAGGGCGAGGCCGCGTTCGGAGGAGGTGGTGGCCATGGCGATGCGCCAGCCCTCACCGGGCTGTCCGATCACCATCGAGTCGGGCACGTACACGCCGTCGAAGTACAGCTCCGCGAACCCCGGCAGCCCGTCGAGCTGCGCGATGGGCCGCACCGTGACGTCGTCCAGCGGGAACATGACGTAGGTCAGCCCCTTGTGCCGCGCCCCGGAGGTGCGGAACAGGCCGAACCCATGGGAGGCGTGGGCGGCCCGGGAGCTCCACGTCTTCTGCCCGTACAGCCGCCAGCCGCCGTCGGCCCGCTCGGCCCGGGAGGTGAGCGCGGCCAGGTCGCTGCCGGCCTCGGGCTCGGACCACGCCTGCGCCCACACCTGGTCGGCGCGGGCCATGCCGGGCAGCCAGGCGCGCCGCTGCTCCTCGGTGCCGTACGTCATCAGGGTGGGGGCGAGCAGGAAGATCCCGTTCTGGCTGACCCTGCCGGGCGCGCCGGCGGCCCAGTACTCCTCCTCGAAGATCAGCCATTCGATGAGCGAGGCGCCGCGTCCGCCGTACCGCTCGGGCCAGGAGACGGCGGACAGGCGGGCCGCGGCGAGCAGCGCCTCCCAGGCGCGGTGCGCCTCGAAGCCCTCGGGGGTGTCCATCGACGGCAGCGGGCCGGGCACGTGCGCGGCCAGCCAGTCGCGGACCTCGGCGCGGAAGTCCTGCTCGGCCCGGGAGAAGTCGAGATCCACGACACCAACCTAGCGCACGCTTGGTTCACTGGCCAGGCCGGGCGGCCGGCGGAAGGCCCGCCCGAGGGCAGCCAGCCGCGCCGCGGCGACCGCGCGTCCCAGCTCGGTGTCCGGCAGCAGCACGTCGAACCCGTGGAACGCGCCCGGGTACAGGTGGAACTCCGTCGAGACCCCCGCCTCGGCGAGCCGCCGCGCGTAGTCGATCGCCTCGTCCCGGAAGATCTCCAGCTCGGTCACGTCCACGAACGCCGGAGGCAGCCCGGACAGGTCCGTCGCCCTCGCGGGCGCCGCGTACGGGGAGACGTCGTCGCCGCCCGCGCGGTCGCCGAGCAGGGCCCGCCAGCCGAAGGCGTTGGCCGCCCCGTTCCACAGCAGCGCGTCGGCCAGGCTGCGGCTGGACGCGGTGAGGCCGCGGTCGTCGAGCATCGGGCAGGCCAGGAGCTGGAACGCCAGGGCCGGTCCGCCCCGGTCGCGGGCGAGCAGGGCGGTGGCCGCGGCCAGGCCGCCGCCCGCGCTCATGCCGGCGACGGCCAGCCGGGCCGGGTCCGCGCCCAGCGCCGCGGCGTTCGCGGCCGTCCACACGAGGCCCGCGTAGCAGTCCTCGACGGGCGCGGGGTGCGGGTGCTCGGGCGCGAGCCGGTAATCGGCGGAGACGACGACGCAGCCGAGCCGTTCGGCGTACCCGGCGAGCAGGCCGTCGTCCATCTCCGGCCGGCCGAGGACCATGCCGCCGCCGTGGATCCAGTACAGGCAGGGCCGCCCGGCCGGGCCGGCGGGCTCGCCGGCCGGCAGGTAGAGCCGCAGGCGCACGTCCGGCGCCCCCTCCGGGCCGGGCACGCGCCGGTCCTCGACCGCCACCCCGGGGCCCGGCGGCGGCGCGAGGGCCAGCAGGGCGTCGATCTCGGCCCGCTGCCGCGCGACGGCCTCCGAGGTGAGCGTCGCCGCTTCGAGCAGGGCCGGCGGCGCCAGCTCCAGGGCCGCGCGGAGCTCCGGGTCGAGGTTGGGGTGCAGCGTCATGACCCGTCTCTTTCCGCGGGACGGGCCGCCCTACCTCCGGGGTCCCGGCTGCCGATCAGACCTGACCGAGCAGCTCGACGACGCGCTCGGCCAGCGGGGCGGCGCTGGCGGGGTTCTGGCCGGTGGCGAGGCGGCCGTCGACGACCACCTGGGCCTGCCAGTCCGGCGCGCCCTCGTGCCGGGCGCCCCGCTCCTCCAGTGCGTCGGCCAGCAGGAACGGCACCACGCCGTCGACGCCCGCGGCCTTCTCCTCGCTGTTGGTGAACCCGGCGACCCTCTTGCCGTCCACCAGGTACGAGCCGTCGGAGAGCGTGAGGTTCACCAGGGCGGACGGGCCGTGGCAGACGGCGGCCACCACGCCGCCGTGCTCGTAGACCTCCCGGCCGACGCGGGCGACGTCGGGGTCGTTCGGGAAGTCCCACATGGTGCCGTGTCCGCCGGCGTAGAGCACGGCGTCGTACGCGGAGCCGTCCACGTCGGCCAGCCTGGCCGTGTCGCGGGCCGCCTCCGTCGCCAGGAACGCGTTCTGGACCTCGTCGGACGGGTCGTGGCCGTCCTGGGGCGGCTCGCCGCCGCGCACGCTGGCCACGTCCACCTCGAACCCGGCCTTGCGGAACACCTCCCACGGGTGGGCCGCCTCGGACACGTAGTAGCCGGTCCTGCGCACGCCGCCCAGGTCGTCATGGCTGGTCAGTGCGATGAGAATGCGCTTGGTCATGCCTCCAGGATGTCCCTCCCGCCCATCAGCCACAAATAGCGCAAGGCATGCCGAGCCATCACAATACTGATATGTCGGTATCACTGGATCTGCTCAGGACGTTCCTCGCGGTGTACCGCACGGGGTCGATCACGGCGGCGGCGCAGACGCTCGGGCTGTCGCAGCCCGCGGTCACCGCGCAGGTCAGGAGCCTGGAGGCGGCGCTGGACCGGCCGCTGTTCGACCGGCTGCCACGCGGCGTGGCGCCCACGGCCGCCGCGGACGAGCTGGCCCGCCGGGTGGCCCCGTCCCTGGACACGCTGGACGCCGTGGTGGGGTCGCGACTGCCGGCCGAGCGGGCGGTGCACCTGGGCGGGCCGGCGGAGTTCCTGTCGGAGCAGGTGGTGCCGATGCTGGCGCCGCTGGTGCGCGACGGTCTCCGGGTGCGCTTCACGCTGGGCCTGGCCGACGACCTGCTCGCCGGGCTCGCCGCCGGGCGGCTCGACCTGGTGATCTCCACGATCCGGCCGCGCCACCGGGGCATCCAGGCCGAGCCGGTGTACGACGAGGAGTTCGTGCTGGTCGCGGCCCCGTCCGTGGCGGGTGAGTGGCCGGCGGGGCTGCCGCTGATCGCGTACGCGGAGGACCTGCCGATCGTGCGGCGCTACTGGCGCACGGTCTTCGGCCGCCGGCCGTCGATGGCCGCGCAGGTGGTGATCCCCGACCTGCGCGCCGTCGTGGCGGCGGTGCTGGCCGGGATGGGCTGGTCGGTGCTGCCCTCGTACCTGTGCCGGGCGCACCTGGCGTCGGGCGCGCTGGTGACGCTGGCCGAGCCGGAGGTGCCGCCGATCAACACCGGCTATCTCGCGGTCCGCTCCGGCGGCCTGTCCACCGAGCCGGTCGCCCGCGTCCACGCCCACCTGCTGGAGACGATCCGCGCGGCCCCGCCGTTCTGACACATAGGGATCACCCCAGGTACGCCGCCCGCACCACCGGATCGTCGCGGACCTCCGCCGGGGCGCCCGTGGAGATGACCCGGCCGAGGTCCAGCACCACCAGCCGGTCGCAGACGTCCATGACGAAGCCCATGTCGTGCTCGACCAGCAGCACCGTCGTGTCCAGCGCCCCGACGACCGCGCGCAGCCGGGCCGTCTGCTCCGCGTCGAGACCGGAGGTGGGCTCGTCGAGCAGCAGCAGCCTCGGGCGGTCGGCCAGGGCGCGGGCCAGCTCCACCAGCCGCCGCTGCCCCACCGGCAGCGCCGCCGCGTACGCGTCGCGCAGGGCCGTGAGCCCGCACAGCTCCAGCACCTCGTCCACGCGCCGCCCGCGCTCGCGCTCCAGCCGCCCGCGCGCGGGCCGGCCGACCAGGTCGGCGGCCAGGCCGCCGCCCCCGCCGCGCCAGTCGAGCGCCGCCAGCACGTTGCCGGCCACGGTCAACCGCCCGAACACCTGGGTGCGCTGGAACGTGCGCCGCACCCCGCGCCGGGCCCGCCGGACCGCGGACACCCGGGTCAGGTCCTCCCCCGCCACGCTCACCCGGCCCCCGCTCGGCCGGCGCAGCCCCGACACCACATCGAACAGCGTCGTCTTGCCCGCGCCGTTCGGCCCGATGACCCCGCACACCTGCCCCTCGGGCACCTCGAACGAGACCCCGTCCAGCGCCCTGACCCCGCCGAAGGACACGGACACGTCCGTCACCCGGAGCATCAGGACACCCCCAGGTAGGCGGCGGTCAGGCGGTCGGCGTCCACCTCGGAGCGCGGGCCCGTCCAGGTGATCCGGCCGAGCCGCATGAACGCCACCCGGTCGGCCACGGCCAGCGCCTCGGTCGCCCTCTCCTCCACCAGCAGCAGCGCCACCCCGCGCTCCCTCAACTCGGCGAACACGTCGAACACCTGCCGGACCACGAGCGGCGCGAGCCCCAGCGACGGCTCGTCGGCGATGAGCACCCGCGGCGGCCGGACGAGGGCCGGCGCCAGGGTGAGGAGCTGCTGCTCGCCGCCGGACAGCGCCCCCGCGAGGACGGTGCGGCGGGCGGCGAGCTGCGGCATCCGCTCGTAGGCGGGGGCGGGGTCGTCGAGCCAGGTACGCAGGTTCTCCTCCACGGTGAGGCCGGGGAAGACGCCCCGGCCCTCGGGCGCCAGCAGCACCCCGGCGCGGGCCCTGCGGTGGGCGGGCCAGAGCGTGACGTCCATGCCGTCGAGCAGCACCCGGCCGGCGGCCACGGGCAGGTCCCCGGCGGCCACGGCGCAGGCGGTGGACTTGCCGGCGCCGTTCGCGCCGAGCAGCGCGACGACCTCGCCGGGCCGTACGGACAGCTCGACGCCGCGCAGCACCGTGCAGTCCGCGTATCCGGCCACCACGCCCGCCAGCCGGAACAACGCCGGCGCGCCGTCCGCGACCTGATCGGCGGGCGTGCGGACCACCCCCGTGACGGGCTCACGCCGGACCGGGTCCCGGCGGTCCGGGTCCTGGCTCGCCGGGTTCTCCGCGTCCTGGCTCTCCGCGTCCTGGCTCTCCGGGCTCTGGCACTCCTGGTCCTGGCGGCGCCTGCGGCGGTACCGGGACTCGGCGAGCTGCGCCAGCACCCCGTCCGGGTGCCTGGCCAGGATCACGCCGCCCGCGCCGAACAGGATGGCCCCCACGTGCGCCGACACGCCCCAGCCGGCGAGCAGCTCGGGCACGGCGGCGGCGACCAGCCCGCCGAGCACGGCCCCGCCCACGCGCCGCACCCCCTGAAGCACCACCACGGCCAGCCACACGAACCCGGAGAAGGCCGGCAGGTCGGTCGCCGTGATCGACTCCTTGGACACGGCGAACAGCACGCCGCCCAGCCCCGCGACGCCCGACGCCAGCACGAACAGCGTGATCTTGGCGCGGGGCGCGGACAGGCCCGAGGTCGCGGCCGCCGCCGGGGCCGAGCGCACCGCGAGGACGGCCCGCCCGGAGGCCGACCGTTCGAGGTTGCGCACCAGCAGCCCGGCGAGCCCGACGAGCGCGAGCAGCAGCGCCACCCGCACCCGCGGGTCCGAGGTGTCGGCGAACCCGAGCCCGAGCGCGGGCAGCGGCCAGCCGATCGTGCCGTTGCTGAACGCGTCCACCTGGAACAGCACCTGGTCGGCGAGCAGCGCCAGGGCCAGCGTGGCCAGCGTCAGCACCCGGCCGCCGAGCCGCAGCGCGGGCAGGGCCACCAGCAGGCCGGCCGCGCATGCGGCCAGCACCCCGAGCACGATCGCCGCGAAGAACGGCAGCCCCGACGCGTACGCCCAGCCGCAGGTCAGGGCGGCCATCGCGGCGAAGGACGCCTGGGCCAAGTTGACCATGCCGCCGATCCCGGTGACCACCACGAACGAGCAGAAGATCAGCGCCAGCACCAGCCCGTTGGCCGCGACGCCCACGTAGTACTCGGGCCCGGCCACGGTGAAGGCCAGCAGCGCCACGAGCGCCAGCGCCCACGGCAGGCGCCGCCGCCACGGCGGCACCCCGGCCAGGTGGTCCGGCGGCGGCGCGTCCTCGGCCGAGCTGCCCGCCACCCGCTCCCGCGAGCGGTTCAGCAGCACGAGCCCGACGAACAGCAGGATGACGGGCACCGCGGTCCGCAGCCCGGTGATCTCCTCCAGGAAGTCGGTGTACCCGGCGACCAGGTTCTGCACGACGCCGAGCCCGAGCCCGGCGGCGAACGTCCACGGCACCGACCGCAGCCGCCCGAACACCGCCGCCGTCGCCGAGGCGAACAGCAGGACCGTGTACGCGGTGGCGTCGAGGCCGATGACCGGCACGGCCAGCACCCCGGCGAGCCCCGCGAGGCCGGAGCCGAGCATCCAGGCCAGGGCGGAGGTGGCGTCCACGTCCACGCCGCGCAGCGTGGCGAGCCGCCGCCGGTCCACGGAGGCGCGCATGCGCAGGCCGTACGGAGTGTGGCGCAGGAACGCCCACAGGCCGGCGGCGGTGACGGCCGAGAGCGCGAAGGTGATGAGCTGGTCGGTGTCGAGGCGGACGCCGAGCACGTCGAGGGTGACGGCCGGGTGCGGGCCGACGCCGCGCGGCAGCGCGGTGGCGTCGGCCGGCGGCAGCCCGAGCAGGTCCACGGCGAGCAGCCCGAGGGCGGGCAGCGCGATCGTCAGCCCGATGGTGCCGACGATCTGCGCGGTCTCCCCGGCCCGGGCCAGCCCGCGGAACATGGCCCGGTGCAGCGCGTAGCCGAGCGCGGGCGCGAAGACGCCGACGGCCAGCAGCGCCGACAGCCACGCGGGCAGCCCGGCGCGGTCGCACTGGTAGAACAGCAGGGCGGTCACGAAGCCGACGGCGCCGTGGGCGAAGTTGAACACGCCGGTCGCCGCGTACGACAGGGTGAGCCCCGCCCCCATGACGGCGAAGACGGCCCCGGTGACGAGCCCGCTGAGGATGTAGCCGGCGATCATTTCAGCGGCACGTTGTCGAAGCACTTCAGGCTCTTGGCGACCTTAAAGGCGCCGCCCTCCAGCCTGACCAGGGCCCCGCAGCCGTTGGGCTCGGTGTGGTCCTTGGGGAATCGGACCCGGCCGAAGCCGGCGTTCTCGTAGGTGTAGTCGCCGTTGGCGGTGGCCAGGAACTTCTGGCGGGTGAGGTCCTTGCCGGTCCTGGTGAGCATGTCGAGGAAGATGTCGGCCGCCCAGTAGCCGATAGCCATGTGCTGGGTGAGCGTGGCGCCGGGCGCGACCTTCTCGACGTCGGACCTGAACGCGGCGATCTCGGGGGCGGGCGACTCGAACGGCTCGAACATCGGCGCCGCGATGACGCCCTCCAGGGCCTGCGCGCTGGCCGGGTCCTTGAGCACGGCGGCGTCGTAGCTGGTCGCGTCGGTGATCACGCCCCGGTAGCCGGCCCGCTTGAGCGCGGCGTAGAGGCCGACGTTGAACTTGGTGCCGGCGAT
Source organism: Nonomuraea sp. NPDC050733 (assembly GCF_040654215.1). Taxonomy (NCBI): domain Bacteria; kingdom Bacillati; phylum Actinomycetota; class Actinomycetes; order Streptosporangiales; family Streptosporangiaceae; genus Nonomuraea; species Nonomuraea sp. NPDC050733. The sequence continues at coordinate 52,880 of NZ_JBFAHO010000013.1, read as the reverse complement.
GACCGACACCACGACGTCGGGCGCCTTGCCGTCGTCCGAGGTCATGATCTTGTTGACGTACGGGAGCCAGTCGGGCGGCGGCGCGGCGGCGGGCAGGCCGGAGTTCAGGCCGGCGAGCTCGAACCCGGCCGCGGTGAACGACTGGGAGATCGTCGTCCCGCCGTACTTGCTGCCGCTGGAGTCGGTGGTCTGGACGTAGACGCTCCTGCCCTGGGCGCCGCCGAGCAGGTCGGCCAGTTGCCTGCCCCACCAGGTCTGCGAGCCGGCCCCCTTCTTGGGCGCGAGGCAGCCGTTGTAGCCGAACCCGGTGGTGGTGCCGCACCACTGCGGGCCGGTGGCCCAGCCGAACCACGGCACGCCCTGCTGCTCCAGGAAGGCCGCGCCGCCGAAGTTGGGCGCGTGCACGGGCACCAGGGCGAACACCTGGTCACGCTGCACGAGCTTCCTGGCCGCCGCGTCGCCCTTGGCCGCGTCCTGGCCGTCGTCCTCGGCGCCGACGAACTCGATCTTCCGCCCGTGGACGCCGCCCTCGGCGTTGGCCCGCTCGAACCTGGCCCTGGCGCCGATCTCGGCGTCCTTGGTGGAGTAGCCGCTGGCACTGGTCCTGGTCAGCACGCCGCCGACCTTGACGGTCGTGGCGGTCACGCCCGGGGCCGCGCCGCCGGCGGCTCCGGGCGTCCTCCGCTCGGCGGCGCAGCCGGCCAGCAGCAGCGTCACGGCCAGCGCGCCCGCCAGGCCCGCCGCGCCCCGCCGCACCTCGTGATGTCGTCGCGCCATCGCCTCACCTCTTGGGTACGGCGTGCGCCGCAGCCCACTTGGCCTAGCGCTCGCTTGGTTTTGGTCAGCGTAAATTTGCCCGGAAAGGGTGTCAACGGCCACGGGACCAGGAGAGCCGAGCAATCGCTTGCTCACAGCGAAGTCGCCGGGCTAGCGTGAGCGCATGCTCATGCGCGCCGCCGTCCTGACCGCCTTCCACGAGCCGATGGAGATCCGCGAGGTCGAGATCGCCGATCCCGGACCCGGCGAGGTACGGGTCCAGATCAAGGCCTCAGGGGTGTGCGGCTCCGACCTCAAGGCGATCGACGGCAAGAGCCCGGTCGTCGCGCGGCTGCCGTACATCCTCGGGCACGAGAGCGCGGGCGTCGTCGAGAGCGTCGGAGCCGGGGTGACCGGCGTCCAGCCGGGCGACCACGTCATCGTCTCGATGAGCGGCCCGTGCGGCAGGTGCCGCCACTGCGGCGCCGGCCGCTTCCACCTGTGCTCGGGCCCGGCCAGGACGCGGGCCATCATGGGCGGCGAGCCGCGCGTCACGCTGGACGGCGCGGAGACCCGCCGCTTCATCGGCATCGGCTCGTTCGCCGAGTACACGGTGGTCAACGAGCCCATGTGCGTGCGGATCGACCCCGGCGCGCCGTTCGACGCCATGTCCCTGCTGGCCTGCGGCGTCGTCACGGGCGTCGGCGCCGTGCTCAACGTGGCGCGGGTCGCCCCGGGCTCCAGCGTGCTCGTGGTGGGCTGCGGCGGCGTCGGCCTCAACGTCATCCAGGGCGCGGTCCTCGCCGGCGCGACCACGATCATCGCGGCCGACGTGGCGGAGGGGAAGCTCAAGCTCGCCGAGCGCTTCGGCGCCACGCACACGCTCATCCCCGGGGACCTGCCCGCGCAGGTCGGCGAGGTGGTGCGGGGCGGCGTGGACTACGCCTTCGACGTGACGGGGGTGCCGGGCGTGCTCGCCCAGGCCTTCGCCGCCACGGCGCCGGGCGGCGCCACGGTCATGGTCGGCAGCCCGCCGGCGGGCCGGCCGGTGGAGGTGGACACGTCGTTGCTGTTCTCCTCGCGCCGCCTCATGGGCACGCAGGGCGGGGACGCCGCGCCGCACCGCGACCTGCCCATGCTGGCGGCCCAGTACCTCCGGGGCCGCCTGGACCTCAACGGCCTCATCACGGAGCGGCTGCCGCTGGAGCAGGTCAACGAGGCGGTCGCGCACGTCCGCCAGGGCACCGTGGCCCGTACGGTCATCGTCTTCTGATCGGCGATCTCCTCTGCTATTCTAACGATCCTTAGAAAAGCAGAGGAGATAGCCATGTCGTACCCCCAACCGCGTTACTTCGGCGAGAAGGGCGAGGTCAGCAGCCGGTTCCGGCCGGCCGACGCGCCCGCCGACCTCGTGATGGGCCCCGAGACCGACGACCCCGCGCAGCGGCGCACGCACGTGCACCACCTGGGGACGGGCGCCACCACGGGCGGCGCGTTCGGGCTGTACCGGTGGGAGATGGGGCCGCGTCCCGGCGGCGCCGGCGCGCACTTCCACCGCACCATGACCGAGTCCTTCTACGTCCTGGACGGCACGGTGCGCCTGTTCAACGGCGACCGGTGGATCGACGGGCGTCAGGGGGACTTCCTGTTCGTCCCGGAGGGCGGCATCCACGGCTTCCGCAACGAGTCCGGGGCCCCGGCGACCATGCTCATCCTGTTCACCCCGGGCGCCCCGAGGGAGGGGTACTTCGAGGAGCTGGCCGAGATCGCCACGACCGGCCGGCAGCTCAGCGACGAGGAGTGGACCGAGCTGTACCACCGCCACGACCAGTTCATGGTCTGATGGCCGGCTTCCCGGAAGAGCCGATCTACGAGCAGCTCGCCCGGGTGGGCAAGGCCCTGGCCAGCCCGGTGCGGCTCCGACTGCTGGACGTGCTGGACCAGCGGGAGCGGACGGTCGAGGAGCTGGCCGAGGAGGCGGGCATCGCGCTGAAGAACACCTCGGCGCAGCTCCAGCAGCTCCGCGCCGCCCACCTGGTCACCAGCCGGCGGGAGGGCACGAAGGTCTTCTACCGACTGGCCGACGAGGGGGTGTCCCGCTTCCTCGGGGAGCTGCAGACGTTCGCGCACGGCCGGCTCGCCGACCTGCGCGAGGCGGTGGCCCGCCACCTGGGCACCCCCGAGGGGGTGACGGCCGCCGAGCTGGCAGCCCGGCTGGCCGACCCGGGCACGGTGGTGGTCGACGTGCGCTCGGCGGCGGCCTTCGCCGCCGCCCACGTGCCGGGCGCGGTGTCGGTCCCGCTGGCCGAGCTGCGCGAACGGCTTGAGGAGCTGTCGCGGGACGCGGAGATCGTCGCCTACTGCGGCGGCCCGTACTGCGTCGTGTCACCGGAGGCGGTGCGACTGCTGCGGGCGCACGGCTTCCGGGCGCTGCCCCTGGAGGGAGGCATCACGGGCTGGCGGCGGTCCGGCGGCGCCACCGTCGCGAGCTGACAAACCCTCTCAAATGGGTACATACCCGGACGGAATGGCACCGACCTAGACATCGAGCGTTGACCAGGGGTTCCGATCCGGGACAGTGAAGGGACCGAAGGCCATGGGCAGCAGTCTCCGTCTCACACTCCTCGGCGGCTTCCGGCTCCTCGCGGGCGACGACCAGATCAGCGTCTCCAGCGGGTCCGAACGTCTGCTCGCCTTCCTCGCCCTGGGCTGCCGGGTCGTCTCGCGCAGCCTGACGGCCGCCACCCTGTGGCCCGACGCGCCGGAGCATCGCGCGTACGCGAGCCTGCGCTCCGCGCTGGCCCGCCTGGACGGCGCCGGCCGCCGGATGCTGCACGTCGGCTCCACCGAGGTCGGCCTGGCGCCGGACACGCGGGTCGACCTCCACGAGGCCAGGGCCCTGGTCGAGCGGATCCTCGGCCCGGACGGGCCGGCCGGCGGCGGCGAGGACCTCGACCGCCACGCCATCGACGTGCTGTCCCACGGCCTGCTGCCCGGCTGGTACGACGACTGGGTCCTGCGGGAGGCCGAGCAGTGGCACCAGCAGCGGCTCCACGCGCTGGAGGCGCTGTCGTCCCGGTTCGTCCGGGCCGGGAGGTTCGCCGACGCGGTGTCCGCGGCCAGCGTGGCCCTGCACGCCGAGCCGCTGCGGGAGAGCGCCTGCGCCGCCCTGGTCGAGGCGCACCTGGCCGAGGGCAACCAGGCCGAGGCGCTGCGCCAGTACCGGCTGTACGAGCGGGCGCTGCGCGACGAGCTGGACCTGTCACCGACGCCGCGGCTGCGCGACCTCATCACCGGTTTGTGCCCGGCGGGCGAGCACTGACGCGGCCCCGGTGATGCCGCCGTCACGCCGGCATCACGGGGTGGTCACAGGGCGCTGGCCATGCTTGCCGGTGAGGCGCCGGAGCACCCGGGGTGGCCGTCACCGCGGGCCGGCGGGATCAAGGAGACAGGAATGCGTACCAGGCGAGTGATGATGCTGGCTGCCCCGGCACTCCTCGGCGCGCTCGCGTTCGGGCCGGCCGCGGCCTCCCCCGCGTCCGCCTCCGCGAGCACTGCGGAGGCGTCGGCGCCGGTCGTCCAGACCGCTACCGGAACCCTGAGCGAGAAGCCCGGCAAGAAGTGGAAGAAGCGCTACAACAGAGGCCACGACAGCGGCTTCACCGAGGGCCGGTCGGACTGCAGGAACAACAAGCCGTTCGACCTCAACTCCACCGGCAGCGGCGCCTGGAACAAGGGCTTCCGCGACGGCTACATGAGCGGCTTCCACAGCTGCACGCCCAAGAAGGAAGAGCCCAAGAAGGAAGAGCCCAAGCCGATGAAGTAGTGACCCGCGCGGACACATGACGCCTTCCCCGGCGGACAGACGGCCCCGCCCCGCCTCGAGCGGAGCGGAGCCGTCCCGTGCGCGGGGGTGCGCTCAGCCGCGGGCCCCCACCGGCTCGGGCAGCTCCTCGCGCTCGCCCTGGCCGGTGTCCCCTCCGGTCCGGCCGTCGTGGTCGTCCTCCTCGTGACCCTCGACCGACAGGTTCGGCAGCAGCCGGTCCAGCCAGCGTGGGCACCACCAGTTCGCCCGGCCCAGCAGCACCATCGTGGCGGGCACCAGGAAGCCCCGGATGATCGTGGCGTCCACGGCGATGGCCGCCGCCAGTCCCACGCCGAACGTCTTCACCATCGGGTCCGGATACGCGATGAACGCCACGAACACGGACACCATGATGAGCGCGGCCGAGGTGATCACCCGGCCGGTCGAGCCGAGACCCTCGGCGACCGCGCGGGAGTTGTCGCGGTGCCGCAGGTACGCCTGCCGCACGGCCGTCAGCAGGAACACCTCGTAGTCCATCGACAGCCCGAACAGCACCGCGAACAGCATGAGCGGCACATAACTCTCGATCGGCACCGTGAAGAAGAACGTCTGCAGCGACGACGCCTCCAGCGGCGGGTCCATGCCGACGAGCCGGCTCCCGAGCCCGACGGAGAAGACCATCGCGAGCGCGCCGAACGCGGCGCCGAGCGAGACGAGGTTCATGACCGCGGCCTTCAGCGCGACCACCGGGGCGCGGAAGGCGAGCAGCAGGAGCAGGGCGCTGAGGAGCACGACCACGCCGATGACCAGCGGCGTCCGCTCGGCCATGCGGTCACCGGCGTCGGTCAGCGCGGCGACCTTGCCGCCGACGTGCAGGTGGGCGCCGGGCACGGAAAGGGCGCGGACGTCGTGCACGACGTCCGCGGAGCGGGCGTCGCTGGGCGCGTAGTCGGGGATCGCCTGGATCATCACCGACCGGCCGGACGTGCCGACCTTGGCCGGGGCGACGTGCGCGACGCCGTCCACGTCCTCGATCGCGTCGGTGAGCCGCTCCACCACGGGGGCCTTGGCGTCGGCCGCCTTCTCGTCGAGCCGGGCGACGACGAGCAGCGGCCCGTTGACGCCCGGCCCGAAGCCCGAGGCCATGAGCTCATACGCGCGCCGCGGCTCGGAGCCCTGGGCGCCGTACCCCTCGTCGAGCGGCCCGAGCTTGATCGCCAGGGCGGGGGCGGTGAGGGCGGCCAGCACGACGACGCTGCCGATCAGCACCCGCCACGGGCGGCGGGCCACCCACGCCCCGAGACCGGCCCAGCCGGACGACTCGCCGCGGCGGCGGCCGAGGAAGGGCAGCTTGAGCGCGTTCACGCGGTGACCGAGCAGCCCGAGCAGGGCGGGGACGAGCGTGACCGAGGTGAGCACGGCCGTGACGACCGAGATGCCGGTGATCCAGCCGAGCGTGCGCAGCAGCGGGAACCCGCCGAGGACGAGCGCGCTCAGCGCGACGATGACCGTGCCGCCCGCGAACACCACGGCGCCGCCCGAGCTCGCGACCGTGCGCCGCACCGACTCCTGGACGGGCACGCCGTCGGCGAGCAGCCTGCGGTGCCGCGACAGCAGGAACAGCGCGTAGTCGATGCCCACGCCGAGCCCGATCATCGTGGCCATGATGCCCGCCTGCTTCGGCACGTCGACGACGTGGCCGAGCAGGCCGATGATGCCCAGCCCGGCGGCCACGCTGACCAGCGCGGTGAAGATCGGCACCAGCGCCGCCGTCAGCGTGCCGAACGCGAAGACGAGCACCAGCAGCGCGCACGCCACACCGATGATCTCGCTCGGCCCGGTCTTGATCTCCTTGTCGGCGGGGGTGGAGCTGTCGGCGGGGACGACCTCCAGCCCGGCGGCCCTGGCGGGCGCGGCGGCCCGCGACACGGCCTGGGCGGCCTCGGCGGGCTTGGTGGTGTCGTGCCCCTCCAGGCGGACGGTGATGAGGCCGATCTGCAGGTTGGAGGCGATGCCGCCGCGGCGGTAGGGCGTGTCGACCTGCTTGACGTGCGGGACCGCGCGGATGGCGGCGATCGCCCGCTCGACGGCCTCCTTGCGGGGCTTGTCGATGAGCTGCCCCTTGGCCGAGTAGACGACGAGCTGCACCGTGCCGCCCGTGTCGTAGCCGGGGCCGAAGCCGGTGCGCATGAGGTCGTGCGCGCGCTGCGCGTCCGTTCCGGGGATCGTCACGTCGTTGCTGACCGGACTGCCGAGCACGAGGCTGCCGCCCAGCAGGCCGGCCGCCGCGACCACCCATAACGCCAGTACCACCATCCCGTGCCGGGCGCACCAGCCGCCCAGCCGTCCCAAGAACCGCGTCATCGCAGGCCCCCTCCTCGACGGCCGTCCTGTACGGTCGTACAGGATCTACGATAGATCGGGATATACCCGAAGGCTGAGGCGAATACGGAAATGAGACGATGACCACAGCCGACGACACCCGCAGCAGGATCCTCGCCGCCGCCCGCACGCTGTTCGCCGAGCGCGGCTACGCGCGGACCTCGCTCGCCGACATCGCGGCGGCCGTCGGGCTGACCAAGACCGCGGTCGCCTACCACTTCCACCCCAAGGACCGGCTGGCCGCCGAGCTGCTCGCGCCCTGCGCCGACGACATGCTCACGTTGCTGGGCGCCGAGTTCGCCGGCCGGGAGGAGTTCCTGGAGGCCCTGGTCGGCTTCGTCGTGCGGCACCGGACGGTGCTGCGCCTGATCATGGAGGACGTCGGCGGCGCCGACGACGCCCCGCCGGGGTCGCCGGGCGAGGCCATCCGGACGTTCCGGGATGAGCTGTTCGGCCGGCTGGTGGGACCGGAGCCGGACGCCGGGGCCCGGCTGCGCGGCTGGGCCGTGCTGGGGGCGCTGCAGTGGGGCGTGGTGCACACGACGGACCTCCCGGAGGAGCAGGTCCGCGCGGAGCTCCTCCGCGCCGCCCGCGCGATCTGACGGCGCACCCGCCCGGCGGTACGGTCCGCATCTCTCACCGGCGTCCGGCCGGCTACGTGTCGGCCAAAAGGCGTTCCAGAGTGCGCCGGCCCATACGGCTCATGGCCGGGTTGCTGTCGACGTAGTACCAGACCGCGCCCATCGCCTGCTGGAAGGCCCACGCCTTGCCCCGCTCCCATGCGAGGTCGTCGCTGCCGAGCCTCTCGCGGAGCGCCTGCCGCGGCCCCGCCTCCAGCAGGTGCCACGCGCTCACGAGATCCAGAGCGGGGTCGGCCGGGCCGAAGCCGCCGACGTCGAGGATCCCGCTGAGCCGGCCCGCGGACACGAGCACGTTGCCGGGGATGAGGTCACCATGGGTCATCACGTCTCCTCCCGGGTCGCGGGGCAGACTCCGCATCCTCGCCCACATGCCGCGAAGCCGCCCCTCCCTGAGGGAGCAGCACGGCCTCCCCCGGGTAACGGTCGAGGTAAGCGGAAAGCACGCTTGAGATGTCCGAGTCACTGATCGCCACGGGGCACCCCACACCGGCCCGAGAGACCGTCGCTTCCCTTGATCGCCGCCGGAAACCAGCAGCTTGACACGCTCGTCACTGCCTCCGCGCCCTAACCACAAAGCGCATCGGCCGCATCCAACGAACCCATCTCTGAACTGCGTTATTCGCCTTCCTAGGACGGTTAACGATCTTTGCCGCTACGGTTCGTACTGGTTGCAGTACTTCCGTGGAGGTTGATGGGTTGGCGACCCAGTTCTTCTCTGATGAGCAGATGGAGCGACTGCGGTCGTATCCGGATCGGCCGGGAGGAACTGTTCCAGTTCTTCACGCTGACGCGGAAGGATCTGGGCTTCATCGACAACCTGGACCGTGGCGGCGGGCGCGGGCCCGCGGCGCGGTTGGGGCTGGCCGTCCAGCTGTGCACGTTACCGTGGCTGGGTTGAAACCGGAACGAACGTAGCGGCAGCGATCATCACCCGCCACAGGCGGTCAAGTGTCTCCGTTTATGCAGGTCAGAGACTACTTCGTTGGAAATTTCTTCATTGCTACCGGGACCCCATGCACTGACGTAGCTGTCAGCCCGTACCAGAGGCGGTCAGCGGGCCGGTGTCTCCTGATCGGTCCAGCTGGTCAGGAGCCGGAGCGCGGTCTCGGAGGCAGAGCCTTCGTCGGCGGTGTGGACGGCGAGCGCCAGCTCCGGGTGATCCGGCAGCCGCAAGGTCTCATAAGCCAGCTCAAGCTCCCCGACCAGCGGATGCCGGTACAGGTAGCGCCCGTGGACTTTGTCCTTCACCTGGTGCTCGCTCCACAACCGGCGGAACTCGGCGCTGGCGGCCGATAGCTCCGCGACCAGGGCCGCGATGGACGCATCGCCGGGCTCACGCCCGGCGTCCAGGCGGAGGAACGCGACGATGTCGCGGGCTCGTGCCGGCCAGTCGGCGTACAGGTGGCGGATGCCCTCGTCCAGGAAGGTCAGCCGGGCCATGTTGCGCTGCTTGGGCGCCAGCGCCCCGAAGTCGGTGATCAGCGCGGCGGCGGGCCGGTTCCAGGCCAGCACGGTGGTGTCGCGGTCGACCAGATAGGCCGGCACGTCATGGATCGATGCCAACATCCGGTGGATGCCGGCGCGTAGCGACGGCCGGTCGGCAGCGGCGGGCACGATGGGCGGAGCGGGCCGGGCCAGGCGATGCAGGTACGTGCGTTCGGCGGCGTCCAGCCGCAGCGCCCGGGCCACCGCGTCCAGCACTTCGGCGGAGAAGTGCAGGCTGCGTCCCTGTTCCAGCCGGATGTAGTGGTCGACGCTGACTCCGGCCAGTTGCGCCAGCTCTTCGCGCCGCAGCCCGGGGACGCGGCGCCGCTGCCCGTACGCGGTCAGGCCGAGCTCTTGTGGACGCAGCCGGGCCCGCCGCGACCGGAGGAACTCGCCCAGCTCGGCACGTCGATCCAACATCATGCCCTCAAGTATCGCCGACCCCGCCTGGGCGTGCCTGGTCATGGCGTGCCCAGGCACGCGCTGGGGCTGGCTGAGCCGGGGCCGCCCGCCCACAGTGGATGGCGCCGGAACGGCTCCGGCGCCGCCCCGGGGCACACCGTGGCGGCAAAAGATTTTGGAGGTTCACTCACGTGACGTCTTCGCAGTTGCCCGTCCACCGGCTCGGGCGTACCGATATGGAGATCACCAGGTTGGGCTTCGGTTCGTGGGCCGTGTCGGGCTCGGGCTGGACCTTCAGCTGGGGTGCCACGGACGACGCCGAGTCGGTCGCCGCGATCCGCCACGCGCTGGAGGCCGGCGTCAACTGGATCGACACCGCCGCCGTCTACGGCCTGGGCCATTCGGAGGAACTGGTCGGCAAGGCGGTCGCCGATCTGCCCGAGACTGACCGCCCCTACCTCTTCACCAAGGTCGGCCTGGTCTGGGACCCGGACAACCCGTCGGCCGCGCCCCGGCGCATCATGAAGCCCGCCAGCGTCCGCCGCGAGCTCGAAGACTCGCTGCGGCGGCTGGGCGTCGATCACATCGACCTGTACCAGGTGCACTATCCCGACACCGGCGAGTCACTGGAGTACGCCGGCGGCGGGTTCGGCGCGGTGTCGCCCAACGCCACGCCGCTGGAGGAGTACTGGCAGGTCATGGCCGATCTGAAGGCCGAAGGCAAGGTCCGGGCGATCGGGCTGTCCAACCACACGCCCGACCTGCTGGAGGCCGCCGAGCGGATCGCCCACGTCGACGTCATCCAGCCGCCGTTCTCCGCGATCAACCGGTCGTCCGCCGCCGAGATCGCCTGGGCCCACGCCCACGAGACCGGAGTCATCGTCTACTCGCCGCTGCAGTCCGGTCTGCTCACCGGGGCCTTCTCCGCCGAGCGCGTGGCCGGCCTACCCGCAGAAGACTGGCGCACCGCTCACCACGACTTCACCACCGGCCTGAGCGCCAACCTCCGGCTCGCCGAGGCGCTGCGGCCGATCGCCGAGCGTCGTGCCCGCACCGTGGCCGAGGTCGCCATCGCCTGGGTGCTGGCCTGGCCCGGCATCACCGGCGCGATCGTCGGCGCACGCACGGCCGCCCAGGTGGACGGCTGGATCGGCGCCGGCTCGCTGGAGCTGACTCCCACCGACCTCGAGGACATCGCCACCGCGATCACCGTGTCCGGCGCGGGCAGCGGCCCGGCCCGCCACGCGTGAAAGAGGCCCAAAGGAGGCCACGTCATGTCCCTTTTCGTGATCGCCGAGTTCCTGGCCGCGCCCGGCCAGCATGACCGGCTCCGTACCGCGCTGGAAGCCCTGATCGAACCGACGCTGGACGAACCCGGTTGCCTCGCCTACCAAGCCTACGCCGACCCCAACGACCCCGCCTCCATGGTGATCGTGGAACGCTGGGAGAACCGGCAGGCCTTCGACGAGCACTTCACCACCCCGCACCTGCGTCACGCCCAGCAGGTTCTTGACCGGATACTCGCCCGGCCACTGACCCTGCGCACCTTGGTCGAGGCGCCCTAGCGACCAGGCCGGCCGTTCCCCCTGCACGGGAACGGCCGGCCGCATTCGCCGTCCCGGCTGCCGGCTTCTCTCCCCACCGGCCTCTCGCGGCGCACCTGGACGACTTCCTCACCGACCTGGCCAACGCCGGCGCCTCCGCCCACACCCGACACGCCTACCGCGGCGACCTGATCGCCTTCGCCGCCCACCACGGCGAGGACATCGGAGAGCTGACCGCCGCGCCGATCCGCGCCTACCTGGCCGAGCTCGCCGACCTGTTGCCGGCCAGCCGCAAGCGCAACCGCGCCGTCATCGCTTCCTTCGCCAAGTGGGCCATCCGCCACGACCTCCTGACCGCCAACCCGATGGGACCGCATCGACACGGTCAAGGTGCCCAAGAGCCTGCCCCGCCCGGCCGCGGCCGCCGACGTGGCCAAGGTGCTGGCGGTGATCTGCTCGCGGCGGCCGCGTAAGGATCAACCGCTGGACCGGCTGCGGGATCGGGTGCTGTTCGAGACCGCCTATGTGTGCGGCGCACGCGCTTCGGAGGTGTGCGGCCTGTACGTCGAAGACCTGGACCTGCGCCCGGCCGACTAACACGTCCGGGTCTACGGCAAGGGCGGCAGCGTCCGCACCGTCCTGCTCGATGACCGCGGGGCCGAGGAGACCGGTTCGCGTACCCGCTGCTGCGCCCGGCGCTGACCCGGCCTATCCGCCCCGACATCATCGAGAACAACTGCTCGCTGGCTCCGTGACCGAGACTTGCAAGGTGACCGATGTGATGTGGTTCACATCCATGACCTGTCACGTGCGGTGCGGGTCGTTTGTCCCATGGGCGTCACCGGCACCGAAACCGGTGCCCGACCTTGGGAGAACGAAATGAACAACGGCCACCGCATCGTCGTCCTCGGCGCCGGCTACACGGGCATGTTCAGCGCCATCCGGCTGGCCCACCGCACCCGCCGGCTCGACGTGAAGATCACACTGGTCAATCCTTCGAGCCGGTTCGTCGAGCGGCTGCGGATGCACCAGATCGCAGCCGGACAGGAGCCGGCCGACCACCGGATCGCCGACCTGCTCGCCGGGACCGGCGTCACCTTCGTCCAGGGGACCGCCACCGCCATCGACCCCGGCGCTCGGCAGATCACCGTCGACGGCGACAGGACCCTCGAGTACGACACGCTCGTCTACGCGCTGGGCAGCTCGACCGACACCGGCAAGGTCCCCGGCGCCGACATCCACGCGTTCACCCTCAACAGCCCGGAGATCGCCGGCCGGTTCGCCGAGCGGCTCACGGAGATCGCCAAGACCGGCGGCACCGTCACCGTCTGCGGCGGCGGCCTGACCGGCATCGAGGCGGCCACCGAGATCGCCGAGAGCCACCCGGACCTGAACGTCACGCTGATCAGCCTGGACGAGCCCGGCGGCATGATGGGCGCCAAGGCCCGCGCCCACCTCTACCGGGCGCTGGACCGCCTCGGCGTCGCCCTGGAGACCGGCGCCCGCGTCACCAAGGTGCTGCCCGACGCCGTCGAGCTGGCCGACGGCCGGCTCGTCCACTCCGACGCCTGCCTGTGGACCACCGGCGTCAAGGTGTCGCCGCTCGCCGCCGAGGCCGGGATCGCCACCGACGACCGCGGCCTCATCCTGGTGGACGCCACGCTGCGGTCGCTGTCCCACCCGGAGATCCACGCCGTCGGCGACGCCGCCGCCGTCCGCATGCCCTGGGGGCAGATCCACGGCACCTGCCAGAGCGGCCTGCCCACCGCCCAGCACACCGCCGACACCATCGCCCGGCTGCTGCGCGGCAAGGCCGTCAAGCCGTTCCGGTTCGGCTACTTCCACCAGCCGGTCAGCCTCGGCCGTCGCGACGCGGTCATCCAGTTCACCAAGGCCGACGACACCCCGAGCCGGTGGGTCCTCAAGGGCCGGGGCGCCGTCGCCTACAAGGAGATGGTCAGCGGCAGCCCTCTCACGACGTACCGGCTCAGCAAGCGCATGAACGTCACCACCATCGTCTCCAAGGGCGGCCGCGCCACCCGCAGGCCCGCGGCATGACGGGCACCCACGCCCGGCGCCGTGACCTCGGTCTTGCCTCCCAGGTCGCGGCGCTGGCAGCATGAGCCGATGGTCGCGATCGACGGCAGGGCCGAGCAGGATCCGTACATCGAACACCGGCGGCTGCTGTTCGCCACCGCCTACCGCATGCTGGGCAGCGTCACCGACGCCGAGGACGTGCTCCAGGACGCCTGGATCACCTGGAGCGCCGCCGACCGCGACGCGATCCGCCACCCCAGGGCGTACCTGGTGCGAACGGTCACCAACCTGTCGCTGAACCGCCTCACCTCCGCGCAGGCCACCCGCGAGACCTACGTCGGCCCGTGGCTCCCCGAACCCCTCCTGACCTCCCCCGACATCGCCACGGAGACCGAATTGGCCGAAACCGTCTCCTTCGCGATGATGGTGGTCCTGGAAACCCTCAGCCCCGTCGAACGCGCTGTCTTCCTGCTCCGCGAGGTCTTCGGCTACTCGCACGCCGAGATCGCCGAGACCCTCGAACGTCCCGAGCCGACGATCCGCCAGATCGCCCACCGCGCCCGCGAGCACGTCCAGGCCCGCCGCCCCCGCTTCGACACCGACCAGGCCCAACGCCGGCAGATCACCGCACAGTTCATGGAGGCCTGCGCGGGCGGCGACCTGAACGCCGTGATGGAGATGCTCGCCCCCGACGTCACCGCCTGGTCCGACGGCGGTGGCAAGGTCACCGCGGCCCGCCGCCCCCTCCACGGCATCGACCACGTCGCGCGCTGGATCCTGGGCTTCCTGGCCAAGCCTGGGCTGGCCACCCTGACCATGGAACCCGCCGTCATCAACGGCGAGCTCGGCATCCTGGCCACCCTCGACGGCCACACCGTCGGCGCCCTGTCGTACGACCTCGTCGACGGCCACATCCAGAACCTGCGCTTCCAGGTCAACCCCGACAAGCTCGGCGGCCTCACCCCCGACAACGGCCTGGCGTTCCCCTGACACTCAAGCGCGCACACGTGGGTGTGACAAGCGCTGACCGTCCTCCGCCAAGGGCGCGGTCGGCTACCTCGGTGGGGACAAGGATCCGCGTCTCCTGCTCTCGGCCGCCGCGCGCGAGATGGTGACGCTCGTCCTGCCGTCCACCGTGCCGGCCACGGCCACCAGCAGCCATCCGGGGCTGTCCAGGCAGCGTCTTTCCGCCCGGGTCGGCGCGCTGACGTCAGGCTGACGTCAGCAGTCCCCGGCCTGCCCTCGAGTCCGAGACCGGGTCGGCCTCCTCGTCACCCCTTCCCGAGCTTCTCCTCCATCCAGGCCACGCCGAAGCGCACCACGTCCTCGGCTTCGAACAGGTGACTCCCGGCCGCGCCCACCAGCCCTCGACGCCCCATGCCGGCGGCGATCATCTCCTCCGCGATGACGGCGAACGGCCACTGGTCCTCGGACACCACCCGGGAGTAGTCGAAGGCCCCGTCCTCCGAGTCGATGTCGCGGAAGCGGCGCCAGACCCGCTCGCCGTCCACGAGGATCGGCTGCTCGTACTCCACGAACCGCTTGCCCGGCGCGTCCGCGAGCGCCTCGGCGTGGTGCAGCAGCGTGAGGGTGTCCAGGGGAGCGCCCAGCAGCAGCACGCGGCCTCTGGCGGCGACCAGCTTGGCCAGCGGGCTGCCGGGGCCGTGCGGGTGGTCCCACGGGTGATCGGCCATCAGTGCGGCCGCCGAGGCGCCGAGGGCGGCGAAGCTCGCGTCCGGGTGCCGGCTGCGGACCGCGCCGGGCCGGCGGCGCAGCGCCTCCGGCAGGCGTCCGTTGTCGTGGTCGGCCTCGCTCAGGTCGGGGTCGTACGCGGGATGACCCTCGCGCAGGGCGTCCTGCCATGCCCGGGGCCAGTCGGTGAAGTCGTACGGCGGGGCGTCGTTCCAGCCGCAGGTGACCATGAGGGTTCCACGCTTCCCCACGACGTCGAGAAGGGCATTGATGATCGTCTGCGGGCCCCCTGCCACGTACCCGATGGCGGACATACGGGTGTGGAACATGACGACGTCCCCCTCCGCGAGGCCGAGAGCGGTGAGGTCGCGGGCGATCCGGTCGCGGGTCACCGGGCCGTCGGAGTGCTTGAGCAGCGCCAGCTCATCCATGATCGCAAAGATATCGCCGGCGCTGGACCGGAGACCCCTGCCTGCATCAGTCCTTGGATTGTCGACCCAAGGGTGATCTGGCTGAAGTCCACCGGCTCAGGCGGGTCTGTCGGAGGCGGTGGCGGTCGGGGTGGGAGGCTCCGTGGCCGGGGGTTCGGAGGGCTCGGTGGGGTCGGGGTCGCTCTGGGCCAGGACGCCGACGGTGAGGACCACGCCGCTGCCGGGCTTCGCGCACGTACCGGCCGCGACGCTCTGCGCCAGGACCGTGCCCGCGCGCGACTCGTCCGACACCAGCCGGGTGTCCTGCGTCACCGCGAGACCGGCCCCGCGCAGCGTCCCGCTCGCCGCCTCTCCCGTACGGCCGAGCAGGCCCGGAACCTTCGTCCCGTGCTTGGACACCACGAGCGCCACCTTGCCGCTGCCCGCGATCCGCGTGCCCGCCGACGGGCTGGACGAGAGGACCTGACCGTCCGGCCGGGCCGAGCAGGACGTGCTCACCGCGCCCAGGGCCAGGCCCGCGCTGGTCAGAGCCGTCTCGGCGGGTCCGCGTCGCATGCCGGTGACGGCGGGCACCACCAGGCCGGCCGACACGCGCAGCGCGACCTCCGTCCCCTTGGGCACCGCCACGCCGGCCTGCGGCTGGGAGCCGAGCACCTGGCCGACCTTGCGCGGGGAGTCCACCTGCGTGACCGTGCCGGCCACCAGGCCCGCGCGTTCGAGCGCCTTGACCGCCGAGCCCCGGTCGAGGCCGCCGAGCGCCGGCACGTGCACGCCACCGGCCACCGGGACCGGGGGCTCGGCGGCCGGGACGGAAACCGGATCAGTGGCGGGATCAGCGGCGGGCTGCGTGTGCGCGCCCGTGCTGTGCCGCTCCTTGCGCGGGGTCGCGTGCCCGGTGCCGGGCATCGTGCCGGCGGGGGCGGTCGTGATCACCGTGGGGCCGGCCGCGGCGGGCCCGAAGCCGGCGTGCCGGAACGCCGGCACCACGACCGTGACGAGCACGGCGGCGCTCACCAGCAGGGCGGCGGAGACCGCCAGCCCGGCCCGGTTGAACGCCTGCCCGACGCGCCGCGTCTGCTCGCTGTCGCGGGCGGCCCGGCCGGTGCCGAGAGCGGAGTGATACGTCCCGGGCGCGGGATACGCCCCGCCGGAGCTTTGCGCGCTCCCTCCGGGTGGACGGCCGGTGTGGAAGGACGCGCCCTCCGGCAGGTGGTAGCCGTGGGGCGTGCCGGTCGCCTCGGGCCGGGCGACCGGCGCGGACCCCGCCAGCGCGTACGCGGGCGCGGCCCCGGCCACAGGCCCGGACGCAGGCCCGGACGCAGCACCGGAATCCGTTCCGGAGGCGGAGTGGGGGCCGGCCGGGTCGGACGGCCACGAGGCCGAGGCGCGCAGGATGTGCGGCGGTGGCGAGCGCAGCACCTCCGCCGGCACGCCGTCCGCGTCGCCCAGCAGCTCCAGCAGCAGCTCCCTGCTGCCCGGCCGGTTGCGCGCGTCCTTGTCCAGGCACGCCGCCACGATCTCCCGCAGCCGCCCGTCCAGCCGTCCCAGCTCCGGCGGCGCGGTGAGGATGCGGTGCAGGACCGGCGCCACCGAGTCCTGACCGAACGGCGCGACCGCGTTGGCCGCGAAGCACATGGTGGCCCCCCACGAGAACACGTCGGCCGCCCCGGTCACGGCCGAGGCGGTGATCTGCTCGGGCGCCATGTACGCGGGGGTGCCGACGCCCCTGCCGCTGACCGTGGCCGCCGCGTCGAGCGCCCTGGCCAGGCCGAAGTCGATGACGCGCGGGCCGTCGTCGCCGAGCAGCACGTTCTGCGGCTTGAAGTCGCGATGGACGATGCCGGCCCGGTGGATCGCCGCGAGCGCCGTCGCGGTGCTGACCGCGAGCCGTTCCAGCGCGGCGCCGCCGCGCGGCCCGGTGAGCACGACGTGCCGTTGCAGTGACGGCCCGTCGACGTACTCGCTCACGATGTACGGCCGGCCCTCGTCGAAGCCCGCCTCGATGACCTGCGCGGTGCAGAACCTGGCCACGTGCTTGGCCAGCTCCACCTCCCGCAGGAACGCCGCCCGCTCGTCCCCCACGGGGCCGTGCAGCAGCTTGACCGCGTACCTCTCCTCGCCGCGCCTCTCCTCGCCGCACCTCTTCTCGCCGTGGCTCCCGTCGCCGGAGCTCTGCTCGCCGTGACTCTCCTCGCCCCTCGAACCGAGGAACACCACGCCCTGGCCGCCCTCGCCCAGGCGCCCGGTCAGCTCGTACGAGCCGAGCCGCCGTGGGTCCCCCGTCCTGAGCGGCTGCGCCGTTGGCACGGGGCGCCTCCCCTCGCCGCCACCCCACATCACCTTCCACTGAAGGCAACCGGCGGCGGAGAGTCAACGGTCCAGCCCCTTTCGCCACCGGACCGTGACACTCAAGGTCAGAAAGCCGCCGGACATTTCCCGAAGTGGTGACATCCATGGCACCGCCGGGGCCGTACAACCCTCACTCTTCCGGTCACCCCGCCTGTCAGGCGCCGATGAGCCGGGCATATTCGTCCAGCACGGGCAGCACCACATCGGGCGGCCCGCTCGGCAGGCCCGCCACGGTCTCCTCGATCCCGAGCTCCGCGTAGTAGTCGAGCTTCTCGCGCGTCGGCAGCGTGCCGAACGGGATCACCCGGGCCGGCGGGCGGCCGGCCTTCTCGCACGCCTCGCGCAGCGCCGGGAGGGCGGCCTTGATGCCCTTGCCGCCGATCGGCATCCAGCCCTCGGCGTACTCGGCGACGTGCGCGAACATCTTCGGCCCCGCCGCGCCGCCGATGTAGACGGGCGGCCCGGAGACCGGCTTGGGCCACGACCAGGACGGCTCGAACCGGGTGAAGCGGCCCTCGTAGGAGGCCACCTCGTCACGCCACAGCGACCGCATGGCCAGGACGTGCTCGCGCGTCACCTCGCGCCGCGTCCCGTACGGCACGTCGTGGTCGGCCATCTCCTCGGCGTTCCAGCCGAAGCCGACGCCGAGCACCACGCGCCCTCCGGACAGGTGGTCGAGGGTGGCGACGGCCTTGGCGGTGACGACGGGGTCACGCTGGGCGGCGAGCAGGATGCCGGTGCCCACGCGCAGCCGCTCGGTGACGGCGGCTGCGTAGGAGAGCGCGACCAGCGGGTCCAGGGTGCGCTTGTACGACTCGGGCAGCTCGTCCTCCCCGTTGGGCGGGGGCGTGCGGCGGGAGACGGGGATGTGGGTGTGCTCGGGCACGTAGAGGGAGGCGAAGCCGCGCTCCTCGGCCGCCCTGGCCAGCTCGTGGACCGGCATGGCCCGGTCCGTGGTGAACATCGTGACCCCGAGCCGCATGCGCCCTCCCTAGGTCAACCAAGCGATTGCTCGGCTAAGATTTCTAGAGTAGCTTGCCGCTCAGAGAAACGCCCCGCGGAAAGAGGTCTCCCGGTGAAGTTTTCCATCTTCCTGAATCCGCAGATTCCAGGCTCCGGATACGCGGCTGAGGAGAACGCCAAGGCTAAGCGCCCCATCGGGCGGGACACGGAGTCGTACCAGCGGCTGTTGCAGGAGGTACGGGAGATCGCCGTCCACGCCGACCAGATCGGCTTCGACGCGCTGATGATGACCGAGCACCACTTCCACTCGGAGGGCATGGAGTTCTCGGTCAACCCCCTCATGTTCCTCACCGACCTGGCGGCCAGGACCGAGCGGATCCTGCTCGCGCCGCTCGGCATGGTGCTGCCCGCCTGGGACCCGATCAGGGCCGCCGAGGACGTGGCGCTGCTCGACCAGTTCTGCAAGGGACGGCTGCGGCTGGGCGTGGCCCGGGGCTACCAGAACCGGTGGATGAACGTGCTCGGCCAGCGCTGGCACGCGGCGGCCGCCCGCTCCGACGGCTCGGCCTCCGACACGCGCAACTTCGACGTCTTCGGCGAGGTACTGAAGATCATGAAGATGGCGTGGACCCAGGAGACGCTCCGCTACAAGTCGGACGTCCTGGACTACCAGGTGCCGTACCCGTTCGAGGGCATCGAGGGCTGGCCCGCCCAGGAGTGGACCCGGACCTTCGGCGCCCCGGGCGAGCTGGACGACGAGGGCAAGGTGCAGGCCGTCTCGGTCTGCCCCCGGCCGTACCAGAACCCCTACCCGGAGCTGTGGCAGCCGTTCACCATCTCCGACCGTTCGGTCATCAGGGCGGCGCAGGAGGACATCCTGCCGTGGATGTTCACCCCCAACCCCGACGACCACGCCGCCAAGGCCAAGCTCTACCAGGAGGAGTCGGCCCGGCAGGGCCGCGACTACAAGCTCGGTGAGCACACCGGCATCCTCAAGATCGTCGGTATCGCCGACACGACCGAGCAGGCGATCAACACCTTCGGCCGGAGCATCCCCAAGGACTTCGCCGCGTTCTTCGGCCCGTTCGGCTACCTGGAGGTGCTGCGCAAGAAGGAGGACGAGAAGCACAAGCCCATCTCGCCGGAGAAGGGCGACGCCAAGCGGATGAACGACGTCGAGATGGCGCTGTTCGGCACCCCCGACGACGTCAAGCGCGGCATCCAGCGGATGCTCGACCGGATGCCCGACCTGGAGTGGTTCGGCCTGTACATGCAGGGCCAGCAGGGCGTGCTGCCGCTCGACACGGTCAAGCGCAACCTGGAGCTGTTCGCCACCAAGGTCATCCCGGAGTTCCGGTGAGGTTCTGGCTGGGGGCCTCGTTCGCGGACACCGGCCAGTTCCTGGAGCTGGCGCGGGCGGCCGAGCGGTGCGGCTTCGACACGCTGACGCTGTCGGACCACCTGTTCTACGCCGACTTCGCCTCGCCGTACCCCTACTCCCGCTCGGGCCGGCCGCGCTGGGACGCGCGCACGCACTGGCCGGACGTGTGGGTGACGATCGGGGCGATGGCCGCCGTGACGAGCACGCTGCGCTTCTCGCCGAACGTCTACATCGCCCCGGCCCGGGACCTGTTCACCGTGGCCAAGCAGGTGTCGACGGCGGCGGTCCTGTCCGGCGACCGGGTGAGCTTCGGGGTGGGCGTCGGGTGGTGCAAGGAGGAGTTCCTGGCCACCGGGCAGGACTTCCACACGCGGGGCCGCCGGCTCGACGCGATGATCCCGCTGCTGCGGGAGCTGTGGACGGGGCGCGCCGTGACGGTGGACGGCCTGCCCGAGCTGTCGATCGCACCCGCGCCGGAGCGGCCCGTCCCCGTGATCGTCGGCGGGGACAGTGAGGCCGCGCTGCGCCGCGCCGCCCGGCTCGGCGACGGCTGGATCGGCAACCGCGTCTACACCGAGGAGCAGTTCGACACCGTGCTGGGCGACCTGCGGGCGCTGCTGCGCGAGCACGGCCGCGACGACGGCGACTTCGAGGTCATCGCGCCGCTGGCCGTCATGCCCGACGCCGCGACCTACCGCCGCTTCGCCGCCAAGGGCGTCACGGGGACGATGGCCGCGCCGTGGTGGCTGGCCACGCCGGAGGAGAAGGCCCGGTACGGCGAGGGGACCCTGGAGCTCAAGATCGCCACGATGGAGCGCTTCGCCGAGGAGGTCATCGCCAAGATCTGACCGCGCCGCCCCAGACCGTCCCAGGTCCTCCCAGGTAGTCGCGCCGCGCCGACCGCTCCACCGCGCCGCCGGGGAGATCCGTGGCGGTCCGCCGGGACGATACCCTCGTGCCGTGCTGGAATCCATCGCGGCCACGCGCTACGTGACGCCGCTGCGGGAGGGCGGATCGCTGCCGGGCGTCGTCGAGGCCGACGACCTCGGCACGTACGTGGTGAAGTTCCGCGAGGCCGGCCAGGGCCGGCGGGTCCTCGTCGCCGAGATCATCTGCGCGGAGCTGGCCAGGCGGCTCGGCCTGCGCACCCCCGACCTCAAGATCATCGACCTCGATCCGCAGATCGGCGTCCGGGAGCCGGACTACGAGGTGCAGGAGCTGCTCAAGGCCAGCGCCGGCCACAACCTCGCGATCGACTTCCTGCCCGGTGCGCTCGGCTTCGAGCCGCTCACCTGGGCGCCCGACCCGACGTTCGCCTCCCGGGTCGTCTGGTTCGACGGCCTCGTCCACAACATCGACCGGAGCTGGCGCAACCCCAACCTGCTCGTCTGGCACGGCGACATCTGGCTGATCGACCACGGCGCGGCCCTGTGGTTCCACCACAACTGGAGAACCGCCGACCCGCAGCGGCCCTTCGACGCGGGCGACCACGTGCTGGCCCCCTTCGCCACCGGCGTCGAGGCCGCCGGGGCCGAGCTGGCCGCGCGGATCACGCCGGAGCTGCTGCGCACCGTCACGGCGCTGGTCCCCGACGAGTGGCTCGACGGCGAGCCGGGCTTCGCCTCCGCCCAGGACGTCCGCGACACCTACGTCGAGCACCTGCTGAGCCGCGCCCACGGGCCGCGCGCGTGGCTGACCCACGAGCCGCCACCCGCACGGCGGTCGGGACCGGGGTCGGTCGGCGAGTTCTGGCGGGGAGACGGCCGATGAGCGCCACGGAGCCCATGGTGAGAGACGTCTACGAGTACGCCGTGATCCGCGTCGTGCCCCGG
The DNA here is from genome assembly GCF_040654215.1 of Nonomuraea sp. NPDC050733. Taxonomy (NCBI): domain Bacteria; kingdom Bacillati; phylum Actinomycetota; class Actinomycetes; order Streptosporangiales; family Streptosporangiaceae; genus Nonomuraea; species Nonomuraea sp. NPDC050733. The sequence continues at coordinate 31,180 of NZ_JBFAHO010000013.1, read as the reverse complement.
GTGGAGCGCGGCGAGCAGATCAACGCGGGCGTGCTGCTCTACTGCCAGCCGCGCGGCTACCTGTGCGCGCGGGTGCACCTCGACACCGTGCGGCTGCGCGCCCTCGATCCGGACGCCGACGCCGACGCCGTACGGCGGGCCCTCGGCGCGTACGAGCTGGCCTGCGGCGAGCAGTCGGGGCCGCTGGCCGCGGAGCCGCTCGGCGGCAGGTTCCGCTGGCTGACGGCGCCGCGCAGCACGATCGTGCAGACCGGCCCGGTCCACGCGGGGCTCACCGCGGACCCCGGCACGGAGCTGGCCCGGCTCTTCGACAAGCTCGTGAGACTCTAGAGCGGCGGATCATGCTGCCCGAACATCCGCACGGCGCGTCACGTCACGACAGGGGTGGAGGTTCTCGCGGCGCTATGCGCTGGGATCGCGGAGGCCGACTACGTCGTGCCGCCAGAACGGCTCCGGGTAGACCAGTGTCCCTGTCATCCATGGCTCGTACTCCGCGAGTCTGAGGACCTGAAAGGCGCCATCTGGAATGCGCAGGGATGGTTTTCGGAAGCCCTGGTCGTCACCGGGCGCGAAGCCGAAGCGGGAGTAGTAACCCGGATCGCCCTCCAGGAAGACCAGGGGGACGGCCCGCTCAGCGAGGGTCCTCAGCCCGTGCCGGACCAGGGCCGAGCCGATACCGCGCTTGTGATGCTCGGGCATGACGGCCAACGGGCTGAGCACATGCACCTCAACCAGGCGCCGAGGGGCATCGAGCAGACCGCGGGTGAACATGATGTGCCCGACGATCTGCCCGTCGAGCTCAGCGACCAGTGAGAGACCGTCCGCGGGCGTGATCGTGCCCCGCAGGGTATCGACCAGGTCGGCCACGACAAGGCCGTGGTCACCGAACGCCCGCAGGTGGATGTCCCGCACAGACTCTCTGTCGCTCGGAAGTTCTTCGCGAAGATCCATGACCGGAGGGTAAGGACTCGTCCCTGTCGCTCGCACACGGTTTTGAAGCCCGAAGGATGCGCGGTGAGTGACACCGAGTTGCACATCACAGCGTCCGAACGGCGCGTCACATGATCACAGGGCAAAGGTTCTCTGATGCGGCACTAGAAAAGGACCGACATGAACGTGTCGACCTCCTGGAAGCCGACCCTGCGGTAGACGGCCCGGGCCGGGGTGTTGAAGTCGTTGACGTACAGGGTGACGACCGGCGCGAAGCACGCCAGCGCGGCCTCGACGACCGCGGCCATGCCGGCGACGGCGAAGCCCTGGCCGCGCAGCTCCGGATCCACCCACACGCCCTGCACCTGGCAGGCGAACGGGGTCACCGCGCCGATCTCGGCCTTGAACACCACCCGGCCGTCCTCGATGCGCGCGTACGAGCGGCCGATGCGGATCAGCTCCGACACGCGGGTGCGGTAGAGGGCGCCGCCGTCGCCGAGATTGGGCGACACGCCGACCTCCTCGGTGAACATCGCCACGCACGCCGGCAGGACGATGTCGAACTCCTCCGGCCGCACCCGGCGCACCAGCGGATCGGCGGGCACGGGCGGCTTGTGGGAGGTGGCCATGACCGGCTGCGCCCACCGGATGGCCCGCGCCCTGCCCCAGTACGGCTCCAGCCGCTCCCACAGCAGCGAGACGGCGTCGGCCGGACCCACGATGGACGAGCAGCGCCGTCCCTGCTTGCGCGCGCGGTCGGCGAAGGCGTGCACGGCCTCCGGGCCGGCGTTGACCGGGACCAGGTTGGCGCCGGCATAGCACAGCGAGACGAGCCCGCCACGCGGCCCGAACCCCCACATCTGCCCACCGAGCCGCGCCTGGTTGAGGCCGACGGTCCGCACGCGGGAGGCGACGAAGACGTTCGCGACCGGGTCGCTGTCGAGCAAGGCCAGAGCCTCGTCCCGGTCGTTGTCATCGAGCACGCGCGACGCCGAGGTACGCAGCATCACATGGTCAGACTACGCGAAGCCCCACCGATTAGCTCATCCTGACAGGGCCTCGGTGAGCCTTTCCTGTCCGCGGGCGTGCCGGGCGGCCGTCCGGCCCGCGGGCTGCGGCTCCGGCAGGGCGGGGCACGTGGCCGTCCGCTCCGGCACCCTCCCGCCGGCGAGGTAGGCGGTCAGGTGCCGGTCGACGCAGGCGTTGCCCGCCAGGGAGATGCCGTGGTTGCCGCCTGCCTCGACGACCATCCGCGCCGTCGGGAACCTGCGCAACATGCCGAGCGCGCCCGAGTACGGCGTGGCCGCGTCGCCCCGGGACTGGATCATGAGGATGGGCGGCAGGCCGGCACGTCCGCGGACGTCCACCGGGCTCTTGCCCTGCACCGGCCAGAACGCGCAGGGGGCGTTGAACCAGGCGTTCGGCCAGGTGAGGAACGGGGCGCGGCGGTGCAGGGGCGCCATGTCGGTCTGCCAGGCGGCCCAGTCGCGCGGCCACGACGCGTCGGCGCACTGGACGCTCAGGTAGACGGCATAGCCGTTCTCGTCCTCGGTGGTGTGGCCGCCGAGCCGGTCGTAGTCGTCGAGCAGGCCACGCACGTCGCCCTGCCGTACGTACCGGGACCAGACGGAGGCCAGCTCGGGCCAGAGCCGGTCGGTGTAGCCGCCGGCGGTGAAGACGTCGTCGAGCTCGCTCGGCCCCACCACGCCGCCGGCCGGGCGCTCGCGCAGCCGGGCGCGCATCGCGTACCAGGCGAACGAGGTCTGCTCCTCGGTACGGCCGAGCTGGTAGACGTCGTTGTGCCGGGCGACCCAGGCCAGGAAGTCGCGGTGCCGCCGGTCGAAGGCGACGTCCTGGTTGAGGTTGGCCTGGTACCAGACGGCGCCCGGGTCGACGGAGCTGTCGAGGACCAGGCGGCGCACCCGCTCCGGGAAGAGCGTGGCGTAGACGGCGCCGAGGTAGGTGCCGTAGGAGTAGCCGAGGTAGGAGATCTTCTCCTCGCCGAGCGCGACGCGGACGCGGTCGATGTCGCGGGCGGCCTCGACGGTGGTCATGTGCGGCAGCAGCCACGCCCACCGGTCGCCGCACCGGCCGGCGTACTGCTGGGCCCTGCCGAGCAGGACGGCCTCCTCGGCGGCGTCGCGCGGCACGGCGTCGGCGCGGGGCGCGGCGTAGTAGGTGCCGGGGTCCACGCAGTGCATGGCGGGCTCGCTGCCGCCGACGCCGCGCGGGTCGAACCCGACGACGTCGTAACGGCCTGCGACACCCTCGGGCAGGGCGCCGGCGACGAACTCGGCCAGCTTCCGCCCGGAGGCGCCGGGGCCGCCGGGGTTCACCAGCAGGGTGCCGAGGTAACGGCCACCGTCGCGCGAGACGGTGGCCGGGATCCGGTTGACGGCGATCGTGAGGGTGTGGCCCAGGGGCTGCCGGTAGTCGAGGGGGACCCGGACGGCCCCGCACTCGGTGCGGGCGGCGTGCGCGGGGGCGGCCTGCGCCCGGGAGCCGGCCGTGTCAGCGGCGGGACACGCTCCCCACACGACGGACGGGGCAGCCGAGCCGGTGGACCGGGTGACCGAGCCGGTGAGCTGGACGGCCGAGCCGGTGGACGCCAGGGCCGTTGGGGTCTCGCCGGCCGCCGCCGGGCCGCCTCCGGCGCTCACCACCCCACCGGCCAGCGTCACCACCGCCGCCACGACCCGGACGCACCGCTTCACCCGTCTCATGCCTACAGATGCTGCCTGCCCGCGACCGGGCGGGCGTGCCGCATGACCGAACCCTTGCCATTCTGTAATGATCCGATGGCTTAACGTAACGTATGCCAGGTGGGCCGGGGTCGCCCACTCAGCCGACGGTGACCTGCGGTCCGGGGGCGTCGTCGTCGAGGTCGACCTCCACGCCCATCTCCTCGGCCAGCCGCAGCGCCTCCTCGATGAGCGTCTCGACGATCTGCGACTCCGGCACGGTCTTGATGACCTCGCCCTTGACGAAGATCTGGCCCTTGCCGTTGCCGGACGCCACGCCCAGGTCGGCCTCGCGCGCCTCGCCGGGCCCGTTGACGACGCAGCCCATGACGGCGACGCGCAGCGGCACCTTCATGCCCTCCAGCCCGGCCTGCACCTGCTCGGCCAGCGTGTAGACGTCGACCTGGGCGCGACCGCACGACGGGCAGGAGACGATCTCCAGGCCGCGCTCGCGCAGCCCGAGCGACTCCAGGATCTGCGTGCCGACCTTGACCTCCTCGACCGGGGGCGCGGACAGCGAGACGCGGATCGTGTCGCCGATGCCCTCGGCCAGCAGCGCGCCGAACGCGACGGCCGACTTGATCGTGCCCTGGAAGGCGGGGCCGGCCTCGGTGACGCCCAGGTGCAGCGGGTAGTCGCACCTGGCGGCCAGCAACCGGTAGGCGTTGATCATGACGACGGGGTCGTTGTGCTTGACCGAGATCTTGATGTCGCGGAAGCCGTGCTCCTCGAACAGCGAGCACTCCCACAGCGCCGACTCGACCAGCGCCTCCGGGGTGGCCTTGCCGTACTTCTGGAGCAGGCGCGGGTCGAGGGAGCCGGCGTTGACCCCGATGCGGATGGGCACGCCGTGGTCGGCCGCCGCCTTGGCGATCTCGCCCACCTTGTCGTCGAACTTCTTGATGTTGCCCGGGTTGACGCGCACCGCCGCGCAGCCCGCCTCGATGGCGGCGAAGACGTACTTGGGCTGGAAGTGGATGTCGGCGATCACCGGGATCTGCGACTTCCTGGCGATGATCGGCAGCGCGTCGGCGTCGTCCTGCGACGGCACGGCCACGCGGACGATCTGGCAGCCGGAGGCCGTCAGCTCGGCGATCTGCTGGAGGGTGGAGTTGACGTCGGCGGTGACCGTGGTGGTCATGGACTGCACGGAGACCGGCGCGTCGCCCCCCACGAGCACGTCGCCGACCCTGATCTGGCGCGAGTGGCGGCGTTCGGCGAGCGGCTTGGGGCGGACCGTCGGTATGCCGAGTGCTACAGAAGACATTTCAACCCTTAGGTGTCGAAGACGATGTCCAGTCTAGGAAGTCAGCGGGACTGCCCTGCCGCCAGCTCCGCCGCCCGGGCTCGGGCCCAGGCGTCGGCGGCCAGCACCTCCTCCACGGAGCCGGCCGGAGTCACCTCGTGCTCCTCCACGACCCGGGCCACGGTGTCGACGATGGCGAGGAACGGCAGCTCCCCGCGCAGGAACACGTTCAGGCACGCCTCGTTGGCGGCGTTGTAGACGGCGGGCGCGGTGCCGCCGGCCTCGCCGACGTGGCGGGCCAGCGCGACGGCGGGGAACGCCTCGTCGTCGAGGGGCTCGAAGGTCCAGGTGTGGGCCTTGGTCCAGTCGACGGGCGGGGCGGCGCCGGCCAGGCGGCCGGGGTGTCCCAGGGCGAGCGCGATGGGCAGCCGCATGTCGGGCGGGCTCGCCTGGGCGATGGTGGAGCCGTCCACGTACTCCACCATGGAGTGGATGATCGACTGGGGGTGGACCACGACGTCGATCCGGTCGAACCCGAGGTCGAACAGCAGGTGCGCCTCGATGACCTCCAGCCCCTTGTTGACCAGGGTGGCGGAGTTGACGGTGATCGTCGGGCCCATCGACCAGGTGGGGTGGGCCAGCGCCATCTCGGGCGTCACGTCGGCCATCTCGGCGCGGGTCCTGCCCCGGAACGGGCCGCCGCTGGCCGTGATGACCAGCTTCCTGACCGCGTCGGCGTCATGACCATGGGGCCCGGCCGCCCACAGGCACTGCTGCACCGCCGAGTGCTCGGAGTCGACGGGGACGATCTGGCCCGGCTTGGCCAGCCGCTTGACCAGGGGCCCGCCGACGATCAGCGACTCCTTGTTGGCCAGTGCCAGCGTGCGGCCCGCCTCCAGGGCGACCAGCGTGGAGGTGAGGCCGAGCGCCCCGGTGATGCCGTTGAGCACGATGTCGCACCGCCACCCGGCCACCTCGGCGACCCCGTCCGGGCCGCCGAGCACCACGGGCCCGGCTCCGAGGGCGGCCAGCGCCTCCTTCAGCTCCGGCACCCGCGCGGCGTCGGCCACCGCGACGACCTCCGCGCCCAGCTCGGCGGCCTGCCGGGCGAGCAGGTCGACCCGGCCGCCCCCGGCCGCCAGACCGGCGACCCGGAACCTTCCGGGGTTGGCGGTGACGACGTCGAGGGCCTGGGTTCCGATCGAGCCGGTGGAGCCGAGAACGACGACGGATCGGAGGGTCTCTGCATGCACGCGTCCATTCTCCCCGCTCGCCGGCTCGCCCGGGCACGCGGCCATGACCCGCCGGAAACCCGCGCCTTATGTGACCCTCCGTGCCGCGAGCAGTTCGTACGGTTATGGAGCCATATCCGTCTGCGCATAGCTTGAGAAAAACCCGATATCTCGCACGTACCTCCCCATGGCAGATCCGGTTTCGGGAGGTACGTAATGCACCGTAGAGTCGCCCTGCTCGCCGCCCTCGCACTCGCCACGACGACCGTGACGGCCGGCCTGGCCGCCGCGCCGGCTCAGGCGGGGTCCCAGGTGGGCTCACAGGCCGGGTCCGGCGCCGGGTCACAGGTCGCCTCGACCGCCGCCGAGCCCGGCCCGGTTCGCTGGTCCACCACGAACTCCTCCTCCGAGCGATCGTCCGTCCTGCGGTACTGGACGTCGCAGCGCATGCTGGCGGCGCGGCCCCTCGACACGCCCGCGCCCCGGCGCACCACCCGCTCCGGCGGGCCGACCCAGGGCAGCCCCTGGGCCACGCGCGGCGCCTCGGCGGCCGTCCCCCGGCGCGGCCCGCTGCGCGTCACGTCCGTGGCCGCGCGGCGGCAGGCACTGGCGCCCGACAGCACCGGGCTGCGCTGGACCGACGGCGGCGCCGTCGTGCGCACCGTCGGCCGGGTCTTCTTCACCACCGCCGGCGGCGGCAACGCGTCCTGCTCCGGCACGGCCGTGACCAGTGCCAACAAGAGCGTCGTGATGACCGCCGGGCACTGCGTGAAGATGGACGGCGCCGCGCACCGCAACTGGGTGTTCGTCCCGGGCTTCGACAACGGCAGGCGGCCCTTCGGCACCTGGGTGGCCACCAGGCTGCTGACCACCCAGCAGTGGAACGCCCGCGAGGACATCAACTTCGACATCGGCGCCGCCGTGGTGGCGCCGCTCCAGGGCCGCGCGCTGGTGGACGCCGTGGGCGGCCAGGGCGTGGCGTTCAACCAGCCGCGAGGGCGCCAGACGTACGCCTTCGGCTTCCCGGCGGCGGCGCCGTTCGACGGCTCGGCGCTGATCTACTGCAGTGGGCGCACGTTCGACGACACCGTCATGACGCGCGACCAAGGGCTGGCCTGCCGGATGACCGGGGGCTCCAGCGGCGGCCCGTGGTTCCGGGGCTTCGACGAGTCGACCGGCCTCGGCTGGCTCAACTCCGTCAACAGCTTCAAGTACAACTTCGCCCCGAACGTCATGATGGGCCCGTTCTTCGGCAACGAGGCACAAGCCCTTTACCAGGCGGCGCAAAGCACCAACGCGCTGTGAAGCTTTTCACCGGATGTAGTCACAAGACCACATGACGTAGTGCACACTCGGTTGCCATGACCCTGAGCTCCCCTCTGCTGGCGGCCGTTCCGCTCGTCGCGGGGCTGATGGGGCCCGCCCTCATCGGCGCGACGCCGGAGCCCCCGAGCCGGCCCGGCCGTCCTCCCGCCGCCCCCGCACCCTCCCCGGCCCGCACGCCGTCCACCGGGCTCCCGTCCGGGGGCCCTGCCGAGCCCCGGTCCGGGGACCGGGGCGGGGCCGTCGTGGAGCACGTGGCCGCGCGCATGCCCGCCGACCAGCGCCGCGTGCTCGGCTACTGGACGCGCGAGCGGATGGCCCGCGCCCTGCCCATCAACCTGCTCGACGGCGTACCAAGCGGCGGCCTGCTCGGCGGCGTGACGGGCCGGTCGGGCCTGTCCACCGCCCCGGGCCTGTCCCACGGCGCGCTCAAGCTCCTCCCGCCACCCGCCCGACCGGCGCTCGGCGCACCGGGCGGCCGGGCAGCCGGAGCACCGGGCGGCCGCGCGGCCGAGCGCCGCCACCAGTCCGCCCGGCCGCAGCTCATCACGGCCGGCTCGCGCTGGACCACCGGCGGCGCCGTGACCCGGACGACCGGCCGGGTGTTCATGACCCTGCGCGGCGTGGACTTCGTCTGCTCCGCCGGCACCGTGCGCAGCGCCAACCGCGACGTCGTCGTCACCGCCGGGCACTGCGTCAAGGACGGCACCGGCCCGTGGGCGGAGAACTGGACGTTCGTCCCCGGCTACCGGCAGGGCGGCGGCGAGCCGTTCGGCAGGTACGCGGCGCGGCGCATGTTCGTCGCGGGGCCGTGGTCGCGCTCCGCCGACGACGATTACGACGTGGGCATGGTGGCGCTGACGACCTGGGCGAACCGGCACGTCACCGACGCGGTGGGGGCCCAGGAGATCGCCTTCAACACCGGGCGCGGCGGCCAGGCGTTCGGCTTCGGCTACCCGGCCGACCCGCCCTACACGGGCGAGCACCTCGTCTACTGCGCCGGCAAGCTGCGCAACGACCCCCACGGTCAGACCCGCGACCAGGGCCTCGGCTGCGACATGACGGCCGGGTCGAGCGGCGGCCCCTGGCTGTCCGGCTTCGACCACGCCACCGGCTGGGGCACGATGACGTCCCTGAGCAGCTTCAAGTACAGCGACGACCGCCGCACCATGTACGGCCCCTACTTCGGCGACACGATCAAGACCCTCTTCACCACCGCCGAACGCGCCTGACCTTGATGCGGGTGATCCACCTTCTTCGCCATGAAGGTCACCCGTCCCCCGGCCCACGACCCCATCGTCCTGGAGCTGTGCGCCGAGCAGCAGGCCGAGCTCGCCCACCGGCGGCGCGACGTGGTCGACGACACCCCGAAGCACCTCGACCCGCGCATCTCGTTCGTGCTGCTGTGGCCGGACGAGGACGGCGGCGCGAGGGACAGGGCCGCCGAGGCGGTGGGCTGCGCCGGGCTCCAGCCGCTCGAGCCCGGCGTGGACGAGGTCAAGCGCGTGTACCTCCGGCCGGCGGCCCGTGGCCGGGGGCTGTCGCGCCTGCGCGGAAAGCGACCGCTTCGAGAAGCGACTGACCGAGCCGGCCCCTCAGAGCACCGCCGTCCAGAGGCTCAGAGGGTGAGCCCGGTGATCACCATGACCTTCTCGTAGGTGAGGTCGCTCATCGCCGAGGCCAGGCCCTCGCGGCCGATGCCCGAGTCCTTCACCCCGCCGTACGGCATCTGGTCGGCCCGGTACGACGGCACGTCACCGATGATGACGCCGCCCACCTCCAGCTCCCGGTTGGCCCGGAAGGCCGCGTCCAGCGACCGCGTGAACACCCCGGCCTGCAGTCCGTACGCCGAGTCGTTGACCATGGCGTACGCCTCGTCCATCGACGCGGCCCGCTGGAGGATCATGACGGGGCCGAAGACCTCCTCGCGCGCCACCTTGGCGTCGGCGGGCACGTCGGCGAGGACCGTGGGCGTGATGGTGGCGCCCTCGCGGGTGCCACCGGCGAGCACGCGGGCGCCGCCGTCCACCGCCTCCTTGACCCACCGCTCGACCCGCTCGGCCGCCGCCTGCGACACGAGCGGCCCGACCTGGGTCTTCTCGTCGGCGGGGTCGCCCGTGACGAGCGCGCCGACTGCCGGGAGCAGCCGCTCCACGAACGCGTCGTACACCGGCTCCTCGACGATGACCCGCTGCACGGCGATGCAGCTCTGGCCGGCCTGGTAGTTGGAGTAGAGCGCGACGCGGGTGGCCGCCCAGTCGAGGTCGGCGTCGGCCAGCACCACGGCCGCCGCGTTGCCGCCGAGCTCCAGCGTCACGTGCTTGCGCGGGACCTGGTCTGCGATCGCGTACCCGACCGGCGCCGAGCCGGTGAACGACACGACGGGCAACCGCGGGTCCTGGACCAGCGCGCCGGCGCGGTCGTTCTCGACCGGCAGGATGGAGAACATCCCGGCCGGCAGGTCGGTCTCCGCCAGGATCTCGCCGAGCACGAGCGAGGTGAGCGGCGTGGCGGGCGCCGGCTTCACGATCACGGGGGCGCCGACCGCGATCGCGGGCGCGACCTTGTGGGCGACGAGGTTCAGCGGGAAGTTGAACGGGGTGATCGCCAGCACCGGCCCGTACGGCACGCGCGAGACGTAGGCCAGCCGGCCGGCGGCGGCCGGCTCGGTGTCGAGCCGCTGCACCTCCCCCGACCAGCGGCGGGTCTCCTCGGCGGCGAACCGGAACGTCGCGACGGCCCGGGCGACCTCGCCCCGCGCCCAGAGAACGGGCTTGCCGTTCTCGGCGGTGATCAGCCGGGCGATCTCGTCGGCCCGCTCGGCGAGGCGGCGCGACACGTGAGCCAGGGCCTCGGCGCGCACGTGCACGGGCAGCGCGGCTGCCTGCCGGGCCACCTCCGCGGCGGCCGCGACGGCCTCCTCGACCTGGGCGTCGGTCGGCACGGAGTGCCTGCCGACCTCACGACCGTCGAGAGGATTGGTGACGGTGAGCTCGGTGTCCCCGGTGGCGGGGCGTCCTGCGAGCCAGAAGGTGCGCACGTCCATACCTCTGACGTTATGCCACCGCGAACTTCGGCCGATTTGGCCACGACGCACAAACCCCCCGAGGCGGCCCGCCGGTGCGTACAACCCCGAACCCCGCGCACCGGGAACTGGAGCGGCAGCCGCCAGGTCGTCCTGCGTCGCCGCGCGGTCGATGCGGCGCGGTCATGCCCGCTCCTGGTGTGCCCGCAGGAAGTCCAGGACGATCGCGGCGGTCTCGTCGGGACGCTCGTAGTGCGGCAGATGCCCCACACCGTCGAGCAGGCGGAGGTCGGCGCGGGAGAACACGGTGCGCAGGACCTCCTCCGGCGGCATCGGGGTCACGGGGTCCTGGCGTCCCCACACCACCTGCACCGGAACGTCTCCGGTGTCGACGAACCGATACAGGTACTCGGCTCCGTGGACCGGGACGTTGCGGAGCGCGGAGAGCAGGCTGCGCTTGAAGCCCTGGTAGCGAAGCTCCGGCAGCATGCGCGCCTGGACCCGGGCCACCACCCGCCGGTCGCGCGAGTAGCCGGGCAGGCGGGACTTCAACGCCCGATCCCCGAAGACCCGGAAGAAGGGCAGACCTATGCCGGGCAGCATGGCCAGGCGCAGCCCGGGGTTGAGCGGGGTGGCGAAGCCGTCGGGAGAGACCAGGCACAGGCGGGAGACCCGTTCGGAGTGGTGCACGGCGAACTCGGCCGCGATCGGCCCGCCGAACGCCAGGGCGACGAGTGTCACCGGGCGGTCGATGCCGAGCGTGTCCAGCAGGTCGACGATCTGCTCCTCGAACAGCTGCTGGTCGTGTTCCACCTCGGGACGGTCGCTGAAGCCGATGCCGTAGCGGTCGTAGCGAATGGTGCGGTACCCGGCCCGGGCCAGCCGTTCGTACAGGCCGTCCCACACCCACAGGGACAGGGTCGCTCCCGGGATGAACAAGATCGGCTCTCCCGATTCGGGGCCGTCCGTCACGACGTGCGTCGTGCCGTGGCGGAGCCGGACGAACGACCCGGGCGCGTCCTGCCTGGCGCGGGCGTCCATCGGGACGGTCTCACCGCGGGAACGGCTCAGCAGCGCGGGCAGGGCGATCGCCGTGGCGGCCAGGGCGAGTGCGGAGCTCAGGCGCATGGGTGTCACTCCTTGGCGAAAAGGGACGGGTAAGCTAATGACCGTTGGTCAGTCCACTGACCGTCGGTCAGTCTGTACGAATGACCAGCGGTCAGTCAAGCGATCGTGGAGGCATGGCCATGAGCAGGGGCCCGGAAACCGTGCGGAAACGCGTGATCAAGCCGGCCGGCGAACGCCGCGCCGAGCTGCTGGACGCGGCCATGGACGTCTTCACCGAGCGCGGGGTGGCCGACGCCACCGTCAGCGACATCACCGCGCGGGCGGAGGTCGCCAAGGGCAGCTTCTACCTGCACTTCTCCGCCAAGGAGCAGGTCGTGGCCGCCCTCTGGGAGCGGTACGTGGCCGGCTATCTCCAGCTCGCCGAAGCCGTTCTCGCCGACCGGACCCCCCAGGACGACTGGATCGACGTGCTGACCGCGCTGCTGGAGCGCCTGATCGACCACGCCGTGGAGCACGCCGACCTGCACCGCGTCGTCTACGGCTCCGCCGACGCCAAGGCCCTCGCCCTGTGCTGGGAGACCAACCAGCAGGTGATCGACCTGCTGGCCGAGGCGATCAAGCGCGGGATGACCGCCGGAGTCCTTCGACAGGGCGCGCCAGAGGTCTTCGCCCGCGTCACGTACCACGGGGTGCACGGCGCCCTGCACGACATGATCTCCGACACGGCACCGTACGACAAGGACGAGGTCGTAGCGAGCATGCGCGACATCGTCGGCCGCGTCCTCGACCCCGACCGCTGACCCCGGCTTCCGGGCCCCGGGATTACCGTAACGGACCCCGCCCGACCCACTCCTTTACCCACCATGTAACAGAAGTAGACCTAATTCGGGATGTTTACCGTGCGGAGCGGTTTGAACGAACCCCGCCCTGGCTAAGTCAACGTGTGCGGGTCTCCAGCGCGGCGGGCCCCCGAGCAGAAAGGCGTGGGCCCATGACCTCCTCGGCGCCGCTTGGACTTCAGGGCGCCTACCTGCTGGGCGAACGGGCGAGCCACGACGAGCTGCGTTCCAGGCTGCTGGACGTCGCCGTCAACCTGCTGGTGAGTGACGGGCCGGAGAGCCTGACCATGCGCAGGATCGCCAGCGAGGCCGGCTGCACCACCACCGTGATCTACACGATGTTCGGCAACCGGGAGGGACTCGCCGAGGCCTTGTACCTGGAGGGCTTCGAGCGCTTCAGGCGGTTCCTGGAGGCGGTGCCGCAGCGCGACAACCCCTTCGAGTACCTGTCGGCCCTCGGCCCCGCCTACCGTCAGGCGTGCCTGGCCGAGCCCGGCTACTACAGCCTCATGTTCGAGCGGGCCATCCCCGGCTTCGAGCCGAGCGAGCGCGCCAGGACCCTGGCCCGCGCCGCGCTGAACATCCTCGACCGGGTCATCGCCGACTGCATCTCGGCCGGCTACCTCGTCCCGACCCAGCCTCGCAAGATCGCCGACGCGCTCTGGGCGGCGGCGCAGGGCGCCGTCAGCCTCGAACGGGCCGGCCACCTGCGCGACGCCCAGACCTACGAGGCGGTCACTACGGCGACGATCTGCTGTTACCTGGTCTCCAGGCAGTAGACGCGTCAGCGGGCGGCCTCGCGGAGGCAGCGGTGGCCGCCAGCGCGATCCACAGCTCGGCCCGTACGCCCGGGTCGTCGAGGTCCCGTCCGAGCAGCTCGGCCACGCGCCGCATCCGGTAGCGCAGCGTGTGGCGATGGACGCCGAGCCGCTGGGCCGCCGCGTCCCAGTGGCCGTTGCAGCTCAGGTAGGCGCGCAGCGACTCGACGAGGTCGGCGCGCGAGCCGTACCGGGTGAGCGGGGCGAGCAGTGCGTCGGCGAACGCCCGCGCGGCGCCCGGGTCGAGCAGCCTCAGCAGTCCCTGCCCGGCCAGGTCGGCGAACCGCACCACCTCGCCGTCTCCGGCCGCCGCCAGCGCGCGCCGCGCCTGGTCGAGGGCGCCGGCCAGCTCGCCGTACGAGCAAGGGGCGCTCACACCGACGCGCCCACCGGCGAAGGCGGCCACCTCCTCGGCGCCCCCCTCCCCCACGACGGCCACCACCAGCCTCTCGCCCCCGGAGCCACGCCCACCCGAACCGGCCCCGCTCGCCGCGCTGTCGGAGGCCGTGGCCACGCCGTGTGCCGTCGCGGGGCCGTTCGCCGTGACGCCCGATGCCGGGGACGCTGGGGAAGCCGGACTGGAAGGCCCGGGAGACACCGGTGACGCGGGAAGCAGGGCCGTGAAGGCATGGGGCTCCAGGGCCTCCTCCAGTGCCTCCAGGGTCTCCACCGGGGCCGCCAGCACGGTCAGCGGCTCCTCGGGCAGCCGTACGCCGACCGGCTCCAGCACCGCGCGTCCCTGCTCGTACGCCCCGGCCAGCAGCAGCTCCAGTACGGCCGAGCACAGCCGCCGCTCGGCCTCCAGCCGGACTCCGCCCTGTTCGATCGCCAGCGTGAGCAGTGAGGCGGCGGCGTTGAGCACCGTGTGGCCCACCGGCGAGAAGGGCCGGGACGCGCCGGCCGCGAAGAACCCGCGCGGACGCGGCCCTCCACCGAGCGGCAGCACCACCATGTGCCCCTCGGGCCCGGACAGCGCCAGGCTCGCGGGCCGCCCCGCCTGGGCCACCGACGCCCCCGGCCGCCCACCCTGCGCCGCCGATCCCGGCCGCCCGCCGCCGACGCTCACCGGCGCGGGCTTACCGGGCTGCGCCTGCGCGGCCTGCGGGTCGGGCCGGCCCGGGAGCGCGCCCAGGCGGCCGAGCTCGGACGTCACCGTGCGGACCCGCGCGCCGGGTGTCGCGTGGCAGACCTGTCCGGCGTCGTCCAGCAGCGCCGCCCACCCGCTGATCTCCTTGGCCAGGCGGTCGATCAGCGCGTGCGGTCCCTCCGGACGCAGGGCGGCGCGCGTCAGCCGGCCCTGTGCCGCGAAGGCACGCTTGATCTCGTCGTACTGCTCGGCCGCCAGCAGCTCGCTGACCGCCTTGCCGATCGCGATGAACGGCGTCTCGCGCGGCACCTCCAGCAGCGGCAGCCCGGCGGCCGAGGCGGCCCGCACCAGGCCGGGGGGCACCTCCTCGTGCGTCAGGCCCACCGCGAAGCCGAGCCCCGCGACCCCCCGCGCCACCAACCGGGCGACATATCCGGAAAAATCCGATTCCAGGCGCATCCCCGTGGTCAGGAGCAGCTCGTCCCCCTCCAGGTACGGAGTCGGATCCTCCAGCTCGCTGACCGCCACCCACCGGACCACGACTCCCTCGATCGACCCGGCGAGCGGCCGCAGCCCCATCCGCCGCACCACGACCCGAAGCGAAGGCGCCATACGAGAAAGTTGTCCATTCCGGCGAAGACAAGTGCCTCCAGTGTGCCATATCGACGTATCGGCGCAGGTAGGAGCGGGCCGTACCGTCTGACCTATGAGCATCCCGCAGGAGCGCCGTCTCGTCACCGCCATCCCCGGACCCAGGTCGCAGGAGCTGCTGGCCCGCAAGCAGGCCGCCGTGCCCGACGGCATCGGCACCACCCTCCCGGTCTTCGTGACCCGAGCGGGGGGCGGCGTGGTGGAGGACGCCGACGGCAACGCGCTGATCGACTTCGGCTCCGGCATCGCCGTCACGAACGCGGGCAACGCCGCCCCGCGGGTGGTCGAGCGGGTCCAGAAGCAGGTCGCCGACTTCACCCACACCTGTTTCATGGTCACGCCGTACGAGTCGTACGTGCAGGTCTGCGAGAAGCTCAACGAGCTGACCCCGGGCGACCACGACAAGCGCACGTTCCTGGTGAACAGCGGCGCCGAGGCCGTCGAGAACGCGGTCAAGATCGCCCGGTACGCCACCGGCCGGCAGGCGGTCGTGGTGTTCGACCACGGCTACCACGGGCGCACGCTGCTCACGATGACCCTCACGGCCAAGAACATGCCGTACAAGCAGGGCTTCGGCCCGTACGCCCCCGAGGTGTACCGGGTGCCGCTGGCCTACCCGTTCCGCTGGCCGACCGGCCCGGAGAACTGCGCCGAGGAGGCCGCCGCCCAGGCCATCGACATGATCACCAAGCAGATCGGCGCGACGAACGTGGCCGCGGTGGTCATCGAGCCGATCGCGGGCGAGGGCGGCTTCATCGAGCCGGCCAAGGGCTTCCTGCCGCGGATCGCGGAGTTCTGCCGCGAGAACGGCATCGTGTTCGTGGCCGACGAGGTGCAGACGGGCTTCGCCCGCACCGGTGACCTGTTCGCCTGCGAGGACGAAGGCGTCGTGCCGGACCTCATCTGCACGGCCAAGGGCATCGCGGGCGGTCTGCCGCTGGCCGCGGTGACCGGGCGCGCCGAGATCATGGACAAGGTCCATCCGGGCGGCCTCGGCGGCACGTACGGCGGCAACCCGCTGGCCTGCGAGGCGGCGCTGGGCGTGCTGGAGACCATCGCCGAGGAGGACCTGGTCGCCAAGGCCCGGCGGATCGGCGAGATCATGCTGTCCCGCCTCCGCTCGATGCAGGAGCGGTTCGGCGTGATCGGCGACGTGCGCGGCCGCGGCGCGATGGTCGCGATCGAGCTGGTACGTCCCGGCACCAAGGAGCCGGACCCGGCGGCCGTCGCCGAGGTGGTCCGGCGCTGCCACGCAGAGGGCCTGCTGGTGCTCACGGCCGGCACCTACGGCAACGTGCTCCGGTTCCTGCCGCCGCTGGTGATGCCCGAGCACCTGCTGGAGGAGGGCCTCGGCATTCTGGAGAAGGCGTTCGCCGAGCTGTAGGGCCTTTACATAGTAGAATTGTTACAAAACGGGCATCCGGCTTGTGGCTGGATGCCCGTTTTTATGGGCTTAAGAGATGCGGGGCGGGTAGAGAATTCACTCTGGCTTGACGTCCAGCTAGACGATCACGCGAGCGGTCGGGGTTATAACGGATCCGGTGCACGGGTGCGCGATCACCTCGGGGAGCGTGATGAACTGGGGCCCGACAGGAACGGCGCAGGACATGTTGACGTTCGACCCTGACGATCTGAGCTGGGCGCAGCGCGAAGGCGATGCCTGCGCCGTCTGCCACAAGCGGTGGCCGAGACCGCGCGTGCGCGTGGGCCGCCTGCCCGACGACTCCGCCGTGCTGGCCTGCGCCGACTGCGCCGAGGCGCTGCTGCCCGCTCCGCTCGGCACGGTCCTCGCCTTCCCGGCCCGCTGAGCGGCTCATCGGCAACGTGTCACCGGAGCTCGTAGATCACGTCGTCGGCGGCCTTCGGTCGTGTACCTCAGGTCCCAGCGGGAGCCGGCAGGACCGGCGGGCCTCGCCGTCAGGCCCGGCGCGTCTCCCACCAGCAGGCCGGCGATCAGCAGGGACGGGAGCAGCGGCCGCCATCTCGGGTCATCGCTCACGATTCCGATCTTCGCGCAGGCCGGAGCGCTAGGCGGCGACCAGCCGGGTCTCGCGCATCTCCCACGGGGAGCCGTACTCGTGGAGCAGGTCGAGGAACGGGACGGCGTCGAACGCCTCGGGCCCGAGCACGCCCTCGCCCTTCCAGACGCCGCGCGCGACCAGCTCCAGCGCCACGACGGGGTGGACCGCGGTCTGCCACACGACGGCCTGGGAGCCGTACTCCCGCATCGACCAGTCGTTGTCCACCACGTGGTACAGGTACACCTCACGCGGCACGCCGTCCTTGCCCAGGCCCTTCACCCAGGTGCCGGCGCACGTCTTGCCGTGCATGCGCTCGCCGAGCGTGGCCGGGTCGGGCAGGCGGGCGGCCACGAGGTCGCGCGGCGCCACCTCGGCGCCGCCCACGCGCACCTTGTCGGCGCTGTCGAGGCCGAGCTTGCGCAGCGTCTTGAGCACGTCGATGAACTCCTCGCCGAGCCCGTACTTGAACGTCACCTTGCGCGCGGGGATCCAGCGGGGCACGAGCACGACCTCCTCGTGCTCGACGTTCACGCACTCGACCGGGCCGATGCCGGCCGGGAAGTCGAACACCTCGGGCTCGCTGAACGGCTCGGTGGTGCGCCAGTTCCCGTCCTCCCAGACCACGGGCGGGTTCAGGCACTCCTCGATCGTGGTCCAGATGGAGAACGTCGGCGCGAAGTCGTAGCCGTCCACGACCAGGTTGGAGCCGTCCCGGACCCCGATCTCGTCGATGCCGGCGAACAGGTGGTCGGCGGCGTACCGGGCGAACACGTCGGCCAGGCCCGGCTCGACGCCCATGCCGACCAGCGCCAGCCGGCCCGCGCCCCGCCACTCGCCGTCGAGCGCGAACTGCCGGTCGCCGAGCTTCAGCCCCGGCTTGCGGTACGGCTCGCTCGGGTGCGGCCTCGACAGCGACATGGCCATGTCGAGATAGTGCGCCCCCGCGGCGAACGCCGCCTCGAACAGCGGCATCGTGAACCGGGGATCGACGGCGTTGAACAGCACGTCGCACCGGTGCTCACGGAGCGCGGCCTCGACCTGGGCGCGGTCGGAGGCGTCGAGCGTGATCGCGGTGAAGCGCGGGTCGTCCACGGCGGCGACGGCACGGGCCGCCCGGCTCTGTTGAGAGTCCGCGACCACGATGTGTTCGAAGAAATCTCGGCGAGCGGCGATGGGCACCACGGCGGAGCCGACCCCGCCCGCGCCGACCAGAAGGATTCTCATGCTGAGCACCCTACTCACTGACTGGTCATTCAGTCGAGACTGACTGGTCATTCAGTCTAAATTTGCGACACGTGAACGCAGGGCTCCCACCTGCGGTGGAGGTCACCTGACGAGCGCGCGCCACCGCTTCTCCCAGGCGACGTACGCCGGGCAGCCGTCCTTGGGCTTGCACCCGTCGGGCGGGCGGGTGGCGAAGGCGACCCGGTCGAGGCGCTCCGGCTCGTCGACGCCGTACGCGTCGCACACGCGCCGGGTGGCCTTGGCGCACGCCTTCGGGTTGGCCGGGGCCAGCCCCAGCCAGGCGACGGCCTTGCGCTGGACCGCGGCCGTGGCGGTGTAGGCGAGCCAGCGGTAGGCGCACTCGGTGTTGGGCACCCCGGCGCCCAGCATCCAGGAGTCGACCCAGCCGGTGGTGCGCGGCGCGTCGACCGCCTTGACCGGCCGGTCCGCCTCCTGGAGCAGCAGGCGGTAGTACGGGGTGGCCTGGGCGTAGTCGAGCGAGCCGGTGGCGAAGCCCTTGACCAGGTCCAGCGGCTCCGTCCAGTACGTCCGGCCGGGCTGCTCCTCCAGCAGGCCGGCGGCCCGGTCCAGCTCCTCCTTGCCGAGCTCGAACGGGTCGCCCTCGACCCCGTCGGCCAGGGCCGCGTCGGCGATGGTCAGCGGGGTGTCGCGCAGCGCGACGTGGCCCGAGCCGAAGACGTCCTTGAGCGTCGGGTCGCCCTTGACCCGGGAGGAGTCGTACAGGAACTCGTGGAAGCCCCACAGGTAGGGCACGCCGTAGACCTTGCCCGAGCGGACCGTCATGTCGCGGAAGCGCTTGGTGAGGTCGCCGTAGCCGGGCACCTTGGCCGGGTCGACGGGCTGCACCTGCTTGCCCGCGATGAGGTCGGCGGCCAGCACGGGCCCGGCGGAGACCACGTCGTAGGGCCGCTGCCGGACCTGGGCGGCCATCTGGGCGGCGGTCTGCACGGTGTCGTAGCGGGCGATGCGGCAGCCGGTGGTCTTCTCGAACTCGCCGGTGGTGCCGGAGTAGTCGGCGTAGCCGCGGTAGGTGAGGATCTGCAGCGTCCCGTCACTCTGGACCGGGCCCTGCGGGGACGTCGACTTGCGCGGCTTGACGCTCGCGGTGGGCGACGGCGTGCCGGTCGCGGCGCTGCGCGGCGCCGGAAGGGACACCCGGGCGGCGGTCGCCCCGGGATGCGGGGCGGCGGCGCCGGATGCCGGGCTCGCCGCACCCAGGCCCGCGGCGAGGACCGTCGCGGCGAGCGCCAGGACGGGTGTGCGGCGATCCAACGTGGTCCCCCTTGTCCGCGACCCTTGTCGTGACCTGGAGCTTACCGGGGCGCGGACCGAGGAGGGACGCGTGTCCCTCCCCGGTGGGGTCGCGGGGACCTACGCGTTGGTGGGGAAGCCGAGGTTGACCCCGCCGTGGGAGGGGTCCAGCCAGCGGGAGGTGACGACCTTGCCGCGCGTGTAGAAGTGGACGCCCTCGCTGCCGTGGACGTGCGTGTCGCCGAACAGCGACGCCTTCCAGCCGCCGAAGCTGTAGAACGCCATCGGCACCGGGATCGGCACGTTGACCCCGATCATGCCGACCTCCACCTCGTTCTGGAAGCGCCGGGCGGCGCCGCCGTCGTTGGTGAAGATGGCGGTGCCGTTGCCGTACTCGCCGTCGTTGATGACGCGCACGCCCTCCTCGTACGACGAGACGCGCACGATCGACAGCACCGGCCCGAAGATCTCCTCGGTGTGCACCCGCGAGCCCGCCGGCACGTGGTCGAGCACGGTCGGGCCCAGCCAGAACCCGGGCGCCTCGGACGCCTTGCCGCCGCCGAGGACCGCGCTCTCGCGGCCGTCCACGACCAGCTTGGCGCCTTCCTGGAGGCCGAGGTCGAGGTAGGAGGCGACCTTGTCGCGGTGCTCGCGCGTGACCAGCGGCCCCATCTGAGCCTTCGGGTCGTCGCCCGGGCCGATCACCAGCCTGCCGACGCGCTCGGAGATCTTCTCGACCAGCTCGTCGCCGACGGGGTCCACGGCCAGCACGACGGAGATCGCCATGCACCGCTCACCGGCCGAGCCGAAGCCCGCCGACACGGCCGAGTCGGCGACCAGGTCGAGGTCGGCGTCCGGGAGCACGAGCATGTGGTTCTTGGCGCCGCCGAGCGCCTGGACCCGCTTGCCGTGGGAGGTGCCGGTCTCGTACACGTAGCGGGCGATCGGGGTGGAGCCGACGAACGAGACGGCCCGCACGTCCGGGTGCTCCAGCAGCCGGTCCACCGCCTCCTTGTCGCCCTGCACGACGTTGAACACGCCGTCGGGCAGCCCAGCCTCCTGCCACAGCCGGGCCATGAGCAGCGACGCCGACGGGTCCTTCTCCGACGGCTTGAGCACGAACGCGTTGCCGCAGGCGATCGCGATCGGGTACATCCACATCGGCACCATGGCCGGGAAGTTGAACGGCGTGATGCCGGCTACGACCCCGAGCGGCTGGCGGATCGAGTAGGAGTCGACCCGGGTCGAGACGCCCTCGGAGAAGCCGCCCTTGAGCAGGTGCGGGATGCCGCAGGCGAACTCGACGACCTCCAGCCCGCGGGCCACCTCGCCGAGCGCGTCGGAGTGCACCTTGCCGTGCTCGGCGGAGATCAGCGCGGCCAGCTCGTCGCGGTGAGCGTTCATGAGCTCGCGGAAGCGGAACAGCACCTGCGTCCGCTTGACCAGCGACGCGTCCCGCCAGGCGGGGAACGCCGCGGCCGCGGCGGCCACCGCCGCGTCCACCTCCTCGACGGAGGCCAGCGCCACGTGCCCGCTCACCTCACCGGTCGCCGGGTTGAAGATGTCCCCGGTACGGCCGTCGCCGCCGGTGAGGGCTCCGCCGATCCAATGCCTGACAGACTTCACTGCGCCGCCGCCTCCGCGTCGATGGTTTCCAGGGCGTGGACGATGATGCCGAGCCCCTCGGCGGCCTCGTCCATCGTGAGCGTGAGGGGCGGTGCCATGCGGATGGCGGTGCCGTACAGGCCGCCCTTGCCGGCGAGCAGGCCGGCCCGCTTGGTCTCCTCCATGAACCGGGCGGCCTGGGCCGGGGTCTCCAGCTCGACGGCGAACATGAGGCCCTTGCCGCGCACGTCCTTGACGATGCGCAGCCGCTGGGCGGCCTCGCGCAGGCCGTCCATGATGAGCGCGCCGGTGCGGGCGGCGTTGGCCTGGAGGTCGTGGTCGAGGACGTAGTCGAGCGTGGCGTTGGCGGCGGCCATGGAGATCGGGTTGCCGCCGAACGTGGCCAGGCCCACCGCGGGCAGGGCGTCCATGAGGTCGCCGCGGGCGACGACGCCGCCGACGGCGAACCCGTTGCCGAGCCCCTTGGCGAACGTCATCATGTCGGGCGTCACGCCGTGGTTCTGGATGCCGAAGAACGCGCTGCCGGTGCGGCCCCAGCCGGTCTGCACCTCGTCGGAGATCAGCAGGATGCCCTGCTCGTCCAGGACCTCCTTGTAGGCGGCGAACAGCCCGTCGGGGGCCATGGTGAAGCCGCCGACCCCCTGGATGGGCTCGGCGATCAGCGCGGCGACGTCGCCGGCGACCGCGGTGGCGAGCACGTGGCGCAGGTCGTCGACGCACACCTGGATGTACTCGGCGTCGGACAGGCCGCGGAACTGGGCGAGGTGCCGGTCCGCGCCGTGCAGGAAGTGCGCGTTGAGCGGGGAGAGCGAGTTGTTCTTCCAGGCGCGGTTGGAGGTGACGCTGATCGCGCCGAAGCTGCGCCCGTGGTAGCTCTGCCGCATGGCCAGCACCTGGTCGCTCTTGCGGGCGTACGTGGCGAGCAGCAGGGCCGTCTCGTTGGCCTCGGTGCCGGAGTTGGTGAAGAAGACCTTCGCGTCCGGGATGCCGGACAGGCGGGCGATCTTCTCGGCCAGCTCGACCTGGCCGCGCAGGAGGTACACCGTGCTCGTGTGGACGACGCCCGTGGCGAGCTGGCGTTCGACGGCCTCACGCACCTCGGGGACGTCGTAGCCGATCATGTTGGTGAGGATGCCGGCGAAGAAGTCGAGGTAGCTCTTCCCGTCGGCGTCGACGACGCGGTTGCCCTTGCCGCTGACGATCTCGATGGGCTCGTTGTAGTTGAGGGCCAGCCAGTTGGGCATGACGGCCCGGTGGCGCGCGAGAAGCTCCGACATGTTCTGAGTATCCCGTCCTCGCAGGGTTCCTCCCACCGGCAACCTGTCGACGTGCCGCCGCATCGTATTACAGGCTGTCGGATGGGTCTCTGGGCTCCGAACCAGTTTATGTCATGACAACAGGACTTCATGCTGTCCGCCCCCTAGGGGATGTCCCGTGCGCCTCCAGGCGTACGGGCCGCGCCGGCGCTACGCCGCGTGAGGCACCACCGAAGACCACCGGCGGCCGACGACCGGACGGGTCCTCCTCGGCCACGATCGGATCATCACGACGACGACCCGAGGAGACACCCGCCATGACCATCACCCTGGACCCCGCCGTTGAGCGCCCCGAGCTGCCCGCCGGTCCCCCGAAGCTCGGCCGCGACCTGCTCCGGCAGGCCGAGCGCGACACGCTCGCCACCCCGCGCATGGACTACAGCCTGCTGGCGCGGATGATGTTCAAGCCGGTCGACCTCATGTACGGGCGGCAGGGCTCGTTCACCAAGTTCGCCATGCTGGAGATCATCGCCCGCGTGCCGTACCAGGCGTGGGAGCGGATGGGCTACTGGGCGGTGCACCGCCACGCGGGGCGCTCGGCGCTGGCCAGGAGGGTGTTCGAGCGGATCGTGGAGGCCCGCGCCGACCAGGACAACGAGCAGTGGCACCTGCTGATCATGCAGGATCTCGTCCAGCGCAACGGCGAGAAGCAGTCATGGCTGCTGCACAGACTCGCGCCGTGGTTCATCTCGTTCTTCTACTACCACGTGTCGTGGGTGCTGTTCCTGCTCCGGCCCGACTGGTCCTACCGGCTCAACGCCGAGTTCGAGGACCACGCCGAGCACGAGTACATGACGTTCGTGGCCGAGAACCCCGCCCTGGACCTCGTGCCCGACCCGGGCACCTACGCCGCCGAGTACGGCCGCCAGCGGTCGGTGGCCGACCTGCTGCGGCAGATCGGCCACGACGAGCGCGTCCACAAGCTCGACAGCCTGGAGGCCATGCGCGAGCCCCGGCTCCGCTGAGGTGCCGCCTCACACCCGCTCGGGCTCGGGGGCGACGGCGGGCGCCGGCGACCGCAGGACCGACAGCGCGAGCAGCGCGGCGGCCAGGCAGAACCCGCAGCCGACCCACGCGCCGAGGTGCATGGCGTCGGTGAAGGCGGCGCGGGCCGGCTCGCCGAAGCCCAGCCGCATCGCGTCGCCGATCGACTCCTTGGCCGCGTCCGGCACGCCGGCCGGCATGGACGAGGTGAACACCCCGGCCAGCACGCTGCCCAGGATCGCGATGCTCATGGCCATGCCGACCTGCTGGACGGTGTCGTTCAGCGCCGAGCCCACCCCGGCGTGCTCCAGCGGGATGGCCCCCATGAGCGAGGCGTAGGCCGCCGGACCGGCCAGGCCGCCGCCGATCCCCATGACCAGCAGCCCGGTCAGCACCGGCACGTAGCCGGAGGTCGTGGCGAGCACGACGAACCCGCCGGCCATGACCACCAGGCCCGCGCCGACCAGGACCCGGTTGCTCACCCGCTGCCCGAGCGCCGCGCCCAGGCCGTTGAACAGCGCGGCCGCCACCGCGTACGGCAGCAGTGCCAGCCCCGCCTGCATGGGCCCGTAGCCGAGCGCGAACTGCAGGTACTGCGTCAGCATGAGCATCACCGCGCCCGCGCCGAACGACATGAGCAGGATGGAGAAGGACGCCCCGCTGAAGTTCCGGTTGCGGAACAGCTCCAGCGGCAGCATCGGGTGCTCCTGGCGGCGCTCCCACACCACGAACGCGCCGAGGGCCAGCACGGCGGTCGCGATGCCGGCCACGTTCCACTCGCGCTCGATGATGACGTAGACGGCCGCGCTCAGCCCGACGACCGACAGGACCACGCCGACCGGGTCGATCCGCCGCCCAGAGCTGCGGGTCTCGGGCATGAGCACGAAGGCGGCCAGGATGGCGAGGGCGGCGATCGGCACGTTCAGCAGGAAGACCGAGCCCCACCAGTAGTGCTCGAGCAGGAAGCCGCCCAGCGTGGGGCCCGCGATCACGCTCACCATGGCGACGGCGCTCCAGGCGGCCATCGCCTTGCGCCGCTCGGCCTCGTCGAAGACGGTCATCAGGATGGACAGCGTCGAGGGCATGAGGATCGAGCCGCCGACGCCCATCAGCGCCCGCGCGCCGATGAGCTGCCACGGCTCGGAGGCCAGCACGGCCAGCAGCGACGCGCCGCCGAAGAAGGCGAGCCCGATGATCAGGAACTTCCGGCGCCCGTACCGGTCCGACAGGCTGCCCGCGGTCAGCAGCAGCCCGGCGAACGCGAGCACGTAGGCGTCGAGGATCCACTGGATGTCGCCCGGGGTCGCGCCCAGGTCCCGGATCAGCGATGGGATGGCCAGGTTGAGGACGGTTCCGTCCACTCCGAGCACCAGCACGGACAGGCACAGGACGACGAGAGTCCACCAGCGGCGGGGGTCTCGCACATCGTTCGAGTCATTTCGTACATCGTTCGAGTTCACTCGCACACTGTACGACGACTCTCGTACACTGTGCGAGTGGATTTATCCTGGGGGAATGACCGGCAAGCAGATCTCTTCCGTCTGGACCCGTGACGCCCGGCCGGCCCGGACCCCGGGCCGCACCCGCGAAGAGATCGCCCGCGCGACGCTGGAGCTGCTCGACGCCGAAGGGCTCGACGGGCTCAGCATCCGCAAGCTCGGCGCCAAGCTGGGCGCCGGCGCGACGAGCATCTACTGGTACGTGGAGAACAAGGACGAGCTGCTGGAGCTCGCCTACGACGAGATCTGGGGCGAGATCACCCTGCCGATCCCGCAGAGCCTGGGGTGGCGCGACACCGTCTCCGCCTTCGCCTACAGCATGCGCCACGTCATGCTCCGCCATCCCTGGGTCGGCTCGCTCATCGGCCGCCTGCCCGCGCTCGGCCCCAACGCGCTGTCCATGTCCGACCGGCTGCGCAAGACCTTCCGGCTGGCCGGCTTCGACGGCATGGACATCGACTACGCCAACGCCACGCTCACCGCGTACGTGCTCGGCACGGTCATCCCCGAGATCGCGTGGAGCGCCACGATGGGCGGCGAGGAGCTCGACAAGGACGCCATGCGCGAGACCTTCGAGCACGTCGCCAGGGACTTCCCCGACCTGCTGGAGCGACTCGTCGAGGTCAACGAGGAGGTCACCGTGTCCGAGACCGACACGCTGCGGGCGGTCAGCTTCGACTTCGGGCTCGTCGCGGTGCTCGATGGCCTTGAGGCGCGGCTGCGCTCGTAGCAGATTGAGGGCATGGGACATGACGGGCTGGACCTTCCGGGCGTAGCCGGCTTCCGCGCCGCGCGCGACCTGCTGCTGGGCGCCGACTACGAGACCGCGCGCCGGGAGTTCCGCTGGCCGCGGCCCGCGGAGTTCAACTGGGCGCTCGACTGGTTCGACGGGGTGCTGGCCGCCGAGACACCCGGCGCCGTCGCGCTGCGGATCGTCGGCCAGGCGGGCCCGGTCTCCCTCACCTTCGCCGAGCTGTCCGCCCGCTCCTCCCGGGTCGCCCACTGGCTGCACGAGCAGGGCGTGCGGCGCGGCGACCGCGTCCTGCTGATGCTCGGCAACCAGGTCGAGCTGTGGGAGAGCCTGCTCGCCGCCATGAAGCTCGGCGCCGTCGTCATCCCCGCCACGACGCTGCTGACGGCCAAGGACGTCGCCGAGCGCGTCGAGCGGGCCGGCGTCGCCCACGTCATCGCCAACGCCTCCGACGCCGGCAAGTTCGCCGCCGGGCCCTGCACCCGGATCGCCGTCGGCGACGCGTACGGCTGGCTGCCCTACCACGAGAGCGCCGAGGCGAGCACCCGCCACGTCCCCGACGGGATCACCCGCTCCGGCGACCCGCTGCTGCTCTACTTCACCTCGGGCACGACCTCCCGGCCCAAGCTGGTCGAGCACTCCCACCTGTCCTATCCCGCGGGCCACCTGTCCACGATGTACTGGATCGGCCTGCGGCCCGGCGACGTGCACCTCAACGTGTCCTCAGCCGGCTGGGCCAAGCACGCGTGGAGCAGCGTGTTCGCGCCGTGGAACGCGGGAGCGACCGTGCTGGTCCACGACTACCGGCGCTTCTCCGCGACCGCGCTGCTGGAGGTGCTGCGCGACGAGGCCGTCACCACGTTCTGCGCCCCGCCGACCGCGTGGCGGATGCTCATCCAGGAGGACCTGGCCGCCTGGCGGCTGCCGCTGCGCACCGCCGTCGCCGCCGGCGAGCCGCTGAACCCGGAGATCATCGACCAGGTGGCCAAGGCGTGGGGGCTGACGATCCGCGACGGCTACGGCCAGACCGAGACCACCGCCCAGATCGGCAACGTGCCGGACGAGCCGGTCAAGCCCGGGTCGATGGGCCGGCCGCTGCCCGGGTACGACATCACGCTGGTCGACCCGGTCACCGGCCGGCCGGGCGACGACGGCGAGATCTGCCTGTCGCTCGGCGATCCGCCCGTGGGCCTGATGACCGGCTACGCGGGCGGCTCCGGCGGCGCCATGGCCGACGGCTACTACCACACCGGTGACGTGGCCACCCGCGACGCCGACGGCTACCTCACCTACGTGGGCCGCACCGACGACGTCTTCAAGGCCTCCGACTACCGCATCTCGCCGTTCGAGCTGGAGAGCGTCCTGCTGGAGCACCAGGCTGTGGCCGAGGCTGCCGTGGTGCCCGCCCCCGACCCGGTGCGGCTGGCCGTGCCCAAGGCGTACGTGACGCTCGTTCAGGGCTTCGAGCCCTCCGACGACACCGCGCGGTCGATCTTCGAGCACTGCCGGCGCGAGCTCGCGCCGTACCAGCGGGTGCGGCGGCTGGAGTTCGACGAGCTGCCGAAGACGATCTCCGGCAAGATTCGCCGGGTGGAGCTGCGCGAGCGCCCGCCCGGCCGGGAGTTCACGGAAGGGGACTGATCGGACGCCCCGGCCTCCGCTGGAGATCCACTATGTAAACGGGTACTCTGTCGATCTTACAAGCTGATCGGATAGGCTCTGTCCGTGCTCCCCACCATCGCCGATGTGCTCGCCTTGGAGACCGTTCGCCGGGGCGGCCCGCACGTGGTCGCGGGCGGGGACCGGCTGGGCAGCAAGGTGCGGTGGGTCCACGTCGGCGAGATCGCCGACATCGCCCCCCTGTTGCGCGGCGGCGAGCTGGTGCTCACCACCGGCGTCGCCCTGCCGCGCGACCCCGAGAAGCTGGCCGACTACATCGGCGAGCTGGCGGCTGTGGGCGTCGCCGGGCTCATCGTGGAGCTGGGGCGCAGGTTCGTCGGCGAGCTGCCCGCCTCGGTCGTCAAGGCCGCCGAGCAGCACGGGCTGCCGCTCGTCGTGCTGACCCGCGAGACGCCGTTCGTGCAGATCACCGAGTCGGTGCACGCCCGCATCATCGACATCCAGCTGGAGGAGCTGCGGGCCTCCGAGCAGCTGCACGAGGTGTTCACCGAGCTGTCCGTCGAGGGCGCCTCGCCCGCCGAGGTGCTCGCCCAGGTGGCCCGCCTGTCGGGGCGCCCCGTGCTGCTGGAGAACCTCGCCCACCAGGTCCTGGCCTGCGAGACGGCCGGCCGTGACACGGGCGTCCTGCTCGCCGGCTGGGAGACCCGCTCGCGCGCCGTGGCCCCGCCCGAGCGCACCGCGTACGACCCGGCCTCCGGCTGGCTGGTCACCACCGTCGGCGCCCGCGGCCAGGACTGGGGGCGGCTGATCCTGCTGTGCGACGTGCCGCCCTCGCCCCGCGACCTGGTGCTCGCCGAGCGCGCCGCGACCACCCTCGCCCTCGGCCGCC
This sequence comes from Nonomuraea sp. NPDC050733, assembly GCF_040654215.1. Classification (NCBI taxonomy): domain Bacteria; kingdom Bacillati; phylum Actinomycetota; class Actinomycetes; order Streptosporangiales; family Streptosporangiaceae; genus Nonomuraea; species Nonomuraea sp. NPDC050733. Next base: position 3,018 of record NZ_JBFAHO010000013.1, on the reverse strand, counting down.
TGCTCGAACGCCACCAGGAGTCGCTCGAACGGCAGGCCCACGGCACGATACTCACCGGCATCCTCACCCACGCCTACGCCGACCCGGACGAGGCCGCCGCCCGCGCCCGCGCCGTCGGCGTGCCCCTCACCGGCCGCAAGCTGATCAGCGTCGTCATCCGGCCCACCGACCCCGTCGAGCAGGCCCTCGACGGGCAGGCCCAGCTCGGCGAGCTCGCCGAGGCCACCGCCGCGGCCTGCCGCGACGCCCGCCTGCCGGCCCTCGTCGGCGCGCTCGACCAGGACCGCGTCGGCCTCCTGCTGCCGCTGCCGCCGCGCACCCAGGCCGAGCCCGCGCTCACCGCCGTCGCCGAGCGCCTGCGCGTCCTGTGGAAGCCCGGCGCCTCGTTCGTGCTCGCGGCCGGCTCCGTCGTCGAGTCCATCAGGGACGTACGGCGCAGCTTCCTCGAGGCCGAGCAGGTGGCCGACGTGGCCGTGCGCCAGCCCGACGGCCGGCCCTTCTACCGGCTGCCCGACCTGCGGCTGCGAGGACTGCTCCACCTGCTGCGCGACGACGCCCGGCTGCAGACGTTCGCCGAGCGGGAGCTCGGGCCGCTGCTCGCCCACGACGCCCAGCGTGGCGGCGACCTCACCCGGATCCTGCGGACCTACCTCGACGCGGGACGCAACAAGGCGGTGGCCGCCCAGAAGGCGCACCTGTCCCGGCCCGCCTTCTACGACCGGCTCCGCCGCCTCGAACGCATCCTCGACACCGACCTCGACGACGTCGAGTCGTGCCTGTCGCTCCACGTCGCCCTCCTCGCCCTGGAGTCCTTCCGCCGCGACACCCGCTGAGCCGCTCGATCTTTTCAGCGACGCTCCACTCCGCTCGGGGACGCTCATTCCGCTCGGGGACGCTCATTCCGCTCGGGGACGTTCCATTCCGCTCGGGGACGTTCCATTCCGCTCGGGAACGCTCCGTGACGGAACCCGCCCGTTCGGCAAGCCCGCTCCACACGGCGATGTCAATCTCGTAACCTCTCCCACCGATTAGCGTGTTTCGCTCACCCGCTGACCATGATCACGACAGGATGGTGCGGCCCGTTGTCCGCCCTCTGGAGTTTTCATGTCTCGACGCACCCTCGCCGCCGGTCTGTCCCTGGCCGCAGCCCTCACGGTCACCACCGCGCCCGTCGCCGCCGCGGACCAGGTGTCGGTCAGGTTCCCGTCCGCCAAATTCCCGCTGGGGACGCAGCTCGCGCCGACGAAGAAGCAGACCAGCGTGGCGCGGGGCATCGACCTGTACGACGTGCAGGCCGGCCGCGCCAGCGACGGCTACACGGTCTCCGTCCTCATGCCGAGCGGCCGTGACTACGGGATGCGGCAGACCGCCGAATCCGTGCTAGCCGAGGTGGAGGCCGCCGGCGAGACCGCCACGCTGGTGGAGGTCGTCCGCCCCAGCGTCGCGGACGCCCCCTCGCAGACCGTTTACATGGTGCGGGTCGGCACGTGGAAGCTGGAGGAGAAGAAGAAGGCCGACGAGATGGTGGCCAAGCTCAAGGACGCCGGCCTGAAGTCCAGGGTGGACTACGTCGGCGACGACGGCCACGACACCACCGGCCCGTGGAACGTCAAGGTCATGATGATCGACGCCCGGACGTTCCGCGGCTCGTACGCCTCCTCCCTCGGTACCAGCGTCGCCGCCCGTGAGAAGGTCTCCGCCATGGCCAAGGCCGCGCACGCGGTCGCGGCCGTCAACGGCGGCTTCTTCAACATCCACACCGCCAAGAACCTCCAGGGCGAGCCGGTCGGCGCGTCGGTGGTGGCGGGCAAGCTGCTCAGTGAGGCCGTGCCCGGCCGCTCCGCCGTCGTCCTCAAGGGCCGCACGGCCCGCATCACCGAGGTCAGCACCACGGTGACGGCCATCGCGCAGGACGGCTCCAAGAGCCCGGTCAACGGCCTCAACCGGGCCGCCGCCGCGGACGAGCTGGTCCTCTACACCGAGGAGTTCGGCGCCAAGACCCCGGCCGACGGCGGCGTGGACGTGGTGATCGACGCCACCGGCAAGGTCGTCGGCACCCGGGCGCCGGGCGCCGACGTGGCGCGCGGCACCCGGGTGCTGCACGGCACCGGCGTAGCCAGCGACTGGCTCGCCGCGCACGCCACCGACGGCACCACCCTCAAGATCGACACCAAGGTCGTCGACCTGCGCAAGCGCTCGGCCATCAAGCTGACCCCGGACGTGAGCGTCATCGCCGGCAGCGTAGGCCTGGTCCGCAACGGCAAGACCAAGATCACGGCCAAGCTCAACGGTCACGACTCGCTCAACATGATCCTCCGCCGGCACCCGCGCACCCTGCTCGGCACGACCCGCAACGGCAGCCTCATCGTGGCCGTCATCGACGGCCGCCAGCCGGGGACCTCGGTGGGGGCCAACTTCATCGAGGCGGCCCGGTTCATGCGCTGGCTCGGCGCCAAGGAGGCCATCAACCTGGACGGCGGCGGCTCCACGGCCATGGTCGTGGGCGACAAGGTCGTCAACCACCCGTCGGACGGGGTGGAGCGCGGGGTCGGCGACGCCCTGCTGATCATGCCCAAGTAAGGCCGGGACACCGGGGCCCTGGGGGCGAGCGCGACTCCTCGCGCTCGCCCCCGTCTGCGTCGCCCCCCAGTTGGCTCCATGACGTTGCCTCCATGATGTGAAGGTCAACCCAACGCGGGTGACCCCACAAGCCAGGCCGACCCAGCCGGGCCCTGCGTTGTACGGGCCCTGCGTTGTCCCGGGGCTGCGTTGTCCCGGGGCTGCGTTGTACGGGGCCTGTTGTAGTACGGGGCACTCTCGTCGGTCGGCCATGTGGCTGTGCCGGGCCGTTACGTTGGCTGGCGTGTGTGTCGTGTTGGCGTTTGTCGGGCTGGCATCCCACGTCGGGCTGCTACAACGAGTGTGCCGGCACAACGCAAGAAAGGGCCCCACCCTCCGCCTCCCGGAACCATCACTGGCCCGAGAAGCTCCAGGTGGAGCCCTCTCCTATCAAAGATT
>NZ_JBFAHO010000012.1:2187-192282 GCF_040654215.1 Nonomuraea sp. NPDC050733 | reverse complement strand
GCCTCCACGGCGCGTGGAGGCCGTCGGCGTCGGGTGGAAGTGTCGCCGGGGTCGCTACAGGGGCGAGGAGCCGTCGTCGATGTCGCCGTCCGGGCCAGTGGGCGGCGGGGTGCCGCCGGGCGGGGGCGTCTGACCGGCGGCCGGGGCGGCAGGGCCGGTCTCCGCGGAAGACTCCGCGGAAGACCCCTCAGCGGGGCCGGTGGCGTCCGGGGACGCCTGCGACAGCAGCCGCTCCAGACGGGCGGCCGTCAGCCGGAGGAACTTGCGGTGCTCCCGGTTGCGGTCCAGCACCGCCACCTCGAGCTGCGCCAGCGGCGGGCGCTCACCCCCCGGCTCGGTCAGCGCCGCCACCGCGACCTCCAGCGCGTCGGCCAGCGGCATGCCCTCGCGGTAACGCTCCTTGAGCCGCGTCGACACCGCCTCCGCCTGCCCGCCCATCGCCGCGAAGCCGTGCTCGTCGAACACCGAGCCGTCGAACGTCAGCCGGTAGATCGCGTCACCGTCGGCGGCGTCACCCACCTCGGCCACCACGACCTCCACCTCGAGCGACTTGATCGACTCGGTGAAGATACGGCCCAGGTTGGAGGCATAGAGGTTGGCCAGGCCGCGGCCGGTCACGTCGGAGCGGTCGTAGGTGTAGCCGTTGATGTCGGCGTAGCGGATGCCGCCGAGCCGCAGCTCCTCGAACTCGTTGTAACGGCCCACCGCCGCGAAGCCGATGCGGTCGTAGATCTCGCTGATCTTGTGCAGCGCCCGCGACGGGTTGGGCGCCACGAACAGGATGCCGTCCTCGTACTGCAGCACGACGACGCTGCGGCCCCGCGCGATGCCCTTGCGCGCGTAATCCGCCTTGTCCCGCATGATCTGCTCAGGGGACGCATATCCGAAAGGCATGGACACCGTGATGGTCCTTTCTAGCGCAGCGGGGCGATGGGGCCGTCAGGAGAGATCAGCCGGGCCGCGAGCATCTGCTCCACGTAGCCCGACACCTGCTCATCCGTCAGCCGGCGGAAACCGTCGGCGTCGATCACCGACACGATCGGCCAGATCTTGCGCGTCACGTCCGGCCCGCCGGTCGCCGAATCGTCGTCGGCCGCGTCGTACAGCGCCTGGATCAGCGTCATCACCATGTCGTCGGCCGAGGCCCCGTCGCGGTAGAGCTTCTTCAGCGAACCGCGCGCGAAGATCGAGCCCGACCCGATCGCGTCGAACCGCTCACGCTCGTACGGGCCGCCCGCCACGTCGTAGCTGAAGATCCGCCCCTCGTCGCGGTCGGGATCGTAGGCCGCGAACAGCGGCACCACCACCAGCCCCTGCATCGCCATGCCGAGGTTGCCGCGGATCATCGTGGCCAGGCGGTTGGCCTTGCCCGCCACCGAAAGGGTGCGGCCCTCCATCTTCTCGTAGTGCTCCAGCTCCACGCGGTAGAGGCGGGCCATCTCGATGCCGGTGCTGGCCGTGCCCGCGATGCCCATGCAGGAGTAGTCGTCGGCCCGGAAAACCTTCTCCACGTCACGCTGGGAAATGATGTTGCCGGAGGTCGCCCGCCGGTCACCCGCCATCACCACGCCGCCCGCGAAGGTCGCGGCGACGATCGTGGTCGCGTGCGGAACCTGGTCACCGATCGGGGTGGCGAGGACCTTGTCACGCTGCGGCAGGATCTCCGGCGCGTACCCCGCGACGAACTCCGTGAACGAGGAACTCCCGGTGTTGTGGAAAAGGTGGTTCACCAAGCCGGCGGGCAGATCCCTGTACGATGCCACGCGACTCCCTCCCAAAGGTCAGTGTTCCTAGAGCGACCCTACTCATGTTGTGTTGCTGTCTGCACTTCCCACGATCAGCTCACGGCGAACCGGTCACCAGATCGTTTCTTTACACTCGCCAGAGCCTCGGCCCCTCCTCCCCGATGCGGCGGCCACCACCGCGCCCGAAACGGGCGTCAGCCCCCTGAACGGGACATACTTACAGCATGTCCACCGTGCCCACCGACTCGACGGGACCCACCGGAACCGGACGAGACTGGATCCTGCACGTGGACCTCGACCAGTTCATCGCCGCAGTCGAGCTGCTGCGCCACCCCGAGCTGCGCGGCCGGCCCGTCGTCGTCGGCGGCTCCGGCGACCCCACACAGCCACGCACCGTCGCCGCCACCGCCACCTACGAGGCCCGCGCGTACGGCATCCACTCCGGCATGCCGCTGCGCACCGCGCTCAGACGCTGCCCGGACGCCGTCTTCCTGCCCGCCGACCGGCCCGCCTACGAGGCCGCCTCCGAGCGCGTCATGGCCACCCTGCGCGGCCTCCCCATCCGCCTGGAGGTCTGGGGATGGGACGAGGCGTTCGCCGGCGCCCGCACCGACGACCCCGAGGCCCTGGCCGCCGAACTCCAGCGGGCCGTCCTCACCGCCACCGAGCTGTCCTGCTCGGTCGGCATCGGCGACAACAAGCACCAGGCCAAACTCGCCTCCGCCTTCGCCAAACCCGCCGGGATCTACCGGCTCACCACCGACACCTGGGCGAAGGTCATGAACGACCGGCCCACCGACGCCCTCTGGGGCATCGGGGCCCGGACCGCCGCGAAGCTCGCGGACCTGGGCCTGCACACCGTCGCCCAGCTTGCCGCCGCCGACCCCGCCGAGCTGGCCCGCCACTTCGGCCCCACCAACGGCCCCTGGTACCGCTACCTCGCCCTCGGCAAGGGCGAGTCGCAGATCGTCACCACCCCATGGGTGCCCCACGGTCACAGCCGCGAGACCACCTTCCCCCAGGACCTCACCGACGCGTCGGACATCGCCGCCCACGTCGCCACCCTCGCCGGACACGTCGCCTCGGACGCGGCCGCCGAGAACCGCGCCGTCGTCCGCGTCTCCGTCAAGGTGAGGTTCGCCCCGTTCCTCACCCGCACCCGCCAGTCCAAACTGCCGGGCCCCACCACCGACCCCGCCGAGCTCACCCGCGTCGCCCTCGCCGTCCTCGACCGGTTCGACCTCACCCGCCCCGTCCGCCTGCTCGGCGTCGCCGTCGAGTACGCCCCGCCCGACGGCGAACAGGCCCCCTACACCCTCACCACCCTGGAGTAGAACTCCGACCACGCCTGCTCATCGGCCTGCTCCAGCCGCGCGAACTCCTCAGGGGACAGCTCCACCTCGGCGTAGCACTCGGCCTCCTCGGGCGTGGCCGCCTCCACGTAGGCCAGAGCACGCCGCACCACCCCCGCATCGTCCCGGAACTGCCCGATCCCCGTGTTGCACGGCAGACAGAGCGCGAAGCGGACATCACCCGTACGGTGGCAATGATCCACATGCTCCGGCGGGCGGTCCCAGCACACCACGCACAGCCCCGACTGATCGGCGATCATCCGCTCGACGTCCTCGTGCCGCACCCCGTACCGCTGCGACAGGTGGAAGCTCCTCGTCCGAGCCACCTCCCCACCGGGCCGCCGCTGCGGCGGTACCACGAACTCGGGCCGGTACCCCCGTCCGTCCAGATAGAAGGCGGCCAGCTCCAGCAGCACGGTGTTCTCGCCGAAGTGCCCGAGCCCGTTGTTGCAGTTGAAGCACAACACGCCCCGCACGCGCCCGCTGCTGTGGCAGTGGTCGACGAACGTACCGGGTACGGCGCGGCAGATGGCGCACAGACCGCCCTGCCCCGCCAGCATGCGGTCGAAGTCGTCCTCGGTGATGCCGTAGCGGTGCTTGAGCAGGTAGTTCCGCTCACTGCCATGGTTTCTGATCTTGTTGTCGAGCATCACCCGGGCATGGCATGGCTTGCAGTAACTGGTCAGCCCGTCCTTGCTGGATCGGTTGCGGCCGAAGTCGGCATGCGCCTTGATCTCTTCACACCTCGGGCAGTACTTGTGACCAGGGGGTGACTCCACCCGCTCGCGCACGACCTTGCCCTCCTCGGCCTTGCGCTTGCGATAGCTCCGGGTGGAGCGGACCTGGAAGCAGGGCTTGCAGTACCGCGCACGGCCGTCGGCCAGGCGCTTGTTGCGCCCGAACTCGGAGAGCGTCTTGGTCTCCCCACAGTCCGGGCACCGCTTCAACCCCTCATCACTCTCCATGACTTCGTCCCACTTTGCCTGTCCGTTTTGCCCTACTCTCCGCCCTTCTGGACGTAACTGCGCACGAACTCCTCTGCGTTCTCTTCGAGAACTTCGTCGATTTCGTCCAGGATGGCGTCGACGTCGTCCGTCAGCTTCTCCTGGCGCTCCTGGACGTCGGGCGCCGCCGACGCCTCGGTCTCCTCGACCTCGTTCTCACGCCGGCCGGTCTGCTTCTGACCTCCGGAGTCCCTGTTCGCCATGTCGTACCTCCACCTCGGGGGACTGCCTCTTGAGGCATATCTTCCCCGAACGGGGCGACATTTCGCGCCGATGGACCGGCGATCTTGCCGGTTTGTCTGGATAGCTGTACTATCCAATACGCCCAAGACGCTCTGCCAGGAGGTTTCCCGTGTCCCCCGCGTCCCTGACCATGGCCGGTGTGCTGCTCATCACCGTGCCGACGATCGCCTTCGGCGGCGTCACCCTGCTGAAGTTCCTCATGCGCGGCGTGCCGGGCTACGTCGACAACCCGGTGCGGCGCGGCCTGTGGCGGGCCGGGCACGCCCACGCCGGCGTGCTGGTGCTGTTCAGCCTGGTGGCCATGCTCTACGTGGACCAGACCGGCCTGCCGGAGGGCCTGAAGTGGCTCGTGCGGGTGCTGATCGTGGCCGCGCCGATCCTGATGCCCCTGGGGTTCTTCCTGTCGGTGATCCGGCCGTCGGACACGAAGCCGAGCCGGCTGATCGGGCTCACCTTCGCGGGGGGCGCGGGTCTGGCCGTGGGCGCGCTGGCGCTGGGTGTGGGCCTGCTGATCTGAGCGGGCGCCTTTACAAAGTAGATCGGCGTCCCGGACGGTTCTCGGGACGCCGGACGCGCGTTCCGGGGTTCAGTCGCCGCCGGTGAGGGCGGCGACGAGGTCGGCCGCGGTGCGGCAGCGGTCGAACAGCTCGCCCACGTGCGCCTTGGTGCCGCGCAGCGGCTCCAAGGTGGGGACGCGCTGCAGGGATTCGCGGCCGGGGATGTCGAAGATGACGGAGTCCCAGGAGGCCGCGGCGACCGACTCGCTGTACTGGCGCAGGCAGCGTCCGCGGAAGTAGGCGCGGGTGTCGGTCGGCGGGTTCTCCACGGCGCGCTGGATCTCGTCCTCGGTGACGAGGCGCTGGATGCGCCCGCGCGCGACGAGGCGGTTGTAGAGGCCGCGGTCGGGCCGGATGTCGGAGTACTGGAGGTCGACGAGCTGGAGCCTGGAGTGGGACCAGGGCAGGTTGTCGCGGGTGCGGTAGCCCTCCAGCAGCTCCAGCTTGGCGACCCAGTCGAGCTCGCGGGACAGTTGCATGGGGTCTTCGGCCAGGCGGGTGAGGACGGACTCCCAGCGGTCCAGGATGTCCTTGTTCATCTCGTCCTGGGCGGTGCCGCGCTCTTCGACGTACTTGCGGGCCTGGTCGAGGTACTCCATCTGCAGCTGGACGGCGGTGAGCCGGCGGCCGTCGCGCATGGAGATCTCGTAGCGGCAGGTCGGGTCGTGGGAGACGGCGCGCAGCGCCTGGACCGGGTTGTCGACGGCCAGGTCGCGGGTGATGAAGCCGTCCTCGATCATGGCGAGGACGAGTGCGGTGGTGCCGAGCTTCAGGTAGGTCGAGATCTCGGACATGTTGGCGTCGCCGATGATGACGTGCAGCCGCCGGTATTTCTCGGGGTCGGCGTGGGGCTCGTCGCGGGTGTTGATGATGGGCCGCTTGAGCGTGGTCTCCAGCCCGACCTCGACCTCGAAGAAGTCGGCGCGCTGGCTGATCTGGAAGCCCTCGCCGCGGGAGTCCTGGCCGATGCCGACCTTGCCGGCCCCGACGACCACCTGGCGGCTGACGAAGAACGGGGTCAGGTGGCGGACGATGTCGGCGAAGGGGGTGGAGCGCCGCATGAGGTAGTTCTCGTGGCAGCCGTACGAGGCGCCCTTGGCGTCGGTGTTGTTCTTGTAGAGCTGGATGGGCGCGTTGGACGGGATGGCGGAGGCGCGCTGCGCCGCGTCGTACATGACGCGCTCGCCTGCCTTGTCCCAGAGGACGGCGGCGCGGGGGTTGGTGCACTCGGGTGTGGAGTACTCGGGGTGGGCGTGGTCGACGTAGAGGCGGGCGCCGTTGGTCAGGATGACGTTGGCGAGTCCGAGGTCCTCGTCGGTGAGCTGGCTGGGGTCGGCGACCTCTCTGGCGAGGTCGAACCCGCGGGCGTCGCGGAGGGGGTTCTCCTCCTCGAAGTCCCAGCGGGCCCTGCGCGCGCGGGCCGCCGAGGCCGCCAGGTAGGCGTTGACCACCTGCGAGGAGGTCACCATCGCGTTGGCGCCCGGCTGACCTGGTACGGAGATGCCGTACTCGGTCTCGATGCCCATCACCCGACGCACCGTCATGCAGCACCCTCTGTTCGTCCGGATCTGCCTATCCGCCGTTTATATGCCCGAGCCTATGCCCTTCACAGTGCCCCAGGGTCACAGAGTTATGGCACCGACGCCTTTTCCACCTGTACGGCCGGGGCGGGTCGGGCCGGTGAGGGACGGCGTGGCTTGAGCAGACGCTGGATCGGGCGTTCGGCAAAGGTGTAGACGAGATACGACAGGAGGATCGCCGCGAGCGCGGTCACGGTCGCGGTGAGCCACGGGGGCAGGCTGCCGGTGAGCCGCGGGACGAGGGCGACCGCGACGGCGGAGTGGAGCAGGTACAGCGGGTAGGTGGTCGCGCCGAGCGCGGTGAGGACCTTGGACGGCTTGAGCCGCAGGAGGCCGAGGGCGACGAGCGCCATCACGGCGAAGACGAGGGTGATGGTGATGATCACGGAGGTGTCGGTCACCGGCATGTTCTTGAATCCGGCGACCTTGATGCGGCCGTGGACGCGTTCGAGGGCGGAGTGGAGGGACATGGCCCATCCGGCGACGACGTAGAGCCAGGGTAACCAGGCGCTGCCGCGCTTGTGGATGAGGTAGAGGGCCATGCCGGCGACGAAGTAGGGGGCGTAGCGGGGCATGACGAACTCGTTGAGGAGGTCGTTGCCGAGCAGTTCGGCGCCGAGTGCGGCGGCGAGCCAGACGCCGCCGAGGACGAGCACTCGCCCGTACGTGACGCCGATGATGACGAGGATCGCCATGATCAGGTAGAAGCGGAGCTCGGCCCAGAGCGACCAGTAGACGCCGGCCGCGTCGGTGACGCCGAACAGCCGCTGGAACATGGTGGCGTTCACGGCGTACTCGCCGGTGGTGAGTTCGGGGTCCAGCGCCTTGGCGCCGGTGAGGCCGTACAGGGCTGCGACGGCCGCCAGGCTGAGCCAGTACGCCGGGTAGAGGCGGACGAGCCGGGAGCGGGCGAACGCGCCCAGGGAGCGGCCCCAGGCGCTCATGAGGATGACGAAGCCGCTGATGACGAAGAACAGCTCGACGCCGAGGATGCCGAGCCCGGCGAAGGGGGCGACGGCGGGGAACAGCTCGGCGGGCCGGTCGCCCCACACGGAGGCGTAGGCGACGAGGTAGTGGAAGGAGAGCACGGCCAGGGCGGCGGCGAAGCGCAGCAGGTCGAGCTCGGCCAGCCGGCCGTCCCCCCGGGCGTGGCGCGGCCGGTTGCTGAGATGCACGACCCTTGGACGTCACGTCGATCACTTCGGTTCCCGGTGTCACAGGTTTCACAGCCGGGCGCGCGGGCGGGAACGCGGAGAGGGCCGCGCGGGTGAACCGCGCGGCCCTCTTCGAGGTGACGGTGACTACAGGTACTGGCCGGTGTTGGCGACGGTGTCGATGGAACGGCCGGCCTCGGCGCCCTGCTTGCCGGAGACGAGCGTGCGGATGTAGACGATCCGCTCGCCCTTCTTGCCGGAGATGCGGGCCCAGTCGTCGGGGTTGGTGGTGTTGGGCAGGTCCTCGTTCTCGGAGAACTCGTCCACGCAGGCCGTGAGCAGGTGCTGCACCCGCAGGCCCTTCTGGCCGCTCTCGAGGAACTGCTTGATGGCCATCTTCTTGCCCCGGTCGACGATGTTCTGGATCATCGCTCCGGAGTTGAAGTCCTTGAAGTACAGGACTTCCTTGTCGCCGTTGGCGTAGGTCACCTCGAGGAAGCGGTTCTCCTCGCTCTCGGTGTACATGCGCTCGACGACGCTCTGGATCATGCCGTGGATGGTCGCCTCGCGGGAGCCGCCGTGCTCGGAGAGGTCCTCCGGGTGGAGCGGCAGGCCGGCCACGAGGTACTTGGAGAAGATGTCCTTGGCCGCCTCGGCGTCCGGCCGCTCGATCTTGATCTTGACGTCCAGGCGGCCGGGCCGCAGGATCGCCGGGTCGATCATGTCCTCGCGGTTGGAGGCGCCGATGACGATGACGTTCTCCAGGCCCTCGACGCCGTCGATCTCCGACAGCAGCTGAGGGACGATGGTGTTCTCCACGTCGGAGGACACGCCCGATCCGCGGGTGCGGAAGATCGAGTCCATCTCGTCGAAGAACACGATGACCGGGGTGCCCTCGGAGGCCTTCTCCCGGGCCCGCTGGAAGACCAGGCGGATGTGCCGCTCGGTCTCGCCGACGTACTTGTTGAGCAGCTCGGGGCCCTTGATGTTGAGGAAGAAGCTCTTGCCGGACTGGCCGGTCTTCTCCGCGACCTGCTTGGCCAGGGAGTTGGCGACCGCCTTGGCGATGAGCGTCTTGCCGCAGCCGGGAGGGCCGTAGAGCAGCACGCCCTTGGGCGGGCGCAGCTGGTGCTCGCGGAACAGGTCGGCGTGCAGGTAGGGCAGCTCGATGGCGTCGCGGATCTGCTCGATCTGCCGGGACAGTCCGCCGATCTCCTCGTAGGAGATGTCGGGGACCTCCTCCAGCACGAGCTCCTCCACCTCGGACTTGGGGATGCGCTCGTAGACGTAACCCGAGCGGGGCTCCAGCAGGAGCGAGTCACCGGCCCTGATGGGCTGGCCCACCAGCGACTCGGCGAGGCGGACGACGCGCTCCTCGTCGGCGTGCGAGATGACCAGGGCGCGCCTGCCCTCGTCGAGGAGCTCCTTGAGCATGACGATCTCGCCGACCTCTTCGTAGCCGAGGGCCTCGACCACGTTGAGGGCCTCGTTGAGCATGACCTCCTGGCCACGCTTCAGCGAGTCGACGTCGACGGCCGGGCTGACGTTCACCCGCAGCTTGCGGCCGCCGGTGAACACCTCGATCGTGCCGTCTTCTCTGGCCTCCAGGAAGGTGCCGAAACCGGATGGCGGCTGCGCCAGCCGGTCGACCTCCTCCTTGAGGGCGACGATCTGGTCCCTGGCCTCCTTCAACGTGGCGACAAGGCGCTCGTTCTGGCCGGTGACGGCCGCGAGGTTCGCCTGTGCCTCGTGGAGGCGCTCTTCGAGGACTCTGGCCTGACGGGGTGACTCGGCCAGCTTCCGCCTCAGCGCGGTGATCTCCTCTTGGAGGAAGGAGACCTGTGTTGAAAGATCAGCGACCTCCCGTTCGCGCTGCGCGGCTCGAGCCTCTGCATCATCGCGAGCTGCCACGCCCCGTCACCTCCTTCCCAGTCGAGGGCGACTACTTAGGACCTTACCTATCTCGGGCCCCTCCGTAACCTGGCCGGGCAGTGTTCGTAGAGTGACATTCAGTGTTCGGTGAATAATCCTCTGTCGTGCGTTTAATCCTGCCAGCGCGGGAACCCGGCGGCTTGTTCCCGTCTTACGCACCAAAGCATCCCCGTGGCCGAATTGTCATAGTTCCTCGGTGGTTCCCTTCGGTCGTCGGCGACGTGGCGGGGGTGTCACGCCGTCCGCCATGCGGCGGGCGGTGACGAGGAAACCCGTGTGCCCGATCATCCGGTGATCGGGCCGTACGGCGAGCCCTTCGACATGCCAGTCGCGAACCAGGGTCTCCCACGCATGGGGCTCCGTGAAACTCCCGTGATCGCGAATGACCTCGACGGTCTTGGACATCTGCGTCGTCGTGGCGACGTAGCAGCAGATCACTCCCCCGGGCGTCAGCGCCTTGGCGGCGGCGTCCACGCACTCCCACGGGGCCAGCATGTCGAGGATCACCCGGTCCACGTCGACCTGGTCGATCGTGGCCACGAGGTCGCCGACGACCAGCCGCCAGTTGGCCAGCGGCCCGTCCTCCTCGGTGCCGAAGAACTTCTCCACATTGCCGCGGGCCACGTCGGCGAACTCCTGGCGCCGCTCGTAGGAGGTGACGTGGCCCTCGGGGCCGACGGCCCGCAGCAGGAAGCAGGTCAGCGCGCCCGACCCGACGCCGGCCTCGATGACGCGGGCGCCGGGGAAGACGTCGGCCATGCCGACGATCATCGAGGCGTCCTTGGGGTAGATCACGGCGGCGCCACGCGGCATCGCCAGGGTGTAATCCTGCAGCAGGTGCCGGAACGCGAGGTACTGGGTGCCGCCGGAGGAGCGCACCACGGAGCCCTCCGGCTGCCCGATCAGCTCGCTGTGCGGGATGGCGCCCTTGTGCGTGTGGAAGACGCCGTCCTGCTTGAGCGTGATCGTGTGGCGCTTGTTCTTGGGGTCGGTGAGCTGCACCTGATCCCCCACCTGGAACGGCCCATGCCTGCGGAAACCCATGGCGGCAAGGTTATAGGGCTTTCGACCGGCCTCTGACGCGCGATATGTATGGGTCATGCTCCCTCGTGCCGTCCTGTCCACCGGTTCCCTCATCCTGCGCGCCCCCGCGGAGGCCGACGTGGAGGCGATGACCGCCGCGGGCGCCGATCCCGTGGCAGCGAGGTTCCTGACCGCGCTGCCGTCGCCGTACACCGAGCGGGACGCCCGCGAGCACCTGGCCGTGGCCGCGCGCAGGTGGGAGGAGGGCGGCGCCGAGTTCACCATCGCGGAGAACGGCGCCTACGCCGGGGGGTTGCGCGTGTCGGCGCCCGACCGGTGGGGCGCGGTCGAGATCGGCTACCTGGTCGCGCCCTGGGCCCGCGGCAAGGGCGTGGCCACGGAGGCGGTGCGGGCGGTGACCGAGTGGCTGTTCGACCAGGGCGTCCACCGGGTCGAGCTGCAGGCGGCGGTCGAGAACGTCGCGTCGCTGCGGGTGGCGCTGAAGGCCGGCTTCCGCGAGGAGGGCCGCCGCCGCGACGCCCGGGAGACGCGCGACGGGCGGCTGACGGACTCCGTCGTGTTCGGGCGGCTCGCCCTCGACGCGGGCGAGGAGGCGCCGCCGTACCTTCCGCCGTTCGAGGGCGGTGAGCTGACCGACGGCGTGGTCCGTCTCGTGCCCATGGAGCTCGGCGACGCCGAGGACTTCCAGCGGATGATGGCCCAGCCCAGCGTGGCCGCCTACGCGGTGGGCCCGGCGGCCACGCTGGAGGAGATCGAGCGGCGCTGCCGCAACACCGGCTACTGGTGGGTGACGGCCCAGCGGGCGGAGCTCGCGATCCGCGAGGCGGAGTCGGGGGCGTTCGCCGGGCACGTGCAGCTCGCGCACGTGGTGCCGGTCCTGGGGCAGGCCATGGTGGGCTACTCGCTGCTGGAGGAGTTCCGGGGCAGGGGGTTCATGACGCGGGCGGTGCGGCTGCTGGTGGACTGGGCGTTCGCGAACACACCGCTGCACCGGATCACGGCGGGCACGAACGCGCGCAACAGGGCGTCGCACGCGGTTCTCCAGCGGACGGGGTTCACGCGGGAGTGCGTCCACCAGGAGCTGTTCCCGGCGGCGGACGGCACGCGGGCCGACGACGTCCAGTGGGTACGCCTGCGGCCGCGCTAGCCGGGCACGCTCCCGCGCACTTTGCTAAAAATCAGGCTTTCCCGTTCGGGTCTGGCCAAGGGGCGCGGCGCGGTGAATACTCCGGGTCACCGCACCGGAGACGCGCGTGAAGAGGGCACGCGGTCTCTCCCCCCTCCGCGGAGGGAAACACCTCGATGCCTGGCAACCGCGCTCATGTCGTCGTGCACGAACTCATCCGCTCGTTCTCCTGCCCGGACGCGGCGGCGCTGGCCGATCTGCTGGCCCGCGCCGCGGCCGACGTCTCCGGAACGGGGTACGCCGGTCTCGTCCGGGTGGACCCGCTGCGGGAGGCCGCCCGGGTCGTCCACATGCACGCTCCGCCCGGCGATCCGCTGGGGGTACGGCCGTGGCTCGCCGAGCCGGGGGTGCTCAAGCTCCTGACCGTCTCGGCCCGGCAGGTGCGCCTGCCCCGGGACGCCACGGTGGGCGAGCCGGGGTTCCTGGCCACGCCCGTGCCCCTGGCCGCCCGCGAGCAGCTGCATCTCTGGGTGGCCGGGCGGGACTTCGGGGACCATGACGAGCACCTGCTCAGCCGGCTCGCCACGGCCGGCGGGCGGGCCCTGGAGGCGGCCAGCGGCCTGGAGGCGGCCGCCCGGCTCCTGCGCGGGGTGCACGCCTTCGGCGAGGGCCGTCCGGCGCCCTCGCGATGACGGGGGCGCCGGACGGTCACGCGGAGCGTCAGCCCCGGTGGGGCTCGAAGCGCATCGTGCGGGACACGCCGACCCGGACCGTCGTGCCCGGGGCGATCGTGACCGGCTCGTTGGGCGGGATGTCGTAGAAGTTGGGATCGCCCGGCGGCTGGATCTGGGTGCCGTTGACCGAGCCGAGGTCGACCAGGTTGACGTCCCAGCCGTCGAGCGCGACCCGCAGGTGGCGGCGCGAGACCGAGCCGTCGGGGCTGGTCACCTTGGCGGGACGGGCCGAGCCGCCGGCCACCTCGGGGGCGCGCTCGGGGTCGCGGCCCAGGAGGTAGTCGGTCTCCAGCGGCAGCGGGGTGCCGTCGTCCAGGACGAGGACCCCGAGCGACGGGCGGGGGCCCTTGTACGGGACGAGGGTGCGCTGCACCAGGGCGATGCCGCAGACCGCGCAGTACGGGGAGCGCGGGTCGTTGAAGTGGTCGTTCTTGCAGTCGACGCCGTAGACGAGCGGGCGGTCGCCGTGCTCGGGCTGCTCCTGCGCGTGCTGGCCCGCCTGGCCCTGGCCCGGCTGTCCCTGGCCTGGCTGACCCTGGCCCGGCTGACCCTGGGCCTGCTGGTCGAACGGGCCCTGCTGATCCGACGGGCCCTGCTGGTCGAAGGGGCTTTGCTGGTCGAAGGGGTCGGACGGCGGCCCGGAGGGCTGGGCGGGCTCGAAGTAGTCGGGCACCGCCGACAGGTGCGCGCCGGGCTGCTGCTCGTACGGCTCGGGCTGCCCCGGCTGGTCGTAGGAGTCGCCGGCGCCGTTGGGGGTGTGGGCGGGCTCGTCGTAGCTCGGGTAGCCGGACTGCGGCTGCTCGTGCGGCGGCTGGAACGGTGAGGCCGGCGACTGCTCGGCCGGTGACGGCGGGTAGCCGGCACCGGCAGCGGAAGCCCCGGCGCCGGCGGGCTCCGGCGGCGCGGACGCCTGCGAGGACGCGGACGGGTGCGGAGCCGGGGCGGCCTGCGGCCCCGACGGCGGTCCCGGCTGGTAGGAGGGCGCCTGCTGCGCGGGCGCCGGCGGCTGGTCGCCCGACATGGGGTAGGGCGGCATGTTGACCGGGGCGCGCTCGCGCGCCGGCGGCTGGATGAGGTCGGGCTCCATGTACAGGCCCGTGTTGGGCAGCTCGCTGGTGAGCGGCCCGGACGGGGCGGGCGCGGCCTGCTCGCCGAAGTCGCCCGCCAGGCCGCCGCCGTGGACCACGCCGCCGTCGAAGCGGACCGCGGGGTGCGGGGTGCCGGCGCCGGGCAGGGTCAGCTCGACCCGCTCGACCGGGCCGCCGATGAGCCGGTCGGCCCAGGTCAGCGAGTCGCTGCCGGCCAGCCTGGTCTCGCCGTCCGCGGTGGTGATGACGGCCGCGGCCGAGCCGCTGACCAGCACGGCGACGCCGCCGCCGCTGACCGGTCCGGCGACCGCGCAGGTGGCGGGGTCGCCCGTCATGTTGGCGGCGAGGACCTGGGCCGCGCGCCTGGCGAGGGCCCGGCCGTCGCCGCCGGAGGCGGCCGTCGAGCGCAACGCCTCGAGCAGGTCGCCGGCCGCGCTCTCGCCCGCGTCGCAGGCGAGCAGCAGCCCGCCGAGGTAGGCGACGAGGCCGTCCCCGGGAAGCGGACGCACCACGCCGAAGCCCTGGTCGGTCATGAGCCCTCCTTCACGCCGACGGTGCTGCGCTCGCGCTCAACGGTGCCCTCGCTGCGCTCGGTCACTCAACTCTCCTCCCCGGAAGCCGGCGATATTACGGCACCCGCACTGCCGTGCCGGCCGCCAGCCCTTACGCGTCCCAGTGGCGGGGCGGCGCCGCGGCTGGGCGGTGCCGATCCGCCGGATCGTCGGATCGTCGGATCGTCGGGCCGCGGCGAACCCCTCCGGTCTGTGAGTTCGGCCAAACGGAACACTATCGGCCAGCCGTCGCATCCTCGAATCGCCGGGATGGGATCGGGCCGGCACGTATCCGGCCTGATCACCAGTTACGACACTAGCCGGGGGCTGCCCGTTATTCGAGTGGGACAAATCAGACGCTCGGGCGGGGACGCCGGTCGCGGGGACGGTCAGACGCCGGCGAAGACGCGGTTGACGTCGGCCGTGGCGAGGACGCCGTAGATCTCGCCGGTCCGCTCCACCAGGAGGTACTCCGCCGCGGGGGTCTCCCGCATGGCGTCGATGAGGGGCTCGCCGGTCAGGTCGGCGGCGAGCACCATGGACGGCTCCAGCGACTTGGCCAGGGACGAGACGCTCACCCACGGGCGACGGTGCTCGGGGGTGGCCTGGACGGCGGTCTCGTTGACGATGGCGACGGGCCGGCCGTCGTGGTCGACGACGACGAGCGCGCCGGCCCGCCGCTCGCCGGCCTGGCGCAGCGCCTCGGCCAGCGGGGTGTCGGCGCTGACGGGGATGGCCCGCCGGGCCAGGGCGCGGGCGTCGACCTGCGGGATGCGGGCGCGGATGCGGGCCATGCGCAGCGACTGCGTGGCGCCCATCCAGATGAACGAGGCCAGCACCAGCGGCCAGATCATGCCGGTGGGGTCGACCTTCTGGCCGCTCATGGTGACCATGGCCAGCGGCGCGAGGACGAGCAGCACGGCCAGGACGCGGCCGCCCCAGGCGGCGGCGACGGTGCCGGTGCCGGGCCGGCGGGTGAGCTTCCACACCCCGGCGCGCAGCATCCGGCCGCCGTCGAGCGGCAGGCCGGGCAGGAGGTTGAAGACGCCGACGATGAGGTTGGACACCCAGAGCTGCCAGACCAGCTCCTGGGGGATGCCGCCGCCGTTGACGAGGTACAGGTCGGCGACCAGGCCGGCGCCGCCGAGCACCAGCGACAGCGCGGGCCCCGCCGCGGCGATCATGAACTCCTTGCCCGGCGTGGGCGGCTCCTTCTCGATCTCGGACACCCCGCCGAGCAGGTAGAGCGTGATGCGGCGCACCGGCAGGCCGTAGGCCTTGGCCAGGACGCTGTGGGCCAGCTCGTGCAGCAGGACCGAGACGTACAGCAGGACCGCGAAGACGAAGGCGACGGCGTAGGCGGCGGGGGCGTCGAGCTCGGGCAGTGTGGAGCGCACGCGCCCGCCGTACATCCACGTGATGAAGGCGGCGATGATGAACCACGTCCAGGAGACGTAGACCGGGATGCCGAACGGCCGTCCCATCCTCAAGCCGGAGAACTCCTGCTGGGGGCTCTGCTCGCTCACCGAACTCCTCGCCGTCCGTCATGTCGTGCCGCTGCCTCGATGCTACGCGCCGGACGGGGTGATCCCGTTTCCACGGCCCCGTTCTGTCGGGGGATTGACCTAGAGTGCGGTGCATGACGTTGACCGATCCGGTGATCATCGGAGCTCTCTCCCCGTCCCGGGCGGGCGACTTCATGACGTGTCCCCTTCTCTACCGGTTCCGGGTGATCGACCAGTTGCCGGAGCGGCCCTCGCAGGCCGCGGTGCGCGGCACGGTGGTCCACGCGGTGCTGGAGCGCCTCTACGACCTGCCCGCCCCCGGCCGCTCGGTCCAGGCGGCGCTGGAGCTGCTGGAGCCCCAGTGGCTGCGGCTGCTCGACGAGGAGCCCCAGTACGCGGAGATGTTCGCCGACGAGGCCGAGCAGGCCGCGTGGCTGGCGCAGGCGCGGGCCATGCTGGAGCGTTACTTCACGCTGGAGGACCCGACCCGGCTGGAGCCGGCCGAGCGCGAGCTGTACGTCGAGGCGGTGCTGGAGGGCGGGCTGATGCTGCGCGGCTACGTCGACCGGCTCGACGTCGCGCCGAGCGGCGAGGTGCGGGTGGTCGACTACAAGACGGGCAGTGCGCCGGGGCCCGACTTCGAGGCCAAGGCGCTGTTCCAGATGAAGTTCTACGCGCTGGTGCTGTGGCGGCTGCGCGGCGAGGTGCCGAGGCTGCTCCAGCTTGTCTACCTGGGCGGCGGCGGCGAGGTGCTGCGTTACGCGCCCGACGAGGCCGACCTGCTGGCCACCGAGCGCAAGGTGCGGGCGCTGTGGGCGGCGATCGAGCGGGCGCTGCGGTCCGGCGAGTGGCGGGCGCGGCGCAGCCGGCTGTGCGACTGGTGCGACCACCAGGCGCTGTGCCCGGAGTTCGGCGGGACCCCGCCGCCGGTGCCCGCCCGCGAGCCGGGCGACACCGTCCGCCGCAACCGCCGCGCCGCGACGGACGAGTTGTGATGTGATCTTCGGTTCTCGCCGACGCGCCCTTGTCGTCGGGTTCTAGGTTCGCGTCTTCACGCGCACGCGCACGCGCACGCGTCGACGTCGGCTTGCCCCTGTCGCCGGTTTCTTGATGCTGTACGGCACAGCCGACGTCACGCGCACGCGCCGACGTCGGCTTGCCTCTGTCATGGCCGGTCGTGAGGGCTCACGGGGTGCTCGCCGTGACGACGCGCATTCCTGGCCGCCTTTGTGGTCATCCCCTCAGCCCGCGCCCCCTTCCACCCGAGACCCCGACACGAGAGTCGGACAGAACACCGGGGCCGGGACGTGCGTTCATGGCGCGGAACCCTCGGCCGGACACGTACCTGGCGTCAGCGCGAGGGCGCGGCGTCTCCGAGGGAGACGAGCAGGCGGCGCAGGAGGGCGGCGAGGTGGTCGCTGTCGGCTGGATCGAGGCCGTCCAGGAGCCGGCGCTCGTACGCCAGGTGCTGTTCGACCAGCGTGTTCACGAGGCGCAGACCCTCGTCGGTCAGGGAGATGAGGACGCGGCGCCGGTGGTCCGGGTCGACGGCGCGGTCGACCAGTCCCTTGTCCATGAGCCGGTCGATGCGGTTGGTCAGAGCCGCCGAGCTGACCATGGCGGCAGCACTGAGTTCACCGGCGTTGAGCACGTGAGGTGGTCCGGCGCGCAGCAGGGTGGCCAGCACGTCGAACTCCCATGGCTCGATGTCATGAGCGGCGAAGTTCTCCTTGAGCGCGCGTTCTATGAGGCGGGAGGAGCGGGACAGCCGGCCGATGACGCCCATGGGCGAGACATCCAGGTCGGGGCGGACCGTCTGCCATTGAGTGATGATCGCGTCCACTCCGTCACGAGGATCGGGGGTCGTCATGGGTCTCCTCCGAAGGTGCGGAATACCCGCAGAGCTTAACACTTCGACATGGAAGTGTTTGACATCGCGCGACTGCGTGGTCTAAGTTTTCGACATCGAAGTTTTCGATGGAGGAGTGAGTGACATGAAGGTCCTGATTGTCGGCGCCACCGGTTACATCGGAACCGTGGTCGCCGACCACTTGGCCGAGGCGGGCCACGACGTGGTGGAGCTGTCCCGTTCCGGCGACGGGCCGGACCGGGGACGTGCCCGGCGCGTCGGCGATCTGACCGACCCGTCCTCCTTGAGCGCGGCGGTGACACCTGACATCGACGCGGTGGTCAACCTGGCGACACCCACGGGTGACCCCGATGCGGACGCCGCCGCCGTGGCCGCGTTGACGGAGCCGCTCCGGGGCACCGGGCGAGCGTTCGTCTACACGAGCGGCGTGTGGGTCCTCGGCGCCACCGGCCCCGAACCCGCCGGTGAGGACGCCCCGACGAACCCCATCCCGATCGTCGGCTACCGGCCGGCCATCGAGCGCCAGGTGATCGACGCAGCCGGGCACGGCGTGCGGTCCGTGGTCATCCGCCCGGGCATCGTTCACGGGCGCGGCGGCGGGATCCCGGCGCTGCTGGTGGACCTGGCACGCAAGCACGAAGCCCCACGCTACGTCGGGGCGGCTACGGTGCGCTGGCCCATGGTGCACGTCGACGATCTGGCCGATCTCTTCGTGGCGGCGCTGGAGCGGGCACCCGCCGGAACGCTGTGGCACGGAGTCACGGAGCCCGCGGTGCCCGTGCACGACCTCGCCGCCGCAGCCGGCGACGCCGCCGGAGTCTCGGGGCGACCCCAGGCGTGGCCGCTGGAGGAGGCACGCGCGGCGCTCGGCGAGGCGTTCGCTGACGCCCTGGCCCTCGACCAGAGCGTCAGCGGCGATGCGGCGCGTCGTGAGCTGGGCTGGCGGCCCCGGCACGAGGACGCTGTGGCCGAGCTTCGCGCCGGCTCCGCCAAGTAATCTCGCACGACGACGAAAGACGAAGGAGAAAACGATGAGCATCCAGGTGTTCGGCGCCCCCGCCGAGCAGGAAGACGTCCAGGCGATCGTCCGGCTGGTCGCCGAGGTCGAGCACGCTCAGCAGAACGAGCTGCCCGAGGCGTTCATGAGCGCGTTCAGCACCCAGGACCCCGTGTGGACCACCGCTCACGGCAAGCGGCTGTCGGGCTGGGACGAGATCAACGCGTTCACGCACAAGGTGCTGCCCGGCGCGATGAAGGACTCGACGGCCGTGTACGAGGTCGAGCGCATCCTCTTCATCCGCCCGGACGTGGCCGCCGTGAACGCCCGGCAGCGACCGCTGTCGCACGACGGGCAGCCCCTCGACGACGTACCCGAGGGCAGGCCGTTCTACGTGCTGGCCAAGGAGGGCGGCCGGTGGAGGATCGCCGCCGCGCAGAACACCCAGGTCAAATCCTGACCCCGGGCCACCGCAGGCGAGTCGTCGGCGGAAGCATCCCGCCGGCGGCCGCCTACGCCGTCCGAAGGTCTCGAGCCTGGGTGCGGTCGTGATCCTGGGCGCCGACTCATCGTCGTCCCGCTGCGGGAGCACCTCGTGCAGGACGTCCGGTTCCTCCCGCAGGAGGAGGTCGGCGGGGGTGGCGCGGGCTTACAGTGGCAGGCACCCCGCCGGTGGAGGCGGGACGGAGCAGTGACGGCACGCGGGGAGGCTTGAACGTGTCCCAGGGGTTCACACCCCGCCTCCATCCTCCGGTGCGGCCCGCCCTCTTGCCCCCGGGGCCTTCAGCCCTTCTGTCGCTGGGGCCTTCCGCCCTTTTGCCCTTGAGGTGTCTTCCCTCCCCGACCCCGCGCCACCAGGTGCCGCCTGCCCGGGCCGACCGGGGCGGCGGTCGGCAGGGACGCGTCACCCTCGGCACCGCGACGGGCCACCCCCTGAACAGCCCCACAGGTCGCTCCCTCGGCACCGCAGCGGGAGGCTCCGTCGGCATCGGGAGGGCACGCCCCTCTGACGCCTCGGCGGGCCGCGGCGGGAGGCTGTCGTGAGGGTGTGGGGGCGGGCGCGCCGGGTGCAGCTGCGCGACGTGCTCCTCGCCGTGCTCGTGGCCGTCGTCTCGCTGACGCTGCTCACCTTCTGGGGACCCGCGGCGCGCGGCGTGCCGGTGGAGGGGCTGCGGGAGCCGGACGCGCTGGGTGTCGTGCTGGTCCTGCTGGCGTGCGTGCCCGTCGCGGTGCGCAGGCGGTGGCCGCTGACCGGCCTGTGCGCGGCCCTGGTGCCCGAGACGGCGCTGGAGGGCCTCGGGTACGGCACAGGCCTGACGGGGGCTGCCGGGCTGGTGATGCTGTACTCGGTGGCCGCCTACCGGGGTCTGGCGGTGGCCCTGGGCGGCCTGGCCCTGTCGCTGGTGCTGTCCGCGGCGGCGGGGGCCGGCGCACCTGCGGCCTGGAGCGACCATCTGGTGGTGATCGTGGCGCTGGTGGCGGTGTGGGGCGTGGGCCGGAGCCTGCGGCTGCGGCGCGCGTACATGGCCGAGCTGAAGGACCGCGCGGCGCGCCTGGAGCGGGCGCGGGCGGCCGACCGGCGGGCGGCCCGCGCCGAGGAGCGGTCCCGGATCGCGCGGGAGCTGCACGACGTGGTGGCCCACCACGTGAGCGTGATGACCGTGCAGGCGTCGGCGGCGCGCCGGGTGCTGGCCTCGGATCCCGAGCTGGCCGGTGAGGCGCTGTCGGCGATCGAGGAGACGGGCCGGATGGCGCTGACCGAGATGCGGAACATCGTCGGGGTGCTGCGGGCGGGCGCGCGGGCGGAGCTGGGGCCGCAGCCGGGCACCCGGGACCTGCCGGCCCTGGTGGAGCAGACGCGGGAGGCGGGGCTGGCGACCGGGCTGACGGTGGAGGGCCCGCCGGGGCCGATCCCGGCCGGGGTGGACCTGGCCGCGTACCGGCTGGTGCAGGAGGGGCTGACGAACGCGCTGCGGCATGCGGGCGCGGGCGCGACGGCGCGGGTGACCGTGCGGTACGAGCCTCGCGAGCTGGACGTCCGCGTCGAGGACGACGGGGGCGGCCCGGACGGCGGGCGGGACGCGGGCGGCGGATCGGGAGCGGACGGCGGACGGGGCGCGGACGGGAGCGGGCATGGATTGGTGGGGATTCGCGAGCGTGTGGCGCTCTATGGTGGAATCCTCAGCATCGGCCCGAGGCCAGGGGGCGGTTTCGAGGTGCGGGCGAGGTTCCCGCTGAAGGACGGACAATGACGATCAGAGTGCTGCTGGTGGACGACCAGCCGCTGCTGCGCACAGGGTTCCGCCTGATCCTCGAGGCCGAGCCGGACATCACGGTCGTGGGGCAGGCCGGTGACGGCAAGGACGCCCAGGACCAGACGCGGGCCCTGCTGCCGGACGTGGTCCTGATGGACATCCGGATGCCGGGGGTCGACGGGATCGAGGCGACCCGGCGGATCGTGCGGGAGGCGGCGCCGGGGGCGCACGTGCCGAAGGTGCTGGTGCTGACGACGTTCGACCTCGACGAGTACATCGTGGAGGCGCTGCGGTCGGGGGCGTCCGGGTTCCTGCTGAAGGACGTGCCGCCGGACGAGCTGGTGCAGGCGATCCGCGTGGTGGCGGCGGGCGACGCGATCGTCGCGCCGAGCGTGACGCGGCGGCTGCTGGACCGGTTCGCGGCGCGGCTGCCCCCGGCCTACGAGCAGCCGGCCCCGGCGCGGGTGGACCGGCTGACGGAGCGCGAGCTGGAGGTGCTGCGGCTGATCGCCAAGGGCATGTCCAACGCGGAGATCGCGGCCAAGCTCGTGGTGAGCGAGACGACGGTGAAGACGCACGTGGGCAACGTGCTGACGAAGCTCGGGCTGCGCGACCGGGTGCAGGCCGTGGTGCTCGCGTACGAGACCGGGCTGATCACTCCCGGGGCCCTGTCCTAGCGGGCGTGGACGACCGCCCGCCCCCGTCGGGCGGGGAGGCGGCCGGGGAGGCGGGCGGTGCGGCCGTGGGTCAGGCCGTGACCGGATCGTCCTTGCCGGCGGCGGGCACGTCCGGGGCGTTCTCCGGGAAGTGGCAGGCGACGCGGTGTCCGGTGGCCAGCTCCGCCAGCGGCGGCTCGACCTTCTTGCAGATGTCCTGCGCCTTCCAGCAGCGGGTGTGGAAGCGGCAGGCGGGCGGCGGGTTGAGCGGGCTGGGCACGTCGCCGGTCAGGCGGATGCGCTCGCGCCGGGCGCGTCCGCGCGGGTCGGGCACGGGCACGGCCGACATCAGGGCGTTGGTGTACGGGTGCATGGGCGCCGCGTACAGGCTCTTGCGGTCGGCGATCTCGACGAGCTTGCCGAGGTACATGACGGCCACGCGGTCGCTGATGTGGCGGACCACCGACAGGTCGTGCGCGATGACCACGTAGGTGAGGTCCAGCTCGTTCTGCAGGTCCTCCAGCAGGTTGACGACCTGGGCCTGGATGGACACGTCCAGGGCCGACACCGGCTCGTCGGCGATGATGAGCTTCGGCTTGAGCGCGAGCGTGCGGGCGATGCCGATGCGCTGCCGCTGACCGCCGGAGAACTCGTGCGGGTAGCGGTTGTAGTGCTCGGGGTTGAGGCCGACGAGTTCGAGGATCTCCTGGACGGCCTTCTTGATGCCGTTGTCGGTCTGGACGCCCTGGATGCGGAACGGGGCGCCGACGATGGCGCCGACCGTGTGGCGGGGGTTCAGCGACGAGTACGGGTCCTGGAAGATCATCTGCATGTCGCGCCGGAGCGGGCGCAGCCTGCCCTGGCTCATGTGCGTGATGTCGCGGCCCTCGAACAGGACCTGGCCGGCCGTGGGCTCCAGCAGCCGGGTCACCAGGCGGCCCGTGGTGGACTTGCCGCAGCCGGACTCCCCCACCAGGCCGAGCGTCTCGCCCTTGTAGACGTCGAAGCTGATGCCGTCGACGGCCTTGACGGCGCCGACCTGCCGCTTGAGCAGGCCTTTGGTGATGGGGAAGTGCTTCTCCATGTCCCGGACGGACAGGAGCGGGTCGCCCTGCCGGGCGGGCTCGGTCGCGGGCAGGGTCTGTGGCTCGCTCACTGGGTCTCCAGCACTGGCTTGATCTCGGTCTCCCACAGGGTGCGCCGCTCGGCCGGGCTCATGTGGCAGCGCACGAGGTGGCCGCCCTCGGTCTCGGCGAGCGCCGGCACCTCCGTGTCGGCCCTGCCGCCGGTCCGCTCCGCGTACGGGCAGCGCGGGTGGAAGGCGCAGCCGGGCGGCACGTTGATGAGCGACGGCGGGCTGCCCTTGATCGGGAGGAGCCGCTCGGTGGGCTCGCGGTCGAGGCGGGGCATGGATCCCAGCAGACCCCAGGTGTAGGGGTGCTCGGGACGGTAGAAGATGTCGTCGGCCGTGCCGTACTCGATGCACTTGCCGCCGTACATGACGAGGATGTCGTCGGACAGCTCGGCGACCACGCCCAGGTCGTGGGTGATGATGATGAGCGCGGAGTCGAACTCCCGCTGCAGGTCGCGCATGAGGTCGAGGATCTGGGCCTGCACGGTGACGTCGAGCGCGGTGGTCGGCTCGTCGGCGATGAGCAGCTCGGGGTCGCACGAGAGCGCCATGGCGATCATGGCGCGCTGGCGCATGCCGCCGGAGAACTCGTGCGGGTAGGCGTCGACCCGGCGGGACGGCTCGGGGATGCCGACGCGGCCCAGCATGTCGATGGCGTGCTTCCTGGCCACGGACTTGGAGACGCTGTGGTGGATGCGGTACGCCTCGATGATCTGGTTGCCCACGGTGTAGAAGGGGTGCATCGCCGACAGCGGATCCTGGAAGATCATCGCCATCTTCTTGCCGCGCAGGCCGCGCACGTGCTCCTGGGAGGCGCCGACCAGCTCCTCGCCGTCGAGCCAGATCTCGCCGGAGATGTTCGCGCCCCTGCCCTTGTGCAGGCCGAGGATGCCGAGGCTGGTGACCGACTTGCCGGAGCCGGACTCGCCGACGATGCCGAGCGTCTTGCCGCGTTCGAGGCTGAAGGTCAGCCCGTCCACGGACCTGACCAGGCCGTCGTCGGTCGGGAAGTGGATCTTCAGGTCCTTGACGTCGAGGAAGCTCTGGGGGCTCACGACAGCCTCACTCTCGGGTCGACGACCGCGTACAGAAGGTCGACGATCAGGTTGGCCAGGATGACGAACAGCGCGGCCAGGAGGGTGACCCCCATGACCTTGGGCAGGTCCTGGTTGGTGATGGCGTCGATGGCGTACTTGCCGAGGCCGTTGAGCGAGTAGGCGCTCTCGGTGAGGACGGCGCCGCCGATGAGCAGGCCGAAGTCCAGACCGAAGATCGTGATGATCGGGGTGAGCGCGGCGCGCAGGCCGTGCTTGGTGATGACCTTGCGCTCGATCAGGCCCTTGGCGCGGGCCGTGCGGATGTAGTCCTCGTTCATCGTCTCGAGCATGCCCGCCCGGGTGAGCCGCGCGTACCCGGCGGCGAACAGGAAGGCCAGCGTGATCCACGGCAGCAGCAGGCCGTAGGCCCACAGCACCGGCGAGTCGTTGAACGTGACGTAGTAGCCGCCCTGCGCCGCCCAGGCGAACGGGTTGCCGTAGGAGAAGAACTGCAGCGACAGCAGCGCCGTGAAGAAGATGGGCAGCGAGACGCCCGCCAGGGCGATGACCATGGCCGCCCGGTCGAACAGGGTGCCTCTTCGCAGGGCCGACAGCACGCCGATGCCGACGCCGAGCAGCACCCAGATGACGGCGGCGCCGACGGCCAGCGACAGCGTGATCGGCAGGCGGTCCATCAGATCGGGGAAGACGGGCTGGCGGGTGATGAACGAGTAGCCGAGGCAGGGGGCCGGGCACCGCTCGACGCCGGCGCCGTAGTCGTAGTCGGCTCCGGCGACGATGCCCTTGACGTACCTGCCGTACTGCACGATCAGGGGATCGTTGAAGCCGAGGCGCTCGGCGGCCAGCTTGGCGGTCTCCTCCGTGGCGGTGCGGCCGACGTAGCGGCTGGCCATGCTCTCGGGGGTCGCGCCGGCCAGGCGCGGCACGAGGAAGAAGATCGCGAAGGTGGCCATGCTCACGATCGCGAGCATGATCACCGCGCCGATCAGGCGCCTGATGATGTATGTGAACACAGTGCCCGGCCCGGTGGCCGCCCGGAGGTTCTCTCCGGACGGCCACCTGCGGCCTTCACCTGCCTTACTACTCGGTATCCGGCACGAAGGTGACTACTGGACGCCCATCGCCACGTAGTCGTACATCTGCTGACCGTCGTTGATCAAGACGTTGGTGAGACCCTTGCCCCGGACGAGCAGCGACTTGGCCACGATGCCAGGCAGGATGACCGACTCCTCCATGACGCGCTTGTCGATGGCGGCGTAGATCTGCTCACGCTTGGCCGGGTCGGCCTCCTGGAGCACCTGGTCGAACATCTTGTCGACCTCGGGGATGCGGACCGAGAGGTTGGACGAGCCACCGCCCTCGCGGATGACGCGGCTGTCGGTCATCTGCTGGAGGAAGCCGTAGCCGTCAGGCCAGTCGGAGCCCCAGCCGTTGATGGCCAGGCCCAGGTTCTCCTTCACCACGAACGACGGCTTGCCGGCGTAGAGGGAGAAGTAGTCCTTCAGCGGGTACGGCTTGAGCGTCACGTTGATGCCGACGCGGGCCAGCGACTCCTTGAGGCCCTCCGCCGTCTTCTTCTCCTTGTCACGCTCGGCGCGGTAGGAGATGTTCGTCTCGAAGCCGTTCGGCTGACCGCACTTGGCCAGGTACTCCTTGGCCTTGGCCAGGTCGCCCTTGCCCTCGGGGCTCGGGTACAGGTCGAACTTCTGCGAGCCGGGGATGCCCGGGGGCAGCAGGTGGGTCGCGATCTCGCCACCCGTGGTGCCGCCGTAGGCCGCCACGTAGCCGGTCTTGTCCGCCGCGTACTGCACGGCGATGCGGCAGTCCTTGTTGTCGAACGGCTTGACCGTCGGGTTGATCGAGGTGTACCAGAGCCGCTGGATCGTCGGGTTGTCCGTACGGGCCTTCAGCGCCGGGTCCGGGAGGATCTTGCTGAGCGCCGCCGGCTGGACGCCGGTGCCCTCGACGGCGACGTGCAGGTCGCCGGAGATCACCCGGTTGTCGATGTCGTCGGCGTTGACGTTGGTCGACACCTCGTAGCGGTCGGGCAGGGCCGGCCGGTTCGGGTCGGTCGCCGCGTCCCACTGGTCGTTGCGGACCAGGGTGAAGCCCTTGCCGATCTCGTTCTTCTCGAACTTGTACGGGCCCGAGGAGATCACGTGCTCCTGGTACTTGGTGCCCGTGTCCTTGGCCTGCGGCACCGGCATGGTGACCGACATCTGGGTCAGGTAGTCGAAGCCGCTGAAGGGCTGCTTCAGGTGGAAGACCACGGTCTTGTCGTCCGGGGTCTCGACCGCCGAGCTGAAGTCGGCGCCCTTCGACTTGTACGGGCCCTTGTAGTCCTTCGGCCAGTCGAGCAGATCGTTGAGGTACGTCGGGCCGTTCGGGAAGGTCTCGCGGTCGAAGGAGCGGGCCACGCCGTAGGCCACGTCCTTGGACGTGATCGGGGTGCCGTCCTCGTACTTGAGGCCGTCGCGCAGGGTGTAGGTCCAGGTCTTGAAGTCAGCGCTCGGCTTGCCCAGCTCCTTGGCCAGGTCCGGCACCGGCTTGGCGCCCTCGGCGCCCGGCTTGCCGGGGAACATCGTCAGCGCCCGGCCGTACAGGCGGATGAAGTTCCACGAGTAGCCGTAGTAGGTGTCGGCCGGGTCCAGCGAGTCCCAGTCGCCGGAGTTGGCCAGCTTGATGGTGCCGCCCTTCTTGGTGGAAGGGTTGAACACCCCCGTCAGCGCGGCGTCGGCCTTGTCGGCGGCGGCGGGCTGGCCTGGCTCACCGGACGACTGAGGCGTGGTGCTGGTGCCTCCGCAGGCCGCCAGGCCCATGGCGAGTGCCACGGTGACCGCGGACACCCCCAGTGCGGGCTTTCTTCTCATCTCTTACAACACCCCTTGTTGTTCGGAGCCAGGGAAACAGCGGTTGGTCAGCGGGCTCATCGGCTGCCGCGCGGGTCGAGTGCGTCGCGCAGCCCGTCGCCGAAGAGGTTGAAGGCCAGCACGGTGATGAAGATGGCCAGGCCGGGGAAGATCGCGTAGTGCGGGACGGTGTAGATGCGCGCCGCCTCGGCGAGCATCCCGCCCCAGGTCGGCGTCGGGGGCCGCACGCCCACGCCGAGGAACGACAGCGCCGCCTCGAACAGGATGTTCGTGGGGATCAGCAGCGTCGCGTAGATGAGGATGGGGGCCATCAGGTTCGGCAGCAGCTCGCGGAAGATGATGTACGGGCCGCGCGCGCCGAGGCTGCGGGAGGCGTCGATGAACTCGCGCTCGCGCAGCGACAGCGTCTGGCCGCGGATGATGCGCCCGATGTACGGCCAGTTGAAGAAGCCGATGATGAAGATCAGCAGCGAGACGCGCAGCGTGTCACCGGTGAGCCCGAACGCCTTGTCGGGCACCACGCCGGCCAGCGCGATGGCGAACACCAGCAGCGGGAAGGCGAGGAAGACGTCCATGGCCCGGCTGATGAGGCTGTCGACCCAGCCGCCGAAGTAACCGGCGACGACGCCGAGGACGGTGCCGATGCCCACCGACAGCAGGGTCGCGAGGAAGGCGATGAGCAGCGAGATGCGGGCGCCGTAGAGGATGCGGCTGAAGATGTCGCGTCCCCAGACGGGGTCGACGCCGAACGGGTACTCCCAGCTGATCCCGCCGAACTTGTCCTTGGGGATCTGCGTGGTCTGGTCGATCATGTCGCGGTGGAACTCGAGCGGCGGGTGACCGAACCAGGCCACGAGCACCGGCGCGAAGACGGCGACCAGGATGAGGAAGACGATGACGCCCGCGCCCACCATGGCGATCTTGTCGCGTTTGAGGCGCAACCAGGCGATCTGACCGAGCGATCGGCCCTGGATGGCCCTGCGCTCCGTGCCGGCCAGGACCGCTTCGGGCGAGGCCTGTGCGGCGGATTCGGGCACGTCGAGCGGTGCGGTCATGCGCCCTCCCGACGTCGCGCCGGGCGGCGCTCCGAGAATCGCGTGGCCGAGGAACTGCGCATGCGGTTCATGCCCCCTGGGTTGCAGACGACGAGGTCCGAGCCGGACACCGTCCGGTCTGGTGGCATCCGTGACATGAGACCGCACGTCGCGGCCCCAGGGTGCAGAATCTATGCCTTGAGCTGCGCTGACCAGCCCCCCGCGGGCCTATGTGGCTCAACTGTGATTGACGCGAAACTCATTCGTATTGATCTTGAATGGAATGTCAGCGCGCCATCGCGATTCTGTCGCGGATCTGTGACACAAGCCTAGTCACTTGATGCCGCGGCGCCGAAGGATGTCCTCGATGTCAGAGAAGTCGTCGTCGCTCTTGCGCTTCGCGGGGGCCTCGACCGCGGGCTTGCCCGCCTGCGCGGGCCGCCCTCCGGCGACCTCCGGGGCCTCCGCCGGGCCCGTCGCGGCCCGCCCCGTCACCTCTTCCTGGCGTGCCTTGCGGCCCTTGCGCGCGCCGCCCTCACGGGCCAGCACACGGCCCCTCATCACGCCGGAGACCACGAACAGCACCACGGACAGCCCGGCCACCGCGACACCGGCCCATACCAGCGGGTTGAGCACCAGGCTCGTGACGAACCCGACGACCGTCGCGCCGATCGTCCACAACGCCTGCAACGCGCCGGTCAGGTACGCGGCCAGGGGCAGCAGCGCCCACGCCGCCGCGCGCATGCCCGCCGCCGCGCCCCTGCGCCGGAAGGCCAGGAAGCTGAGCACCAGCCCCGCGATGGTCAGTCCGGCGCACAGCGCCATCCACGGGATCTGTTCAAACATTCCGGCCGCCGCCCCTCGTCTCGACTACGCCTTCCATCCTGGCACGCGGACACCGGCCGGGCGCTCCTCCGCGAGGACCACTTCCCCCTTAGGGGAAGGGGCCGGAGATCTCAGGGACACCCCTCGGGGCCCCCGTGGCGGCCGGGGAGGCTCAGGCGGGGACGAGGGCGCGCAGGTCGGCGATCGTGACCTGGGTCAGCGAGGAGACCACCAGGCGGCCCGGGGCGGGCTCGACGGGCAGGACGCTCGGCACGGCGACCACCGCGCAGCCGGCCGCCGTGGCGGCCGCGACGCCCGTGGGAGAGTCCTCCAGCACCACGCACCGCACCGGCTGCACCCCGAGCAGCCGCGCGGCCGTCAGGTACGGCTCCGGGTCGGGCTTGGTACGGGTCACGTCGTCGGCCGTGACGACGGCGTCGAAGCGGTCGCGGCCGACGGCCTTGAGCACGGCGTCCGCGATGTCCTTGAGCGACGAGGTGACCAGCGCCACCGGGACGCCCTCGGCGCGCAGTCCGTCGAGCAGCTCGGCCGCCCCCGGCATGACGTGCACGCCCTCGGCCAGCGCGCCGACCATGCCGTCGACCATCCACTGCCACAGGGTCTCGGGCGGGACGTCCGCCCCCGAGACCTCCAGCATGTAGGCGACCGTGCGCTCCATGGAGCCGCCCACGAGGTGCGCCTGGTGCTCGGCGGTCCAGACGGCGCCGAGCCGGGCCATCACGCCGGTCTCGATCTCCAGCCACACCTTCTCGGTGTCGACGAGGAGGCCGTCCATGTCGAAGAAGGCGGCTTGCATGCGGCTCCGATCGGTCGCTGACGGGCGCCGGCCGGCCCGGCGCGGGGCCGGGCCGCCGGCTGGGGCGTCAGACGTTGAAGTACTTGGCCTCGGGGTGGTGGGCGACGAGGGCGGAGGTGGCCTGCTCGGGGTGGAGCTGGAACTCCTCCGACAGCGTGACCCCGATGCGCTCCGGCGAGAGCAGCTCGAAGAGCTGCACCTGGTCCTCCAGGTTGGGGCAGGCCGGGTAGCCGAACGAGTAGCGGCAGCCCTCGATGTTGACCTTGAGCATGTCGTCCAGCGACTCCTCGCCGCCGATGCCCAGCTCCGCCCGGACCCGGGCGTGCCAGTACTCGGCCAGCGCCTCGGTGAGCTGGACCGATAGGCCGTGCAGCTCCAGGTAGTCGCGGTAGGCGTCCTTGGCGAACAGCTCGGCCGTCGCCTCGGAGATCTTGCCGCCCATCGTGGCCACCTGGAACGCCACCACGTCCGTCTCGCCCGACTCGCGCGAGCGGAAGAAGTCGGACAGGCACAGGTGACGGTCACGGCGCTGGCGCGGGAAGGTGAAGCGGGTGCGCTCATTGCCGGCGTCGTCCAGGATGATCAGCGAGTCGCCGTCGCTGACGCACGGGAAGTACCCGTAGACGACGGCCGCCTCCAGCAGGCCCTCGGTCTGGATGCGGTCGAGCCACATGCGCAGCCGGGGCCGGCCCTCGGTCTCGACCAGCTCCTCGTAGTCGGGGCCGTCGCCGCCGCGGGTCGGCTTGAGCCCCCACTGGCCCAGGAACAGCGCGCGCTCGTCGAGGAAGGCGGCGTACTCGGTCAGCGAGATGCCCTTGACGATGCGGTCGCCGTGGAAGGGCGCCGTCGGCACGCGGTTGTCGGCGGCCACGTCGGAGCGGGCGGGCAGCTCCTCGACGGGGGTGCGCTGGAGCACGGCGCCGGTCTTGACGCGGCGCTCGCGCAGCGGCGGCAGCGTCGCGCCGGCCACGCCGCGCTTGACGGCCATGAACGAGTCCATGAGCCGCAGCCCCTCGAAGGCGTCGCGGGCGTAGCGCACCTCGCCCTCGAACAGCTCGGCGAGGTCCTGCTCGACGTAGGCGCGGGTGAGCGCGGCGCCGCCCAGCAGCACCGGGTACTTCTCGGCCAGGCCCCTGGAGTTCATCTCCTCCAGGTTCTCCTTCATGATGACCGTCGACTTCACCAGCAGGCCGGACATGCCGATGACGTCGGCCTTGCTGTCGTCGGCGGCCTCCAGGATCGCGGAGACGGGCTGCTTGATGCCGAGGTTGACGACCTGGTAGCCGTTGTTGGACAGGATGATGTCGACGAGGTTCTTGCCGATGTCGTGGACGTCGCCCTTGACGGTGGCCAGCACGATGCGGCCCTTCGTCTCGCCCTCCACCCGGTCCATGTGCGGCTCCAGGTAGGCGACGGCGGCCTTCATCACCTCGGCCGACTGGAGCACGAACGGCAGCTGCATCTGGCCGGAGCCGAACAGCTCGCCGACGGTCTTCATGCCGTCGAGCAGCACCTCGTTGATGATCTCCAGGGCGGGCCGCTGGTCCAGGCCGGCGTCGAGGTCGGCCTCCAGGCCCTTGCGCTCGCCGTCGATGATGCGCCGCTTGAGCCGCTCCCACAGCGGCAGCGCGGCCAGCTCCTCGGCCTTGCCGGCGCGCACGGCGGCGGCGTCGACGCCCTCGAACAGGTCCATGAACCGCTGCAGCGGGTCGTAGCCCTCGCGGCGCCGGTCGTAGACCATGTCGAGCGCGACCTGGCGCTGCTCGTCGGGGATGCGGGCCATCGGCACGATCTTGGAGGCGTGGACGATGGCCGAGTCGAGGCCGGCGTTGACGCACTCGTTGAGGAACACCGAGTTGAGCACCATGCGCGCGGCCGGGTTGAGGCCGAAGGAGATGTTGGACAGGCCCAGCGTGGTCTGCACGCCCGGGTAGCGGCGCTTGAGCTCGCGGATGGCCTCGATGGTCTCCAGGCCGTCGCGGCGGGTCTCCTCCTGGCCGGTGGCGATGGGGAAGGTCAGGCAGTCGACGATGATGTCCTCGACCCGCATGCCCCAGTTGCCGACGAGGTCCTCGATGAGGCGGGTGGCGATGCCGACCTTCCGCTCGGCGGTGCGGGCCTGGCCCTCCTCGTCGATGGTGAGCGCGACCACGGCCGCGCCGTGCTCGCGGACCAGCCGCATGATCTTCTGGAAGCGGGAGTCGGGGCCGGCGCCGTCCTCGTAGTTGACGGAGTTGACGGCGGCGCGCCCGCCGAGCATCTCCAGGCCGGCCTGGAGCACGGCCGGCTCGGTGGAGTCGAGCATGATCGGCAGCGTGGAGGCGGTGGCGAAGCGGAAGGCCAGCTCCCGCATGTCGCCGGCGCCGTCGCGGCCGACGTAGTCGACGCACAGGTCGAGCATGTGGGCGCCGTCGCGGGCCTGGTCGCGCGCCATCTCGACGCAGTCGTCCCAGTGGCCCGCCAGCATGGCCTCGCGGAACGCCTTGGAGCCGTTGGTGTTGCACCGCTCGCCGATCGCGAGGTAGGAGGTGTCCTGCCGGAACGGGACGCTCTGGTACAGCGAGGAGGCGCCGGGCTCCGGGTGGGGGCGGCGGGTCACGGGCTCGCGGCCGCGCACCCGCTCGACGACCTGGCGCAGGTGCTCGGGCGTGGTGCCGCAGCAGCCGCCGACCATCGACAGGCCGTAGTCGCGGGTGAAGGCGTCGTGGGCGTCGGCCAGCTCCTGGGCGCTCAGCGGGTAGTAGGCGCCGTCGGAGGTCAGCACCGGCAGGCCGGCGTTGGGCATGCAGGACAGCTTCAGGCGGGAGTGGCGGGCGAGGTAGCGCAGGTGCTCGCTCATCTCGGCGGGGCCGGTGGCGCAGTTGAGGCCGATCACGTCGACGCCGAGCGGCTCGATCGCGGTCAGCGCGGCGCCGATCTCGGAGCCGAGCAGCATCGCGCCGTTGGTCTCGATCGTCACCTGGGCGATGACCGGCACGTCGCGGCCGGAGTCCTCGGCGGCCCGCTTGGCGCCGACGACGGCCGCCTTGACCTGGAGGAGGTCCTGGCAGGTCTCGATGATGATCGCGTCGGCGCCGCCCGCGATGAGGCCGGCGGCGTTGTCGCGGTAGGCGTCGCGCAGGCTGGAGTACGGCAGGTGGCCCAGGGTGGGCAGCTTGGTGCCGGGGCCCATCGAGCCGAGCACGAAGCGCGGCCGGTCGGGGGTTGACCAGTGGTCGGCCCGCTCCCGGGCGATGCGCGCGCCCGCCTCGGAGTACTCGAAGACCCGGTCGGAGATGTCGTACTCGCCGAGGGCCGCGAGGTTGGCGCCGAAGGTGTTGGTCTCGACGCAGTCGACGCCGACGGCGAAGTACGCGTCGTGGACGCCGGCGACGATGTCGGGCCGGGTGACGTTGAGCACCTCGTTGCAGCCCTCGTGCCCCTCGAAGTCGTCGAGGGTGGGGTCCTGCGCCTGCAGCATCGTCCCCATGGCGCCGTCGGCGACGATGACTCGCTGGGACAGGGCTTCACGGAAGGAGGACGCGGAGCTGCTCATGGCGCTCAGCTTATCGGCTGTGCCCGCCGCGGGTTCTCGGGGACACGGCAATTGGATCATCAGCGCTCCCATCCTGCACCGGCGTCACCGCGGTACCGGGATCTCGCCGCCCGAGGATGGTGCGGAGCCGGGCCCGCGTCTGGTAAAGGTGATCATCAGCACTCGGTGACATGAGCGGCTCCTCACCGCATAGGCTTAGCGGGACGGAGGAGAGAGGAGGCGACACATGATCGAGCTCGAAGGGCTCCCCGAGCTCGTCGACCCGGTGCTCATCGCCGCGTTCGAGGGGTGGAACGACGCGGGCGAGGCTTCCAGCGGTGTGATCGCCCACCTCGAGTCCGCGTGGAAGGCCGAGCCGCTGATCGCGCTCGACCCCGACGACTACTACGACTTCCAGGTCACCCGGCCCGTCGTGGAGATGGGCGACGGGCTGACGCGCTCGATCGTGTGGCCGACGACCCGGCTCTTCCACGCGCGCCCGCCGGGGCTGGAGCGCGACGTGGTGCTGCTGCGCGGCATCGAGCCCAACATGCGCTGGCGCTCGTTCTGCGCCGACATCATCGAGGTCTGCCGCGAGCTGGGCGTGGAGCTGGCCGTCATGCTGGGCGCGCTGCTCAACGACTCCCCGCACACCCGGCCGGTGCCGATCCTGGGCGGCGCGACGGACGAGACGCTGGCCCGCTCGACCAACCTGGAGCTGAGCCGCTACGAGGGCCCGACGGGCATCGTGGGCGTGCTCCAGCACGCCTTCGGCGAGGCCGGGCTGAAGGCCGTGTCGCTGTGGGCGTCGGTGCCCCACTACGTCGCCCAGCCGCCCAACCCGAAGGCGACGCTGGCGCTGCTGCGCCGCATGGAGGACGTCCTCAACATCCCGATGCCGCTCGGCGACCTCGACGAGGAGGCCCGCGCGTGGGAGCGCGGCGTGGACGAGCTGGCGTCCCAGGACAGCGAGGTGGCCGAATACGTCAAGGAGCTGGAGGACCGCAAGGACGCGGCGGAGCTCCCCGAGGCCAGCGGTGACGCGATCGCGGCCGAGTTCGAGCGGTACCTGCGGCATCGCGACACCGATACTGACAGCTAACTTCCAGCATTTCGGGCGCGCTTCCCGCGCGCCGTTCGGGTCATAATCGGGCCGTACGACGGCGAGGCCGACCGGGGTTCCAGCCCGGTCAGGGCCTGGCCGAGGCTGAGCCAGGAGAGTCGGGCGTGCGCCGGTCACAGGGGCGTCACGCCGCCCTGTTCCACGTGACCGCCCACGTAAGGCCCCCCATGGTGACATCTCACGTAGACCCGCATCAGCGAAGCCAGGACGCCAGGCGACGTGTCCTGGAGATGGCGCTGTCCCTGCGCGACGGGCCGCCGGGCGGCTCGGTCGACCACTTCCTCGCGCTGTTGCAGTACCGCCTGCCGTTCTGGCTGAGCGTCCTGCACGACCTGTCGAACCACGCCGGCCGTGACACGGTCCGCGGCAATCTGGTGCCGGTGGCGCGGGCGGGCGTCGAGTACCACCTGGAGGTGCAGTCGGCCGCGCTGCCCGCGTTCAGCTCGCCCGCCGTGACCGTGCGCGTCCGCGAGGCCCTCCGCGCCGCGGGGCTCGGGCCGGACGCGGAGGTGACGCCGCTGGCCGCCTACCTGGAGGAGGAGCGGCGGCTCGGCCGGGTGGCGGCGGGCGTGGACCCGGAGGCGAGCGCCCGGCTGCTGCTCGCGGGATGCTTCCACCGGGCCTACCTTGAGCTGTTCGTCGGGGCGGACGCGGTACCGTCACGGGACGTGAGCGCCGAGGAGATCGTCCGCGAGTTGCGCCTGGATCCCCCCGCCTGACCGCCCGCCCCCGCTGCGGTGGGCGGGAACGCGGGTCACGCGGTTTCCGGTGCGCCACGGGCCGGGGTCAGGCCGTCGCGGCGCGGGCCTCGGCGCGCCGCGGGTCAGGCTGTCGCGGCGCGGGCGGTCAGGGCGGCCTCGTCGTAGCGGGCCCACACCAGCGACGCCACGTCCGGGTCCGCGCCCAGGGGGTCGGTGACGAGGTCGGCCCCCGCGGCCAGGAGGCGCCCGTGGAAGTGACCGGGCGCCAGCACGTACGACGCGACGGCCACCCGCCGGGCCGGACCGGACCGGACCCGTTCCAGCGCGTCGGAGAGCGTCGGCGTGCCGGCCGAGGCGAACGCCGCGGTGACCGGCCGGCCGAGCCGTACCGCGAGGCGGTGGGCGGCGGCGCGCACGTCGGCCAGCGCCGCCGGGTCGGACGAGCCGGCCGCGCCGAGGATGACCGCGTCGGTGCGGCGCAGCCCCGCGCGGGTGAGCGAGCGGGTCAGCGCGGAGGTGAGCAGCCCGTGCGGGCCGAGCGGCGCCGCCATGAGCGCCCCCGGCCGGTGCTCGGCGAGCACGGCGGGCAGGTCGACGTGGACGTGGTAGCCGCCGGCGAGCAGCAGCGGCGCCACGACCACGGGCCCGGGCACGGCCGGCAGGACGTCGCGCAGCAGCGGTCCGCTGATCTCCAGGTAGGCCAGCTCGACGCGGCGCCCCGGCCGTCGCCGGCGGACGGCGGCGGCCAGCTCGGCGAGGGTCCGCTCCCCCTCGGCGCTGCGCGTGCCGTGCGCCGCCAGCACCAGCGTGGGCGCGCCGCCCCGGGACACCGCCGGGGAAAGCCCCCGGGACGGCCCTTTCGGCGACACCCGGGACGGATGCGGGGACGGGCTCCGGGGCGGGCCCGGACGCACGCTCACTGGTGGGCCTCGTGGGTGCAGGCCAGGCGGTAGCCGCGCTTGACCACCGTCTCGACGATGCCGCCCGGCCCGAGCGCCCGCCGCAGCCGGGTGATCGCCATCTCGACCGCGTGCTCGGCCGAGTCGCGGGCCAGGCTGCCGGGCAGCACCGTGCGCAGCTCCGTACGGGACACCACGTGGCCGGGCTTGTCGGCCAGCCGCTTGAGCACGGCCATCGGCGCGGGCGGCAACGGCCGCAGCTCGCCGTCCACGACGACGGCGTGGCCGCGGATCTCCAGGTGGTGCCCGCCGGCGAGGACGCGGGTGACGCCGTGCTCGGGAAGGTGCCGGGCCAGGGCGCGGGCGAGCGCGCCGAGCCGGGAGCGTTCCGGCTGGAGGGTGGGGATGCCGCGGGAGACGAGCGGGTCGGCGGTGACGGGGCCGACGCAGGCCGCGACGACCCGGCCGCCGAAGGCGGCCAGCAGCGGCTCCTCCAGCCCTTCGGCGCGGGCGGCGGCGAACATGGCGTGGACGGCGGGCGCGCTGGTGAAGGCGACGGCGTCGACGGCCCCGGAGATCGCCTGGGTGATGAGGCGGCGCAGGGGTGAGGGGTCGCGGTAGGGCAGCCACCGGTAGACGGGGATCTCGATCACCTCGGCGCCCGCCGCGCGCAGGTCGGCGACGAAGTCGGCCAGCGGCTCGCCGTGGAGCTGCACGGCGATGCGCCGGCCCCGCAGGTCCTGGGCGAGCAGGTGCTCCTTGACCTCCTGGCAGGAGTCGGTGGCGGGCGTCCAGTGGTCGTCCAGGCCGGCGGCGCGGACCGCTCCCCTGGCCTTGGGGCCGCGGGTGAGCAGGCGGGCGCGGCCGAGCTGGGCGACGAGGTCGCCGGACAGGCCCCAGCCCTCGGCGGCGGCCACCCAGCCCCGGAAGCCCACGCCGGTGGTGACCACCACGTCGTCGAGGGGTGCTTCCAGGCTGAGGCGGGTGGCGGCCAGCAGGTCGGAGTCCTCGGCGAGCGGCACGAGGCGGATCGCCGGCGCGCTCACCACGCGGGCGCCTCTCCGTTCGAGCAACGCGCCGAACTCCTCGCGCCGGCGGGTCGCGGTGACGCCGACGGTGAAGCCGGACAGGGCGTTGGGCGCCGTCTCGTGGGTACGCGACGGGTCCTCGTCGGGGAGCGTGCTCACGCGGACACCTCCTGATGGATCGGGGGAACCGGTGTGCCCGGCCGGGCCCCGAGCACCCGGCCGGGCATCACAGGCACGTGAACCAGAAGTGAGATCACGGGTCCATGGTGCTTTCGTGCCGTTTCGCCGCTGGGTCCCTTCTGTTACCGCTGTGCTACAAGCGTTCCGGCACCGGGTGCGGCGGGAACGGCAGGCAGTTGTCACCGCGGTGCCACATCCGCCGCCGTCCGGGATTGATCGCGAGCGGGCGCGGGAAGCCTTCCGGGTGACCAAGCGACCTTTCGGGGAGGTTCGGTGACGGTCCGGCCCATCCGCCTGTTCGACGACCCGGTGCTGCGCTCGGTGGCGGCGCCGGTGCGCGACTTCGACCGCGAGCTGCGCGGCGTGGTCAAGGCGCTGATCGCGACGATGCGCGCCGGCCCGGGGCGGGCGGGGCTGGCGGCGCCCCAGCTCGGGGTGCCGCTGCGGGTGGTCGCCTACGCGTACGAGGGCCGGTCAGGCCACCTCGTCAACCCCCGCCTGGAGCTGTCGGAACGACGCGTGACGGCGGACGAGGCGTGCCTGTCGGCGCCGGGGGTGTGGTGGCCGCTGGAGCGCTCGTACATGGTGGTCGCGCGCGGCCGTGACATGTTCGGCAAGCCCGCGACGGTACGCGCGCTGGGCGTGCTGGCGAGGGTGCTGCAGCACGAGGTGGACCATCTGGACGGCGTGCTGTTCAGCGATCACCTGGAAGCAGGCGAGCGGGAACGGTTTCTGGCCGTCGCACGACCATCGGGATGAGGGAGCGGCGCTGGTCGGGGTCGGTGCCGCCCCAGACGCCGTTGACCTGGCGGGTGTCGATCGCGTAGTCCAGGCAGGGCTGGCGCACCGGGCATCCCCGGCACACCGACTTGGCCTGCTCCACCTGCTCACGGCCCGGCCCCTCCATCGTGATCGGGAAGAACAGTTCCGGGTCCATGGCCTGGCAGGCAGCCCTGCGTGACCAGTCGAGCATCATCATGCTCACGGCGCCTACCCCTTTCCCGGCGGGTCACACCACTTCGTCGAGCAGCCTGTCCCAGTCGGCGAGGAACCGGCCGAGCCCGTAGCGGGCCAGGGCCGCGGCGCGGGCGGCCTTCCCGGCCTGGGCGGCCCGCTCCGGGTCGGCGGCGAACTCCTTCAGCGCTCGGACCAGCACGTCCATCTTGGTGGAGATCACGCCGGCCTCCGGCGGGACGGCCTCGATGGCCTCGGTGGCGGCCAGCGCCACGACCGGCATGCCGATCGTCATCGCCTCGATGAGGGCCAGCCCGAGCGAGGTCCACCGGTACGGGTGCAGGTAGACGCGCCGCCGGGCCAGCTCCCGGTGCATGAGGTGCTGCGGCAGGTCCTCGTACGTCCCGTACGGCAGTTCGCTGACCTTCATGCCGAACACGTCGAGCGGCACGACCTCGTGGAAGCGGGGCAGCAGGTCGGTGCCGGCGACGCGGGTGCGCCGCACCGGCTCGTTGACCACCACGCCGGCCCGGGGCAGCTCGCCGGTGTAGAGGTGGCCGGGGTCGGGGACGCCGTGCTCGATCACCCGGGTGGGGGCCCTGCCGTTGTCCCAGTACAGCTCGTTGAAGTGGGTCACGTGGACGAGCGTGACGTCGTCGCGGCCGGCGAGCAGGTGGCGGGTGCGGGGCACGTCGCCCGCGGGCGTGTTGTGCTCGACGTAGACGCCGGGCAGGTCGCGGCCGAGCCACTCGCGGGCCAGGTCGAGGTCGCGGGGGCGCTGGTGGACGACGACGTCGATCGGCTCGTGGCGCAGCCGGTCCCATCTGACCTCGCGGGCGCTCTCGGGCCAGTCGTAGGTCTCGGCGCGGCCCAGCCCGTCGGGGCCGCGATCGGGGACGAGCGGCAGGACGTACTCGTGCCGCCCGCGGATGAACGCGTTGGTCCACGCGCCGTGGACGTGCCACAGGAGGATCCTCACCAGCGGCTCCAGCCGATCACGCGGGCCCGGCGCGAGTGACCGGCGGGGACGGGGGCGGCCTCCAGGTCGCCGAGCAGCCGGTCGGTCACCTCGGTGAGGTCGGCGGCCACCTCGGCGGCCTCCAGGACCTCCTGGTGCAGCGTCTGCGGGGTGGGCACGAGGATGCCGCGGGCGCCCGCCGCGCGCGCCGCCTCCATGTCCCTGCCGATGTCGCCGACCACCACGCAGTCGCGCGGGCTCACGTCCAGCACGGCCGCGGCCCGGATGACCAGGCCGGGCGCGGGCTTGCGGCAGGTGCAGCAGTCGCCGTCGTCGTGGACACAGATCGCCCACGCGTCGAACGGCC
Source organism: Nonomuraea sp. NPDC050733 (assembly GCF_040654215.1). NCBI lineage: Bacteria > Bacillati > Actinomycetota > Actinomycetes > Streptosporangiales > Streptosporangiaceae > Nonomuraea > Nonomuraea sp. NPDC050733. Next base: position 153,429 of record NZ_JBFAHO010000012.1, on the reverse strand, counting down.
CCATGAGCTCCTCGACCCGGGCGTTGACCTGCCCCATCTCGTCGGGCGTGATGAGCCCCTTGGCCACCCCCGACTGGTTGGTCACCACGGCCACCGGGATCTCCGCCCTCCGCAGCCGTGACAGCGCCTCGACCGCCCCCGGCATCGGCTGCACCTTGCGGGGGTCTCCGTTGTACGGGACGTCCCTGATCAGGGTCCCGTCACGGTCGAAGAGCACGGCCCCGGGACCTCGCTGTACGAACACCGCTCACCTCCGTCACGCCGGCCGGTCAGCTACCCGGCGAGGTCCCCCACAAACAACTACTCTGCGTGACCAAAGGCAGCGTTCGCAGGTTGTTTCCCCACCTCCACGCGATGCCTCATGTTTGAGAGTCGCTTCTCTCGGTAGCGGTTCTCCATCCGGTGGGAGGAGCCAGATGAGATTTCTCGGCATCAACGCGATCTTTCACGACCCTGCCGCGGCGGTCGTCGCCGACGGCCGCATCGTCGCCGCCGCGGAGGAGGAGCGGTTCAGCCGCCGCAAGCACGGCAAGCGGCCGCTCGCCTTCTCGGCCTGGGAGCTGCCGGAGCTGGCTGCCGCATGGTGCCTGGAGGAGGCCGGGCTGTCCCCGGAGGACATCGACGCGGTCGCCTACTCCTACGATCCGTCCCTGGTCGTCCAGCGTCCCGAGGGTGACTGGGAGGACCTGCGCACGAAGTACGCGGTGCGCGCGCCGAACTTCCTCGCCACGGCCCTGCCCGGCCTGGACCCGGCGCAGGTGCGCTTCGTCCCGCACCACGTGGCGCACGCCGCCTCGGCCGGGCTGGCCGCGCCGTTCCGGGACTGCGCGGTGCTCGTGTGCGACGGCCGCGGCGAGAACGTCTCCCATCTGGCGGGCCGCTACCGCGACGGCGAGCTGGAGGTGCTCGCCGCGCAGGAGCTGCCGCACTCGCTCGGGCTGATGTACGAGGACGTGACCCAGCACCTGGGCTTCCTGCGCTCCAGCGACGAGTACAAGGTCATGGCGCTGGCCTCCTACGGCCGGCCGCGGCACCTGGAGTCGCTGCGCGAGCTGATCTACACCACGGAGGACGGCGGGTTCCGGGTCGAGCCGATCGACTGGAACTCCTACGCCAAGGCCCTGTCCAAGGGCGCCCCGTGGACTCCGGAGCACGCCGACCTCGCCGCGAGCGTGCAGGCGCGGCTGGAGGAGGTGCTGCTGGAGCTGGTCCGCTGGCTGCACGAGCGCACCGGGGAGCGGCGCCTGGCGCTGGCCGGCGGGGTGGCGCTCAACTGCGTCGCCAACACCCGCCTGCTGGACGAGGGGCCGTTCGAGGAGGTGTGGGTGCAGCCCGCCGCGGGCGACTCCGGCACCGCGCTGGGCGGCGCCCTGCACCTGGCGCAGGCGTACGGCGAGCGGGCCACTCCCATGATCGGCGCCGACCTGGGCCGCGGCTTCACCGACGAGGAGCTGGGCGCCTGGCTGGACGTGGCGCGGGTGCCGTACACGCGGCCGGCCGACCTGGCCGACGCGGTGGCGGCCGAGCTGGCCGCCGACCGGATCGTCGCCTGGTTCCAGGGCCGCTCCGAGTACGGCCCGCGGGCGCTCGGCCGGCGGTCGCTGCTCGCCCACCCGGGGCACGCCCGCAACACCGAGCGGCTCAACGACGTCAAGGGGCGCGAGCAGTTCCGGCCGATCGCGCCGATGGTGCTGGAGTCGCGGGCCCGCGACATCTTCACGCGGGGGCCGGTGCCCTCGCCGTACATGCTGTTCGTGCACGAGGTCGACCCGGCGTGGCGGGAGCGGATCCCGGCCGTGGTCCACGTGGACGGGACGGCGCGGGTGCAGACGGTGTCGCCGCGCTCGGAGCCGCTGCTGGCCCGGATGCTGTCGTCGTTCGAGGCCCGCACCGGGCTTCCGGTCGTGGTCAACACGAGCCTCAACACCGCCGGGCGGCCCATGGTGGACGACCCGCGCGACGCGCTGGAGTGTTTCGGCTCCTCACCGGTGGACGTGCTCGCCCTCGGGCCGTACCTGGTGCGGCGGCGGGAGGTGTTCGCTCAGTGATCACGGTGGTGGTCCCCACGGTGGGGCGGCCGAGCCTGCGCGCGACGCTCGCGGCGCTCGGGCCGGACGTGCCGGTGATCGTGGTGGACGATCGGCCGGCCGGACATGACGGGGCGCCGCTGGTGACACCCGGGCACGTGACGGTCGTGCGGTCCGGCGGGCGGGGGCCCGCCGCCGCGCGCAACGCGGGCTGGCGGGCGGCCTCGACGCCGTGGGTGGCCTTCCTCGACGACGACGTGGTGCCGGGGCCCGGCTGGTACGAGGCGCTGTGGAAGGACCTGGCCGGGCTGCCGCCGCAGGTCGCGGGCAGCCAGGGGCGGATCAGGGTGCCGCTGCCCGCCGACCGGAGACCGACCGACGCCGAGCGGAACACGGCGGGTCTGGCCGGGGCGTTGTGGATCACCGCCGACATCGCCTACCGGCGGGCCGCGCTGGAGGAGGTCGGCGGGTTCGACGAGCGTTTCCCCCGGGCCTACCGCGAGGACGCGGACCTGGCGCTGCGGCTGACCAACCGGGGGCACCGGCTGGTGCGGGGCGAGCGGGTGACCGTGCATCCGGTGCGCGAGGACGGGTTCTGGGCCAGCGTGCGCTTCCAGCGGGGCAACGCCGACGACGCGCTGATGCGGCGCCTGCACGGGCCGGGGTGGCGGGAGGCGATCGGCGGGGCGCGGGGACGGCTGCGCCGCCACGCCGCGACCACGGCACTCGGCCTGGCCGCCACGGGCCTCGGCGTGGCCCGTCTGCTGGGCGCCCGCCGGCGGGACACCGCCTCGCTGAGCGACCGGCTGCCGGGTGCCCGGCCCTCCCCCGCCAGGGGTGTGCCCGCGTGGCCCGCGATGGCGGCGGCCGCGGGGTGGGCGGCGTTGACCGCCGAGTTCGCCTGGGCGCGGATCGCGCCCGGACCGCGGACGCCGCGCGAGGTGCTGCGGATGGCCGTCACCAGCGTGCTGATCCCGCCGGTCGCCTGCGCGCACCGGCTGCGGGGGGAATGGAAGGTGCGGCGATGAGCGGACGGGTGCTCGTGGCGCGGCTGGACGACGCCGGGGACGTGCTGCTGGCCGGTCCCGCCGTGCGGGCCGTGAGCGCGCACGCGCGCGAGGTGACCGTGCTCGCCGGGCCGCGCGGCCGGGCCGCGGCCGAGCTGCTGCCCGGCGTGGACCGGGTGATCGTGTGGCAGGCGCCGTGGATCGACCACCGGCCGCCGCCCGTGTCCCCGGAGGACGTGGACGACCTGATCGGCCGGATCCGCGGCGTCGACGAGGCGGTGATCCTCACCTCGTTCCACCAGTCGGCGCTGCCGCTGGCGCTGCTGCTGCGGTTGGCCGGGGTGGGCCGGATCTCGGCCATCAGCAACGACTACCCCGGCTCGCTGCTCGACGTGCGGCACGTCGTCGACGAGGGGCTGGACGTCCCCGAGGCGGAGCGGATGCTCGCCGTGGCCCGCGCCGCCGGCTTCGACCTGCCGCCCGGCGACGACGGCCGGCTCGCCGTCCGCCGCCCGCTGCCGGACGTGTCCCGGTTCGGCCTGGGTCCTGGCCCGTATGTCGTCGTCCACCCCGGCACGTCGGCGCCCGCGCGGACCTGGCCGCCCGAGCGCAACCGCGAGGCGGTACGGGAGCTGGCCGACGACGGCCACCGGATCGTCGTGACCGGCATGGAGCGTGAGCTGACCGCCCATGTCGCGGCCGGAGCCCCGGAGGCCGCCGTGGATCTCGGCGGCGCGACCACGCTGGCGGAGCTCGCTGCCGTCATCGAGGGCGCCGCCGTGCTCGTCGCCGGCAACACCGGCCCAGCCCACCTGGCGGCGGCGGTCGGCACGCCGGTCGTCAGCCTGTTCGCCCCGGTCGTCCCGGCCGCGCGGTGGGCCCCGTACCGGGTCCCGACGGTCCTGCTCGGCGACCAGGAAGCACCATGCCGGGACTCCCGGGCGCGCGTGTGCCCGGTGCCCGGCCATCCCTGTCTGGCGCAGGTGACCAGTGAGCAGGTGGTCAAGGCAGTGAGGGAGCTGAACCAGTGAGAATCGCCCTGGTCTCGGAACACGCGGACCCGCTCGCGGCCATCGGCGGCGTCGACGCCGGCGGGCAGAACGTCCACGTCGCCGCCCTGGCCACCGCCCTCGGGGCGCGCGGCCACGAGGTGGTCGTCCACACCCGGCGCTGGGGGCCGGACCAGCCGGACCGCGTGGTGATCGCGCCGGGCGTGTGCGTGGAGTACGTCACCGCGGGCCCGGCCGCGCCGGTCCCGAAGGACGAGCTGCCGCCGTACATGCCGGAGTTCACCGCGCGCCTGGCGACACGGTGGGACGAGGACCCGCCCGACGTCGTCCACTCGCACTTCTGGATGAGCGGGCAGGCCGCGCTGCGGGCCGCCGGGAACGTGCCGGTGGTGCACACCTTCCACGCGCTCGGCACCGTCAAGCGGCGCTGGCAGGGCGCCGCCGACACCAGCCCGGCGCACCGGGTGGACACCGAGCGGCAGATCGGCCGCAGCGCCGACGCCGTGCTGGCGACCTGCCGCGACGAGGTGAACGAGCTGCGCGCGATGGGCGTGCCCGAGCAGCGGATCGCGATCGTGCCGTGCGGCGTGGACACCGGCACGTTCCGCCCCGACGGCCCGGCCGCGCCGAGCCCCGGCGCCTCCTGGGCCTGGAACGGCGCGAGCGCTCCGGGCGGCGGGCGGACGGCGCGGGTGCTCAGCATCGGCCGGCTGGTGCCGCGCAAGGGCGTCGACACCGTCGTGCAGGCCATGCGGCTGCTGCCGCGCGCCGAGCTGGTGATCGCCGGCGGGCGCGTGGACGACGAGGAGGCGGTACGGCTGCGCGAGCTGGCCGACGGGTGCGGCCTCGGCGACCGGGTGCGGGTCGTCGGCAGCGTCCCGCGCGACGAGGTGCCCGCGCTGATGCGCTCGGCCGACGTGCTGGTGACGGTGCCGTGGTACGAGCCGTTCGGGATGGTGCCGGTCGAGGCGATGGCGTGCGGCGTGCCGGTGATCGCCTCGGCCGTCGGGGGCCACCTCGACACCGTCGCCGGGTGCGGCCTGCTCGTGCCGCCCCGCCGCCCGCGCGCCCTGGCCAGGGCGCTCAAGGACGTGCTGGAGGATCCGGCCCGGCGCCGCGCGATGGGCGCGGCCGGGGCGCGCAGGGCGCGCGAACGGTACGGCTGGCCGCGTGTCGCCGAGCGCACGGAGGCCGTGTACACGCAGGTCATCGACGGCAGGATGTGCCGTCTCACGGCGCTGGGAGGGTGAGCCATGGACGCGCATCTGGAGAAGCTGTGCGCCACCCTGGCGCGCGTCGACGGCCACACGGCCGTCGTCCGCGCGTGGGGCGGCAAACTGGCCGGGGTCCTCGGCTCCGGCGGCAGGCTGCTGGCCTGCGGCAACGGCGGCTCGGCGGCCGAGGCGCAGCACCTGACGGCCGAGCTGGTGGGCCGCTTCCGTGCCGACCGCCCGCCGTACGCGGCGATCCCGCTGCACGCCGACACCTCGTCGCTGACGGCGATCGTGAACGACTACGGCCCCGAGGAGGCGTACGCGCGGCAGGTGCGCGCCCACGGCCGCGAGGGCGACGTGCTCGTGTGCCTGTCCACCAGCGGCGGCAGCGCGAACGTGCTGGCCGCCGCGAAGGCCGCCCGCGAGTGCGGGATGCTCGCCTGGGCGCTGACCGGGCCCGGCCCCAACCCGCTGGCGGGGCTGTGCGACGAGGCCGTCACCGTGCCCGCCGAGGAGACCGCGACGGTCCAGGAGGTGCATCTCGCCCTCATCCATCTGCTCTGCGACGCGGTCGAGGAGGCACTGTGAGCGGTCCGCTCGTCGTCATCGGCGACACCTTGCTGGACGTGGACGTCGAGGGCGTGGCGGACCGGTTGTGCCCGGACGCGCCCGTCCCCGTGGTCGACGTCGAGGCCGAGCACTCCCGGCCGGGAGGAGCGGGCCTGGCGGCGCTGCTGGCCGCCCGCGACGGCGCCGACGTGGTGCTCGTCACCGCGATCGGCGACGACCAGGACGGGCGGCGCCTGTGCGGTCTGCTGGCCGGCGAGGTCGAGCTGGTGCGGCTGCCGCTGCGCGGCGGCACCGTGCGCAAGACCCGCGTCCGGGCGCGGGGGCAGACGCTGGTCCGTGTCGACTCCGGCGACGGCCGGGCCCGGCACGCGGCGGGCGAGGAGGTCGCCGCGGCGCTGCGCCAGGCCGGGGCCGTGCTCGTGTCCGACTACGGCCGGGGCGTCGCCCGGGCGGCGCGCGAGGCGCTGCGCGGGCTGGACGTGCCGGTCGTGTGGGACCCGCACCCGCGCGGCCAGGAGCCGGTGCCCGGGTGCGCGCTGCTGACCCCGAGCGAGGCCGAGGCCCGCCTCATGTGCGACGTCCCGTACGAGGGCCCCGACCAGGCGGCCCGCCACCTCGTGCGCTCGCTGCGGGCGCGGGCCGTGGCCGTCACGCTCGGCGTGCGCGGCGCGGCGCTGGCCCGCCAGGGCGGCGCGCTCACCCAGGTGCCGGCGCCGGTGTCCGCCTCCGGGCAGGACGTGTGCGGCGCCGGGGACCGGCTGGCCGCCGCCTCCGCGCTCGCGCTGCGCGACGGCTCCGGCGTGGAGGAGGCGGTCACCATCGGCGTCGGCGAGGCGTCGCGCTTCGTCGAGCGGGGCGGCGCCGCCTCCATCCGCACCCAGGAGCAGGAGCTCGGCGACCGGCCGCGCACCGCGCTGGAGGTTGCCGAGCTGACCCGCGCGTACGGCGGGCGGCTCATCGCCACCGGCGGCTGCTTCGACCTGCTGCACGCCGGCCACGTCAGCCTGCTGCGGCGGGCCCGCGCGCTCGGCGACGCGCTGGTGGTGTGCGTCAACTCCGACGACTCCGTCCGCCGGCTCAAGGGCCCGACCCGGCCCATCGTGGACGTCCGCGACCGGGTCGAGGTGCTGCGGGCGCTGGCCTGCGTGGACGCGGTGCTGGTGTTCGACGAGGACACCCCGGCCGCGGCCATCGAGCGGCTCAGGCCGGACGTGTGGGTGAAGGGCGGCGACTACGAGGGCGACGTGCTGCCCGAGGCCGAGATCCTCGACCGGCTCGGCGCCGAGATCGTCGTCCTCAGCAGCCTGCCGGGCCGCTCCACGACCAACCTCATCAGGGAGATCCGCTGAACCGCGTCGGCTGAGCCACCTCAGCTGGGGCTCCCGGGGTGCGCGGGAGCCGTACCGCCACGAGAAGGAGAACACATGAACGTACTCATCACCGGAGGCGCCTCGGGCCTGGGCCTGGCCACCGCCGAGGCCGTGGCCAAGGAGGGCTGGCGGCCGCTGGTCGTCGACGTGCGCGAGCCCGGGCAGGGCGTCGATCACGTGGTCGCCGACCTGTCCGACCGGGCCGAGGCCGAGCGGGCCGTGCGCGAGCTGGCCGAGCGGGCCGGCGGGCTCGACGCCGTGGTCACCGCCGCGGGCGTCGACGCCTGCGGGCGGCTGGAGGACGTGGCCGCCGACGACTGGGACCGCGTGATCATGGTCAACCTGCTGGGCACCGCCTCCGTCGTGCGCGCGGCGCTGCCGTACCTGAGGACGTCGCGCGGCAAGGTCGTCACCTGCGCCTCCACGCTGGGGCTGCGGCCGCTGAGCGACGCCACCGCGTACTGCGCGTCGAAGTTCGGCGTGGTGGGCTTCACCCGGGCGCTGGCCATCGAGCTGGCCGGGCAGGTGGGCGTGACGCTGCTGGTGCCCGGCGGCATGCGGACCGCGTTCTTCGACGGCCGGCCGGAGCAGTACAAACCCGGTCCCGACGCGGGCCTGAACGATCCGGCCGACGTGGCGCGGACCATCGTGTTCGCGCTCGGGCAGCCCGCCGGGTGCGAGGTCAGGGAAATGGTCGTGTGCCCCTCGACGGAGACGTCATGGCCCTAGAGCTCGTCGCGCTGCGCGGGCTCGGCCTGGGCGACATGCTCACGGCCGTGCCCGCGCTGCGCGCGCTGCGCCAGGAGTTCCCCGTCCACCGGATCACGGTCGCGGCGCCGGCCGCGCTGGAGCCGCTCATGCCGCTGACCGGGGCCGTCGACGACCTGATCGATGTGCGGGGTCCCGGCCCGGTGCCGGTCGAGCGGCCGGACGTGGCCGTCAACCTGCACGGCAAGGGCCCGCAGAGCGTCGAGGCGCTGCGCCGTACCCGGCCCGGCCGGCTGCTGAGCCACACCGACGGCCCGCCGTGGCGGGAGGGCGTGCACGAGGTGCGGCGCTGGTGCGACATGCTGGAGTGGTACGGCGTCAAGGCCGACCCGTCGGACCTGACGCTGGGCGTGTCGGACCGGACCGGGCCCGTGGTCGTCCACCCGGGCGCCGCCTTCCCGTCGCGCCGCTGGCCGCCCGAGCGGTTCGCGCAGGTGGCCGCGGCCCTGGAGGGCTCCGTGGGCGAGGTCGTCGTCACCGGCAACGCCGAGGAGGAGGCCATCGCCGCGCGCGTGGCGGAGCTGGCCGGGCTGCCCGCCGGGCGGGTGCTCGCCGGCCGTACGGACCTGGCCGGGCTGATCGACCTGGTGGGCCGGGCCCGGCTCGTCGTGTGCGGCGACACGGGCGTGGGGCACCTGGCGACCGCGTTCTGCGTGCCGTCGGTGGTGCTGTTCGGGCCGGTGCCGCCCGCGTGGTGGGGGCCGCCGCCCGGCTGGCGGCACGTCGCGCTGTGGGCCGGGCTGACCGGCGACCCGCACGGCGACCGGGTCGACCCCGGCCTGCTGAGGATCGAAGTCTCCGAAGTCGTCGAGGCCGTGATGGAGGTCACGTCATGAGGGCTCTGGTTACCGGTGGAGCGGGTTTTCTCGGCTCCCACCTGTGCGAACGCCTGCTCGGCCAGGGAGCCGAGGTCATCTGCATGGACAGCTTCCTCACCGGCGGGCCGCGCAACGTCGAGCATCTGATCGACCGCCCCCAGTTCCGCATCATCGAGTGTGACCTGACCGGGTACGTCCACGTGCCCGACCGGCTGGACCTGGTGCTGCACTTCGCCTCGGCCGCCTCCCCCGCCGACTACCTCCGCTACCCCATCGAGACGCTGCGGGTGGGCAGCGTCGGCACGCTGCACGCGCTGGGGCTCGCCCGGGAGAAGGGCGCCCGGTTCGTTCTGGCCTCCACCAGCGAGGTGTACGGCGACCCGCTGGAGCACCCGCAGAAGGAGACGTACTGGGGAAACGTCAACCCGGTCGGGCCGCGCAGCGTGTACGACGAAGCCAAGCGCTTCGCCGAGTCGCTGACGACCGCCTACCGGCACTCCCGTGACACCGACACCGGCATCGTGCGGATCTTCAACACGTACGGCCCGCGCATGCGGCCCTTCGACGGCCGGGCGATCCCGACCTTCATCCGGCAGGCGCTGCTGGGCGAGCCGATCACGATCACCGGCGACGGCGGGCAGACCCGGTCCATCTGCTACGTCGACGACACGGTCACGGGCATCCTGGCCATGGCCGGGAGCGACTTCGCCGGCCCGGTGAACATCGGCAACCCCGACGAGCTGACCATGCTGGAGCTGGCCACGCTGATCAAGGAGCTGACCGGGTCGTCGTCGCCGATCGAGTTCATCGAACGGCCGGCCGACGACCCGATGGTGCGCCGGCCGGACACGACGCTGGCGGCCGAGCGGCTCGGCTGGCGGGCCGCGGTGCCCGCCGCGGAGGGGCTGCGCCGGACCATCGACTGGTTCGCCGCCGAGCTGGCGGGCCACGGCAAGCTGGAGCGGCTGGGCGCCTGAGCGTGGCGTCGGGGGGTGGTGGTCCGAGGATGCCGGGAATCGCGATGATCGTGCTCGACATGCTGAACCCGTACGAGCACGAGGACGCCGACCGGCTCGTGCACGGGGTGGAGCCGATCGTGCCCAAGCTCGCCGAGCTGGCAGGGCGGGCGCACCGGCGCGACGACGTGGAGCTGATCTACGTCAACGACAACTACGGCGACTTCGCCGCCACCCGGGAGGATCTCGTGACGCGGGCGCTGAAGGGGCGCCGGCCCGACCTGGTGCGGCCGATCGTGCCGCCGAGCGACTGCGCGTTCCTGGCCAAGGTGCGCCACAGCGCCTTCTACGGCACCGCCCTGGAGCACATGCTGCGGCAGCGCGGGATCGGCACCGTGCTGCTGACCGGGCAGGTCACCGAGCAGTGCGTGCTCTACAGCGCGCTGGACGCGTACGTGCGGGAGTTCGACGTGGTGGTGCCGCCGGACTGCGTGGCGCCGGTCCACGGGGATCTCGGCCGGGCCGCGCTGCGCATGATGGAGCGCAACATGTCGGCCGAGATCATCCCGTCGCGCCGCCTGCTGGTGTGACCCCCCGTCCGAGCCGGACGGGCCTGCGCTAGAGGGCGACGCCGAGGAGGGCGTCGGACAGGTCACGGACCAGGGCCGGCGCTCCGGCGTCGGCCCCCTCCCCCGCGAGCGCCCGCTCCGCCCAGGCGTCGATCGCGGCCAGCGCGCCCGGCGCGTCGAGGTCGTCGGCGAGCCGCTCCCGCACCAGCGCCAGCAGCTCGTCGGCGGGCGGTCCCGACGGCAGCGCCGCCGCCTCGCGCCAGCGGGCCAGCCGCCGCTCCGCCCGCTCCATCAGCTCCGGAATGTACTCCCAGTCGGCGCGGTAGTGGTGGGCCAGCAGGACCAGCCGGACGGCCATCGGGTCGTGCTCCCGGCGCAGCCGCGACACGAACACCAGGTTGCCCTTGGACTTCGACATCTTCTCGCCGTCGAGGGCGACCATGCCGGCGTGGGTGTAGAACTTGGCGAAGGGCCACTCGCCGGTCGCCGCGTGCCCCTCCGAGGCGCCGCACTCGTGGTGCGGGAAGATCAAATCCGTGCCACCGCCGGCCACGTCGTAGCCGGCGCCCAGGTGGTCGAGCGCGATCGCGGTGCACTCGATGTGCCAGCCGGGCCGGCCCCGGCCCAGCGGCGAGTCCCACGCCGGCTCGCCCGGCCGCTCGGCCCGCCACAGCAGCCAGTCGAGCGGGTGGCGCTTGCCCGGCCGGTCGGGGTCACCGCCCCGCTCGCCGAACAGCTCCAGCATCTCGTTCTCGCCGTAACCGGACACCTGACCGAACTTGGGGGCGTCGGCCGAGCTGAAGTAGACGTCGCCGTCCAGCTCGTAGGTGACGCCCTTGGCGGCCAGGGACGTGATCAGCTCGGCCACGCGGCCGACGACCTCGGTGACGCCCACGTACTCGCGGGGCGGCACGATGCGCAGCGCCTCCATGTCCGTGCGGAACAGCTCGATCTCCCGCTCGGCCAGGTCCTGCCAGGCGACGCCGGTCTGCTCGGCGCGCTCCAGGAGCGGGTCGTCGACGTCGGTGGTGTTCTGCGTGTAGTGGACGTCGTGGCCGCCGTCACGCCACACGCGGCCGACCAGGTCGAAGGCGAGGTAGGTGTTGGCGTGACCCAGGTGGGTGGCGTCGTAGGGGGTGATGCCGCACACGTACATCCGGGCCGTGGGGCCGGGATCGGTCGGGCGGACCTGCCCGGTGGCCGTGTCGTGGAGCCGCAGCGGGACGCTCTGACCGGGCAGCTTGGGGACGTTCGGGGCGGACCACGATCTCATAGCTTCGAGCCTATCTGTCCCGTTCGGCGGTCAAGTCCGTGAAGTCGTACGTCACCTCTCCGGCGGCCAGCGTGACCCGCATGGCCGACAGCGACGTGAGGATCTTGCCCTCGGGCGTCTCGTGGCGGACGAGGAAGGCCTCGGGGTCGGCGGACGGCGCCTCCTCCCCCGGGACGCGCCAGTCACCGGCCCGGAAGCGCGGCAGGTTGGCGACGACACGGGGGTGGGCGGGGTCGAGCCCCGCCGCGTTGACGATCATGTTGGTGCCGTCGGGCACGGGGGTGACGGTCAGCCGCTCACCGTCCCAGCCGGCCAGCCGCGCTCCCGGCGGCTCGGCGAGGAGGAGGAAGAAGGGGTCGTACACGGTGAGGTCCGCCTCGGCCAGGCTCTCCTCCGCCGGGACGTCCGCACGGGGCGGGTCGCCCGGCAGGGTGCCGGTGGCGGCGGCGCGCAGGGCCAGGTCGCCGCGGGAGACCCGGGTGGCCTCGGGAGCCGTGACACCGCGCCCGTTGAGCAGGGCGGCCGCGCGGTGTGCCGTGGGGTGGAGCGCCAGCCAGGTGCCGCCCGCCTTGAGGTCGCGGCCGCCGATCACGCCGGGGTAGCGGTCGGGCCAGTGCTCGCCCGGCCCCTCCCAGGGCCGGTCGGCGTACTCGTCGCGCACGAACAGGAGCGTCAGTGGCCACCCTGTCCTCACGATCACGGTGCACATGAGGCAAAGAGTAGTAAACGCCGCTAGATCGGCGGCCAGGGGATGGCGGGCCAGTCCTCCGACGGCGACGGGTGGACGCCGGTGTCGAGCAGCCGCCTGACCCGCTGCCAGGTCGCCTCCACCTCGGCCGGCGTGAGCAGCTCGCGCAGCCTGCGCCCGAGCGCGCCCGCCTCCAGGTCGCGCTCCAGCTTGGCCAGCACGGCGACGGCCTCGCGCGCCAGCGGCTTGCCGCGCCACTGCCACAGCACGGTGCGCAGCTTGTCCTCGGCGGCGAAGCAGACGCCGTGGTCGACGCCGTACACGTGGCCGGTGGGCAGCGGCAGCAGGTGGCCGCCCTTGCGGTCGGCGTTGTTGACCACGGCGTCGAACACCGCCATCCGCCGCACCACCGGGTTGCGGCTGCGCACCAGCCGCATGAGGTCGATCTCGCGCTCGGTGTCGATCCAGAGCTGGCACATGCCGGGGCCGAACGGCCCGTCGCGGTAGACGGTCGGCGGAACGATCTGCCAGCCGGTCATCTGGGACACCTCGAAGGCCGCCACCTCGCGGGCCGCGAGGGTGCCGTCGGGGAAGTCCCACAGCGGGCGCTCCCCGCGCACGGGCTTGTAGACGCAGGCGACGGTCTGCCCGGCGAGCGTGACGGAGCAGTAGAGCGTCAGGTTGGTCGCCTCGACCAGGCGGCCGACCACGTCGAGGCGCCCGTCACGGAGGAGCTTCAGCGCGCTCTCCTCGTCCATGACCGGCGTGTGCGAGTGCCTGACGGCGGGCTCGCTCTCCGGGGCGCTCATGAAGCCGCCTCACCCCCGCGGTAGCCGTTGAGCCGGACACAGATGTGCCCCTCGGCGTCGAGGGGCTGGCCGCACAGGGGACAGGGTGGCCTCCCCGCGGCGACGAGCCGCAGGGCGCGCGCGGTGAAGGCCCGCGCGGCCCCGGCGCTGATGTGGACCCGCAGCACCGCGGGATCGGGCACGTCGAGGTCCTCCTCTTCGACCATCTCCTGCGCCTCGATGACCACCTGCGAGGTCTCGGGGTCCCAGGCGAGCGCCATGGTGCCCACCCGGAAGTCCTCGGAGAGCGGAACGTCGAGGGGGTCGTCGTCGGCGAGGTCGGCGGGTGCGAGGGCCGGCACGTGCGCGGTGCCCCCGCTGCGCCGCAGCACCTCGTCGAGCAGCTCGTCGAGCCTGCCCGCGAGCGCGGCGACCTGCAGCTTCTCCAGCGCGACCGTGGTCAGTCTGCCCTCGGCTCTGGCCTGCAGAAAGAAGGCTCGGGCGCCCGGTTGCCCCAGGGCACCGGCCACGAACCTCTCTGGTGGGTCGTAGTCGAAGACCGGCATAGCCTGACCTTACGTGGTCCCGGGTCCGCCGCCGACGGCGGCATCGCTCCCGGTGATGTTTTCTCCCCCGTCTTTCTCCTCCGAATCCTCGGGAAGCCGCAATTCCCCCACATCGTTAAGCCTGAGTAGAAAGGGACGCAAGGGGGCATAGCGAATCACAGTGAGCGCGGCCGGATCAGCGGTTATCCGCTGGAACTGGTCGAGATGGAGGCCCAGCGCGTCGGCCACGATCGCCTTGATCACGTCGCCGTGGCTGCACACGAGGTAGACGCCCTTCTCCCCCAGCCGCGCGTTCCACTCCCGCACCGCCGCCACCGCCCGGTGCTGCACGTCGGACAGCGGCTCTCCGTCGGGGAAGACGGCCGCGCTCGGGTGGGCCTGCACGACCCGCCACAGCGGCTCCTTGGCCAGCTCCTCCAGCGGGCGGCCGGTCCACGTGCCGTAGCCGCACTCCACGAACCGGTCGTCGGTCTTCACGGCCATCGCGCGGTCCGCGGCCACGGCCGTCGCGGTCTCCACGCACCGCTCCAGCGGGCTGGAGACGACCGCGTCCAGCCGCACGCCCGCGATGCGGCCGGCCAGCGCCTCGGCCTGCCGCCGGCCCTCGTCGCTCAGGTGGACCCCCGGGGTGCGGCCGGCCAGGACGGGCCCCGTGAGGGCGGTGAGGCCGTGGCGGGCCAGAAGCAGCGTGGTCACGAACCAAGTGTCGCAGGCCGGGATCACGGTTTTTCCCCGGCCCGGACGGTAACCTGGCGGGATCATGCAGCAGCGCTATGTCGGCCGTAGCGGCCTGTCGGTGTCCCGGGTGGGGCTCGGCACGATGACCTGGGGGCGTGACACCGACGCCGACGAGGCCTCGGCACAGCTCCGCACCTTCATGGACGCGGGAGGCACGCTCGTCGACACGGCCGACGTCTACACCGGCGGCGACGCCGAGCGGCTGCTCGGCCGGCTGGTGCGCGACACGGTGCCGCGCTCCGAGCTGGTGATCTCCACCAAGGCCGTGGTGACGCCGCTCGGCCGCCGGCCCCGCGACGCCTCCCGCCGTCACCTCGTGGCCGCCGTGGACGAGTCACTGGCCCGGCTCGGTGTCGACTACGTCGACCTGTGGCAGCTCCACACCTACGACGAGGAGGTGCCGCTGGAGGAGACCCTCGCCGCGCTCGACGCGATCGTCTCCTCCGGCCGGGCCGTCTACGCGGGGGTGTGCGACTACACCGGCTGGCAGCTCGCCGCCGCGGGCGTCGCCCAGCGCTCCGTCCCGGGCCGCGTGCCGATCACCTCCGCCCAGGCCGAGTACTCCCTGCTGGCCCGCGAGCCCGAGCGGGAGCTGCTGCCGGCCGCCGACCACGTGGGGGCCGGGGTGCTGGCCTGGTCGCCGCTGGGGCGGGGGGTGCTGACCGGCAAGTACCGCACCGGCATCCCGGCCGACTCGCGGGCCGCGACGCCGCACTTCGCCGACTTCGTCCGGCCGTACCTGGACGAGCGGAGCCGGCGGGTGGTGGAGTCGGTCATGACGGCCGCCGACGGACTCGGTGTGTCGCCGCTGGCGGTGGCGCTGTCGTGGGTGCGTGACCAGCCCGGGGTGGCCTCCGCGATCGTGGGGGCTCGCACCCGGGCGCAGCTCGCCGGGATACTGGCGGCCGAGGAGGTCGTGCTGCCCCGCGAGATCCGCGAGGCCCTGGACGACGTCTCGTCCCTGGACTGACCGGCTGAACGGGAGTCAGGCTCGCGTATCACTAGTCGATACCGAATCGCAACTTTGGCGGAAAACACCTGCGTCTCGGCGGCGATGTCCGTAAAGATTTCAATCCAAGGCGATGAGGGAGGGGACGGACCGATGGGGAGCAGGACCGTGACGGCGGCCGGTGTCCTGGCGACGGCACTGGCGGCGACCGCGGTCACCGTGGCCCTCACGGTCACGCTCGCGGGGCCGGCCGACGCGGACGACTGCCCCAAGGGGGGCGGCTTACTCGGCGGCGTGACCGGGACGCTCTGCGACACGGTGGGCAAGGTCACCGACACCGTCGACGCCGTGACCGGAGGCAAGTCGAAGGGCCTGACCGGCACGGTGGACGACACCACGGGCAAGGTGCTCGGCAAGGTCGGCGAGGCCGTGCCCACGGGCCGGCCAGGCCAGGCCAGGAAGGCCGGCCCGGAGCCGTCCGCCACCGCCACGCTGCTGCCCGAGAAGCTGGGAGACGTCTGCCTGCCGGTGCTGGCCTGCGACGACCAGAGCGTCCGCGACGACGGCGTGACGCCCGAGCCGCGCGTCACCACCCAGCCGCCCGCCGAGCGGCGCACCCGGCAGCCGGCGCAGCCGACGCGCTCCGGCACGGCCCGCCAGCGCAAGGACGACGAGCAGCACGCGGCGGTGCCCACGGCCGCGCCCACCCGCTCCGCGAGGCAGCCGGAGAGCCAGCCGTACCTGATGGACACCCGGGAGGAGCGGGTCGGCGACGAGCCGGAGGCCGACCCCGACGAGGCCCGCATCGACCTGCTGTGGCCGCAGCCCCTCGTGCGCGAGCTGACGGCGCCGATGCGCGACCAGCAGGTGGTACGGCCCAGCACCCCGGCCTCGGACGTGCTGGGCACGGCGCTGACGATCGCGCTGCTGCTGTCGGCCGTGGCGGCCACACGGGTGGTGCAGCAGCGGCGGCAGCGGGCGAACCGGGCCGACTCGATCCCGTTCGAGCCGTCGACGGCCGCCAACGGCCGCCACCGCCTGGCCTGACGCCGGGCCGGCCCGAGGATGAGCCGGCCTTGACAGGGGCCTCTCTGACAGGGGCCTCTCTGATGGGGGCCGGCCTGATGATGGGGCGGTCAGGCGCCGATCGCGTGGACGCCGCCGTCGACATGGACGATCTCGCCCGTCGTCGCCGGGAACCAGTCGGACATCAGCGCGACGCACGCCTTGGCCGCCGGCACCGTGTCGCCCAGGTCCCAGCCGAGCGGCGCCTTCTCCGGCCAGCTGTCCTCGAACTCCTTGAAGCCGGGGATCGACTTGGCCGCCATCGTCCGCAGCGGCCCGGCCGCGACGAGGTTGACCCGGATGCCCTGCTTGCCGAGGTCGCGGGCCAGGTAGCGGGAGGCGGACTCCAGGCCGGCCTTGGCGACGCCCATCCAGTCGTAGACGGGCCAGGCCTTGGTGGCGTCGAAGTCGAGGCCGACGACCGCGCCGCCCTCCTTCATCAGCGGCAGGCAGGCGACCGCCAGCGACTTGAACGAGTACGTGGACACGTGCAGGGCGGTGGAGACGTCCTCCCACGTGGTGTTGAGGAAGTTGCCGCCGAGCGCGGTCTGCGGGGCGAAGCCGATGGAGTGCACGACCCCGTCGAGGCCGTCGACGTGCTCACCGACCCGGTCGGCCAGGGTGTCGAGATGCTCGGTGCTCTGCACGTCGAGCTCCAGCACCGGGGCGGGCTTCGGCAGCCGCTTGGCGATGCGCTCGACCAGGCTGAGCCGGCCGAAGCCGGTGAGCACCACCGTGGCGCCCTCCTCCTGGGCCAGCTTGGCCACCGAGAACGCGATGGAGGCGTCGGTCAGGACCCCCGTCACGAGGATCCGCTTGCCTTCGAGAATGCCCACGTCAGTGCCCCATTCCAAGTCCGCCGTCGACCGGGATCACGGCCCCGGTGATGTAGGAGGCGTCGTCGCTCGCCAGGAAGCGGACGACGCGCGCGACCTCGCCCGGCGACGCCTGCCGGCCGAGCGGGATGTTCTTGATGATGGCCTCCTCGTCCAGGCCGGCCGTCATGTCGGTCCGCACGAAGCCGGGCGCGACCACGTTGACCGTGATGCCCCGGGAGCCGTACTCGCGGGCCATGGACCGGCCGAACCCGATGAGCCCGGCCTTGGAGGCGGCGTAGTTGGTCTGGCCGGCGGAGCCGGACAGGGCGACGACGGAGGAGACGAGGATGACCCGCCCGCGCTTGAGCTTCATCATCGGCCGGATGGCCCGCTTGGCGACCCGGTAGGCGCCGGTCAGGTTGGCGTCGATGACGTCGGTGAAGGTGTCCTCCTTCATCATCGCCAGCAGGGTGTCCTTGGTGACGCCGGCGTTGGCCACCAGCACCTCGACGGGCCCGTGCTCGGCCTCCACCTTGTCGAAGGCGGCCTCGACGTCGGCCATGACGGTCACGTCGCACCGGACGCCGAACAGCCCCTCCGGGGGCTCCCCCGAGCGGTAGGTGACCGCGACGGCGTCGCCGGCCGCGGCGAGTTCTCGGGCGATCGCGAGGCCGATGCCGCGATTGCCCCCGGTGACGAGTACAGAGCGTGCCATGAGACCTGACGCTATCTCCTACCGGCTGGTATGCGCTTGTCCGGGGCAGACAAGATCACGGGGTTAGGATCGTGGACATGCGCCAGATGGACCCCGATTTCCTGGAGCTGCCGCTGCGGCAGCTGGCGGACGCCGCCCTGCAACGCGCCCACGACCTGGGCGCCGAGCACGCCGACTTCCGGCTCGAACGCGTCAGGGCCGAGACAATGAGCCTCTACGACGCCCGGCTCGAAGGCGCGATGGACGCCGACGACCTGGGCTACGCCGTGCGCGTCGTCAAGGGCGGCACGTGGGGCTTCGCCTCCGGCATCCTCCTCACCCCGGAGGCGGCCGCGGCGGTGGCCGAGCAGGCGGTGCGCGTGGCGGAGGTGAGCGCGCCGATCAACAGGGAGCCGATCGAGCTGGCGCCCGAGCCCGCCCACCGCGAGGTGACGTGGGTCTCCTCGTACGAGGTGGACCCGTTCACGGTGCCGTCGGCCGAGAAGGTCGCGCTGCTGGCCGACTGGTCGGCGGGGCTGCTGAAGGGGGCCGACCACGTCTCGGCCCGGCTGCACCAGGTCAAGGAGCAGAAGTTCTACGCCGACTCGGCCGGCACGGTCACCACGCAGCAGCGGGTGCGCCTCCATCCCGTCCTGAACGCGATGAAGGCGGCCGACGGCGGCTTCGACGACATGTCGACGATCGCGCCGCCGGTGGGCCGGGGCTACGAGTACCTGACCGGCACCGGCTGGGACTGGGCGGCCGAGCTGGCGCAGCTTCCCGAGCTGCTGGCGGAGAAGCTGGCCGCGCCGTCGGTCGAGGCGGGCGAGCACGACCTGGTGATCGACCCGTCCAACCTGTGGCTGACGATCCACGAGTCGATCGGCCACGCCACCGAGCTGGACCGGGCGCTCGGCTACGAGGCGGCCTACGCGGGCACCAGCTTCGCCACCTTCGACCAGCTCGGCGAGCTGGTGTACGGGTCGCCGGTCATGAACGTGACCGGTGACCGCACGGTCGAGCACGGCCTGGCCACGGTCGGCTACGACGACGAGGGCGTGCAGGGGCAGTCGTTCGACATCGTGCGCGACGGGATCCTGGTCGGCTACCAGCTCGACCGGCGGATGGCGCTGATGAAGGGGTTCGGCCGCTCCAACGGCTGCGCCTTCGCCGACTCCCCCGGCCACATGCCGATCCAGCGCATGGCCAACGTCTCGCTCGCCCCCGCCCCGGACGGACCGTCCACGGAGGACCTGATCGCGGGCGTGGAGCACGGCCTCTACATCGTGGGCGACAAGAGCTGGTCGATCGACATGCAGCGCTACAACTTCCAGTTCACCGGGCAGCGGGCCTACCGCATCGTCGGCGGCCGGCTGGCCGGGCAGGTGCGCGACTTCGCCTACCAGGCGACGACGACCGACTTCTGGCAGTCCATGGAGGCGGTGGGCGGGCCGCGGACGTATGTGCTCGGCGGCGCCTTCAACTGCGGCAAGGGCCAGCCGGGGCAGGTCGCCCCGGTCAGCCACGGATGCCCCTCGGCGCTGTTCCGGGGCGTGCGGATCCTCAACACCGTGCAGGAGGGTGGCAAGAAGTGAGCGAGCGCATCACCGGCGGTTCGCCGCGGGACACGGTTTCGCTGCAGGACACGGTTTCGCCGCAGGACATGGTGGAGCGGGCCCTGGAGCTGTCGGGGGCCGACGGCTGCATGGTGCTCGCCGACGAGAGCTCCACAGCCAATCTGCGCTTCGCGGGCAACACCCTCACCACCAACGGCGTCGCCCGCTCGGCGCGGCTGACCGTGATCTCCGTCGTGGGCGAGGGCGTCGGCGTGGTCTCCCGCGCCGCCGTACGGCCCGACCAGCTCGCCGACGTGGTGGCGGCGGCCGACCGGGCGGCGCGTGAGGCGCGGCCGGCCGAGGACGCCCGGCCGCTGGTCGAGGGGGTGCCGGCCAGCCCGTCGTGGGGTGAGCCGGTGACTCCGACGGACATCGGGGTGTTCGAGGGGTTCGCGCCGGCGCTGGGCGAGGCGTTCGCCGCCGCCGAGTCGGGCGGCAGGAAGCTGTACGGCTTCGCCGAGCACTCCCGTACGACGACGTTCCTCGGCACGTCGGCGGGGCTGCGGCTGCGCCACGACCAGCCATCGGGCCGGCTGGAGCTGAACGCCAAGTCGGCCGACCTGAAGCGGTCGGCGTGGACGGGCGTGGCGACGCGCGACTTCTCCGACGTGGACGTGACGGGGCTCGACTCGTCGCTGGCCCGGCGGCTCGAATGGGCCAAGAACCGGATCGACCTGCCGGCGGGCCGTTACGAGACGCTGCTGCCGCCGAGCGCCGTGTCCGACCTCATGATCTACATGTACTGGTCGGCGGGCGCCAGGGACGCGCTCGACGGCCGCTCGGTGTTCTCCAAGCCGGGCGGCGGCACCCGGGTGGGCGAGCGGCTGGCCGAGCTGCCGGTCACGCTGGCGGGCGACCCGTCGGCGCCGGGGCTGGAGTGCGCGCCGTTCGTGGTGGCGCACGGGCCGAGCCGCGAGGCGTCGGTGTTCGACAACGGCCTGCCGCTGGAGCCCACCGCGTGGCTGCGGGACGGGCGGCTGGAGGCGCTGCCGCAGACCCGCTACTCCGCGCAGCTCAGCGACATGCCGGTGACGCCGTCGATCGGCAACCTGATCATGACCGGGGGCGAGGGCGGCCGGTCGCTGGAGGAGATGATCGCCTCCACGCGGCGCGGCCTGCTGCTGACCTGCCTGTGGTACATCCGCGAGGTGGACCCGCAGTCGCTGCTCGTGACGGGGCTGACCCGTGACGGCGTCTACCTCGTCGAGGACGGCGAGGTCGTGGGCGAGGTGAACAACTTCCGGTTCAACGAGAGCCCGGTGGACCTGCTCGGCCGCCTGTCGGAGGTGGGCTCCAGCGGGCAGACGCTGCCCCGGGAGTGGAACGACTACTGGACCCGGGCGGTCATGCCGGCCGTGCGGGTGCCCGACTTCAACATGTCGACGGTCAGCCAGGCGAGCTGACCCGCCGGCCCGCGCCCGCCTCCCCCGGCGGGCGCGGGCGTCGCCGTGCGACGTCGCCGGTGCGACGTCAGGTGTCCTCCAGCCGGAAGCCCACCTTCATGCCCACCTGGTAGTGGGCGACCTCTCCCCCTTCGATGTGCCCGCGCACCTCCGTCACCTCGAACCAGTCGAGGTGACGCAGCGTCTGCGAGGCGCGCCGGATGCCGTTGCGGATGGCCTCGTCGACACTTTCGGCCGAGGTCCCGACTATCTCGGTGACCCGGTACGTTCGGTCCGTCATCTCCACATCCTCCTTACTCGAAAGCCATGATCGCATGACCCGTCTTCCCAGGCCGGGCAGTCGTCGCCCGGCGCCCCTCCGAGGTCTACGGTGGGAGATATGAGGATCTGGCGCAGGAAGAACGACGTCCACCAAGTGACGGACGCCAGGCCCTCGCTGAGCGCGGACATCCAGCGCCGCGAGGTGAGCTACCTGATCAAGATGGGCATCCGGACGATCTGCCTGATCCTGGCCGTCGTGGTGCCCGTGCCGTGGCCGTACAGGCTGCTGTTCATCGCGGGCGCAGTCTTTTTGCCATACATAGCCGTAATCGGGGCCAATGAGAGGGGGATGGATGTCCCTCCTCCCACCTTTCAGACACCGGAAGCTAACCAAAGCGAGATACCGAGGCACCGACGCGAGATCGGGTCGTGACTAAGTCTTGACGCATCCCATGGGTTGTAGGTGTACGCTTTAGCCAAGCACTCCGGTCCCCCGTCGGAGTGCTGGTGCCGGCGTTCCGGGCCCCCGTCGGAACGCCGATGAAGCGAAGCCGGGTGGTTTGCCCCCGTAACCACCCGGCTTCGCCCTTTCCCGGGGAAATCCGCGCCGTAGATGATCAGTCCGGCGACGACGCCACCCGTGTGATAGGGCCCCTTTCCCGAAATCGTTTTCGCTCCGTCGCGTCCATAATTGCCAGGAAACTTTCAGGTTCGCGCAGCGCTTGACATGACGAGTTCGTCGGAGTGTCAGTCGCCGGTCAGCGTCCGGGGCGTGGCCTGCCCCCAGTCGCGGGCCAGAGCGGTGAGGCGGGCGACGGCGTCCTCGGGCGCGGTGCCGGCGCCCTCGGCGAGGCCGAGCAGGTAGGCCGTCAGCGGGGCTGCGGGGCGGGCCACGCCGTGCGCCACCTCCTTGGTCAACTCCAGGATCAGGTCGCGGTCGACGCGGGCCGGGTCGACGCCCAGCTCCTCGCAGGCCAGCGCGGTCCACTCGTTCAGCACGTTCATAGGTTGCGCGGCGCGGACGCCCCCGCACGCCACGGCCGCGCGGCACGTCGTGCCGCGTCACGGCCGTCACGGGGTGGGCGTCGCGCCTCCTCCTGTCGTCGGGAAGGGGACACGGGTCGTGTCACCGAGGCGGGCTTCGTCCAGGTCGTCCATTGTGTCGCAGTCGAACCAGGCCCGCTCGGGCAGCGCCACGCGGGCGGCGACGAGGGGGGCCAGCAGGCCGCGCAGGGACCGCCCGCCGTACCGGGCGAGCGCCGCCCGCAGCGGCGCGGTCTCCCATCCGCCCAGCAGCCACTGCTCCCGCCCGTCATTGTCGACCGCCACCACCCCGGCGGGCCGCGCCGCCTCCTCGCCGCCGTCGTCCCGGGCGCTCCCACGGCCGTTGTCCGCGTCCGGGGTCTCGGGGGCGCCGCCGGGCCCGGCCGCCGCCCCTCCGGGCATCAGGGACGAGCCTCGCGCCCGTGCGGCGCGGACGTCGGAGGCCGCAGGAGGACCGTCGGAGATCTCGGCGGCCGTGGAAGGGCCGCCGCTGACCGCGGGACGGCCGTCGGAGATCTCGGCAGCCATGGAAGGGCCGCCGGAGGTCTCAGCGGCCGTGCAAGGACCGTCGGAGGTCTCAGCGCCGTCGGAGGCCGTGGAAGGGCCGTCGGAGGGCTCGGCGGGGAGGCCGGGCATGGCGGACAGGAGGGTGGCGATGTGGGCCGGGGTCAGGAACGGGAGGTCGGCGGCCAGCAGGACCACCCTCGGCGCCGTGACCTCGCGCAGCCCGGCGCGGAGGGCGGGCACCGGGCCGCCGCCCGGAGGGTCCTCCCGGGTGAGGACCACGCCGGGCAGGTCCCGTTCGGGCCCGACGACCACCACGCGCCCGGCGTCGGGAACGGCGGCGACGACCCGCTCCAGCAGCGTCCGCCCGCCCACGACGAGCCCGGGCTTGTCGGCGCTGCCGAGCCGCCGCGCCTCTCCCCCGGCCAGCACCACCACGTCGTACCCACCGCTCATGCCTTCACCGTACGCACCCCGCGCCGCACCCGGCGGGCCGGGTCATCGCCTCCGGCGTGCTGGTGAACATTCTCAACCCCAAGCTGTCGATCTTCTTCTTCGCGTTCCTGCCGCAGTTCGTGAGCGCGGACGAGCCGGCGGCGTTCGCGCGCATGCTGGAGCTCAGCGGGGTGTTCATGCTGATGACGTTCGTGGTGTTCTGCGGGTACGGGTGGTTCGCGGCGGCCGTCCGCGGCCAGGTGATCTCGCGCCCCCGGGTGATGACGTGGCTGCGCCGGGTGTTCGCCGGCGCGTTCGTGGCGCTCGGCGTGAAGCTGGCGCTGACCGAGAACTGAGCCTCAGCCGCCGATCGCCGACATCGGGCGGGACGGCTGCAGGAACGACGGATCGTCGATGCCGTGTCCCGCGCGCTTGCGGGCCACGGCGGCGGTCCAGCGCGCTGCCAGCTCCTCGTCCGTGGCTCCGTCCCGCATCGGCGTCTTGAGGTCGGACTCCTCGGTGGCGAACAGGCAGTTGCGCACCTGGCCGTCGGCGGTGAGCCGGACGCGGTCGCAGGCGCCGCAGAACGGCCGCGTCACCGAGCCGATCACACCGACCCGGGCCGGCCCGCCGTCCACGAGGAACCGCTCGGCCGGGGCGCTGCCGCGCTCCTCCAGGTCGTCGGGGGTCAGGTCGAACGCGGCCGACAGCCGCTCGAGGATCTCGTCGGCGGTCACCATGCCCTCGCGGCTCCAGCCGTGCTGGGCGTCGAGCGGCATCTGCTCGATGAAGCGCAGCTCGTAGCCCTGGTCGAGGCAGAAGCGCAGCAGCGGCACGGCCTCGTGGTCGTTGACGTCGCGCATGAGCACGGTGTTGACCTTGACCGGGCGCAGGCCGGCCTCGTGGGCGGCGGCCATCCCCTCGACCACGTCGGCGAACCGGTCGCGGTGCGCCAGCCGCTTGAACGTGTCGCGGTCGAGGGTGTCGAGCGAGACGTTGACCCGGTCGAGCCCGGCCTCCGCCAGCGGCCGGGCGAGCCTGGACAGGCCGATGCCGTTGGTGGTCAGGGAGACCTGCGGCCGGGGGCGCAGCGCGGTGGTGCGGGCGACGATCTCCACCAGCTCGCGGCGCAGCAGCGGCTCCCCGCCGGTGTAGCGGACCTCGGTGACGCCGAGCCGCTCGACGCCGATCGTGACCAGCCGGACGATCTCGTCGGCGGTCAGGAGCTGGGCGTTGGGCAGCCAGTCGAGCCCTTCGGGCGGCATGCAGTACGTGCAGCGAAGGTTGCACTTGTCCGTGAGGGACACCCGCAGATCCGTCGCCACCCGTCCGAACGAGTCTCGCAACATGGGCGTCACCTCCTGTCAGATCACCGGCAAGCCTACGGCCCGGCCCGGCTGTTGCTCCAAACCGGCTGGTCACATGGTGCCGCATCTCATGACAACAGCCGCACACCACACCCGATTCCCCGGCTCCACGCTCCGGAAAATCACGTTCCGAGCATCTCGGACAGGATGCCATTATCCGGACCATGCATCACTGGCCTCTCTTCTCCCTGACGATCACGACGCCCCGGCTCGAGCTCAGGCTGCCCTCGCTCGCCGACCTGGACGAGCTGGCCGGACTGGCCGCCGAGGGCATCCACGACCCCGCGGTCATGCCGTTCCTCTTCCCCTGGTCGGACGCCGAACCGGAGGAGCGCGCCCGCAGCACCGTGCAGTACCACTTCCGGCAGTGGGCCGGCTGGACGCCCGCCGCCTGGAGCTGCCCGCTGGTCACCGTCTTCGAGGGACAGGTCGTGGGCGTGCAGGAGGTGGAGGCCGTGGACTTCGCGGTCACGAGGGAGGTGCGGACGGGCTCGTGGCTCGGGCGGCGCTTCCAGGGTCAGGGCATCGGCACGGAGATGCGCCGTGCCGTGCTGCATCTGGCGTTCGACGGGCTCGGGGCCGAGAGCGCCGTGTCGGGGGCGTACCTCGACAACCACGCGTCGCTGCGCGTCTCCCGCCGGCTCGGCTACCGGGACGACGGCCTGGTCCGCCACAGCCGCCGCGGCGAGCTGGCCCTGCAGCAGCGGCTGCGGCTGGACCGCGAGGAGTGGAGCACGCCGCCCGGCCACCGCATCGACGGGCTGGAGGCGTGCCTGCCGCTGTTCGGCCTGCCGACCGGCCCGGAGCGGGCCCCGGGAAAACGAGTGGGGTTCTCGTCATGATCGCGGCACACTGGGGCACGGACGAGTAAAGGAGACCTCGGACATGCCGAACCAGCCCGCACCCAACGTGCTCTCGTGGGCCAGCGAGATCGACGACGCCGCGATCATGCAGGCCGCACGCACCGCACGCCTGCCGTTCGTCGCCGGCCACGTCGCGCTGATGCCGGACGCGCACGTCGGCATCGGGGCCACGGTCGGCTCGGTCATCCCCACCGAGGGCGCGATCATCCCGGCCGCGGTGGGCGTCGACATCGGCTGCGGCATGGTCGCCACCGAGACGACCCTCACCGCGGCCGACCTGCCCGACAGCCTCGACGCGCTCATGCCGCTCGTGGAGCGGCGCATCCCCGCCGGCGTCGGCAAGGGCCACGACGACCCGTCCGTGGACCGCACGCTGAGCGCCCTCGGGCTGCCGCACACCGATCTGACGTCCAAGCAGGAGAAGACGGTGGCGGTGCAGTTCGGCACCCTCGGGTCGGGCAACCACTTCGTCGAGGTGTGCCTGGACGAGCGGGAGCGGGTGTGGACGGTGCTGCACTCGGGCTCGCGCGGCATCGGCAACCAGCTCGCCACCCAGCACATCTCCGGCGCCAAGGGCCTGATGCGCCGCCAGGCCATGGGCCTGGAGGATCCCGACCTGGCGTACTTCACCCAGGGCACCCCGGAGTTCGAGGCGTACGTCGAGGACATGCTGTGGGCGCAGAGCTACGCCATGGCCTCGCGCGCCCGGATGGACCGGGTGCTGGTGGACGCCCTGTTCCGGGTCGTCGGCAAGGGCTCACGCGTCCGTGTCATCAACTGTCACCACAACTTCACCCAGTTGGAGAGTCACGGCGGCAAGGAGCTGTGGATCACCCGGAAGGGCGCCATCAAGGCCGCCACCGGTGACGAGGGCGTGATCCCGGGGTCGATGGGCACGCGGTCGTACATCGTGCGCGGGCGCGGCAACCCCGCCTCGTACGACTCGTGCTCGCACGGCGCGGGGCGGCGGATGTCGCGCAGCAAGGCCAAGAAGCGGCTGACGGCCGGCTCGCTGGCCGAGGCGATGCGCGGCCGCACCTGGAACGCGGACCGGGCGGACGCCCTGGTGGACGAGCACCCGGAGGCGTACAAGCCGATCGACCAGGTCATGGCCGACCAGCGGGACCTGGTGGAGGTGCGGCACACGCTCAGCCAGGTGTTCAACTACAAGGGCTGAGCCTCACAGCCGCAGGTGCGCGCGCTGGGCGGCGTACAGGTCGGCGACCTGGGGCGCCGATCAGCGTCCTGCGGCTCACCGGGGAAGGGTCGTGACGCATGGTGCTCCCAAGAGTCCTTCAGGACGGCGGGGCCGCTCGGCGCGGCCCCGCCGTGGGTGGCGTTACGGCAGGCCCAGGGACACGCGGTCCAGGTCGGGGGCGGCCGCCGTGTCGTTGTAGACCTTGACGGTGTTGGCGCCGGCCTTCAGCGCGACGGGCACGGACGTGGTGTAGGGGGTGTTGTTGCCGACGCCGCTGACCTTGACCTCGACCGGCGCCCCGCCGTTGACGGCCACGTGGTACGAGCGCTCGCCGTTGACGGTGAAGTCGAGGTACAGCGTGTACTCCTTGGCCTGGTCGACGGTGACGTCCTCGAACAGCACGTACGCGTCCGGGGAGGCCCCGAGGTTGCGCACCTTCTGCCCGCCCGAGCACGGGGTGCAGCCGGTGATCCCGGCGTCGCCGATCTGGTTGCGCGAGTCCTCGGCCTCGCGCATGAACACCCGGTCGGCGGGGCGCGGCCGGACGCGGACCAGCTTGCTCGTCCCGGCGGGACGGCCCAGACTCCGGAACGACGCGGTGACCGGGATGTCGGCCTGTCCGGCGTCCTGGCCGGCCGGGGAGGTGACGGTCCAGGAGCCTTCGAGGGTCTGGCCGAGCCGCATGGACGCGGCCGTGGCCGGGGCGCCCTCCAGGGTCCAGCCGGCGGGCACGGCGGGTGCCAGCGTCACCTCGTCAACGGACTCGTCGGTGTCGAGCCGCAGCGTCGCCGTCACCTTGATCGACTGCCGGCCGGGGCCGGTCCACTGGATGCCTGAGGGAGAGACGGTCAGCGTGGTCCGGGGCACCTCCGACGCGGGCGGCATCGGCCCCACGGCGATACGGTCCACGCCGGGGCCCCTGGCGGCGGCGCTGGACAGGCGGATCGTGTTGGCGCCGGCGTTCAGCGGCACGGCCAGCGCCGTGCTCGCCACGACGCCCGCGTTGTCGCCGGGGACCGTGACCTGGACCGGCGCGGCGCCGTTGACGGTCACCGACAGCGGCGCGGGCGCGGCGGCGGTGTGGTCGATCTGCAGCCGGTACGTGCCCGCCGCGGCGGCGGTGACGTCGCGGAACGTCACCGCGTTGCGGTCACCTCCGCCGAGGCCGGTGACCTGGGCGAGCCCGGAGCACGCGGGGCAGACGGCGGCGCGGGCCGCGCCGTCCCGGCTCGCGCGCTCGGCCTCCAGCGGCGGCGGCGCGCTCAGGGAGGCGGGATGGCCGAAGCCGACCCCGATCTCGTCGATCTGGAGCTGCCGGTGGAAGCGGGGCGCCTGGGGGCCGCTCCACGTGCTGAGGATCTCCAGCTTGACGTGGCGGGTGGTGCGCAGGCCGAGGTCGATAAACTGGACGCCGCGGGCGCTGCGCAGGGCGGCGGCGCGCACGGGCTCACCCCATCGCTTGCCGTCGTCGCTGACGTAGACGCGGTAGTCCTTGATCCGGGCGGAGTCCTCGGGCCGGCCGAACGACTCGCGGGCGTACGCGGGCGACATCTCCCGCTGGTTGACGGCCAGGTAGGCGGCGGGGCGGCGCTTGCCCAGGTCGAGCGTCACCGACACGGGGAGCCGGGCGTCGCTGTCCCAGTAGTCCTGGAAGCTCCCGTCCACGAGCGCGGAGGCGGGGTGGCCGGCGCGGGAGGAGGTGGCGGTGGCCGTGAACCCGGAGGAGTCGTACACCAACGGGCGGCCCTTGGTCTCGACCTTGAAGACCGTGTCGTAGTCGTCCCACCTGGTGATGCCGAGGATCGTCAGGTGGCCGCCGGACTGGTGGAAGCGCATGCGCTCGCCGGTCCGCAGGTCGCTGACACCGGTGACGAGGTGGCCGTTGTCGCGCAGGCGGACGAAGTCCGTGCGCGGCCTGGTCACCACGTGGACGTACTGGGTGCCGGAACCCCGGGCGACGGTGACGACGCCGTGCGCGCCGTCGTTCCAGAAGCCGGGCTGCAGGCCGCCGTACATGTAGCCGCCGCCCTCGGTGCGCTCCAGCGAGGCCCGGATGGGCGGCACCCAGCCCGCCATGAACGCGTTGAACGCCTCCTGCTGCGGCGGGAAGCGGCCGTTGACCATCGGTGTCTCGGCCATGAGGGACTTCATGGAGGAGCCGGCGTTGGTGATGTAGCGGCCGGTGCTGAGCCGGACGTCCACGGGGTGGTCGCGGCCGTCGTACCACCAGTCGCCGGTGGTGGGCAGCTTGTAGTCGGCCTCGGTCAGGCGGGGCATGGGGGTGAAGGCGGCCTGCGGGTAGTCGTAGGCCGGGGTCATGCCGGTCTTCTGCTCGTTGCTGACCGTGTCCATGATCGGCGTGTCCTCGTTGTTGTTGCTCAGCAACCAGGACGGGCGCTTCTCGCGGATCTGCTCGTAGAGGTGGTTCTGCTCCCAGTACTCGTTGTCGTTGTCGATCCAGAACCCGGCGAGGTCGGGGTAGTTCCGCATGACCTCGAAGAACAGGTCGTAGCTGAACATGCCGAATCCGGGCCGGGTGGTGAGGTCCACCTGCCGGCCCTTGTAGGCGGAGTAGGCGGCCGAGTCGAGGGTCTGCACGCCCTGCTCGCTGTGCCACTGCGGGTCGTCGGTCATGTAGAGCAGGACGCGGACGTTCTTCGCCTTGCCGGCGGCGACCAGCTCGCCGAGGAGGTCACGCTGCGTGGAGCAGCTTCCGGGGATCTGGGACGGCCACGGGCGGGCGTAGCCCAGGCGGCTGTGGAAGGTGGCGAGCACGATGTACGAGGCGCCGAGCTTGCGTGCCTCGTCGACCCAGTAGTCGGCGCTCCAGCCGCCTTCCGTGACGTCGCGCTCCCACTGGGCGCAGTCGAGGTGGCGGGGGGCGGTGAACATGCCCCAGTGCAGGAACAGTCCGGCGGTGGAGTCGCGTAACCACTGCTGGCGGGGGTGCTCGACCTCGGCGGCGGCGGGGCGGGCGACGACGAGGGTGGTGAGGGCGGCGATCAGGGCGAGGACGAGCGCGGCGCGGGAGGCGCGCCGAGCGGGTCTCGCCCGGGTCCGGGGCTGCGGAGGAAGTCCCATGGCGGCGGCTCTTTCGTGGAGCTGTGGTGGAGACTCACGGATCAGAGATCCGATGATTACATCGACCTTTACCATGGTCAAGGCTTGACTCCGTGCGCACGCACCACATCCATCCGATGACTCGCCGGATGGTCGTGGGGATTCGACCTGGTGACGGTGGGTAACGGAAGAACCACCGGATATCAGGGGAGAGAGAGTTCGACATGCGCCGTACCGTCGCCGTCTCCGCCGTCGCGCTGACGCTCGCGACCGCGGGATGCAGCGGCCTGACGTACAACTCCGAGGACGTCACCCGCATCTTCACCCCCCAGAACGAGGGAGCCAACGCCAGCGGCAGGGGGGTCCACGTCCGCAACGCGTTCCTCCTCGGCGGCCGGCCGGGGGCGCGGCCGGCGACGCCGGCGGCCGGGCTGCCGCTGTACGCCGTGCTCGTCAACGACCGGGCCGAGCCGGTGCGCCTGGAGAAGGTGACGCTGCAGAAGGGCGGGCAGGCGCAGCTGACGGCCCCGGTGGTGGTGCCCGCGCGCGGGATCGTGGGGACCGACCGGCCGATCGGCACGGTCACGGGCGTGGCCGACACGGGCTCGGTCCCGATGACGTTCAGCTTCGACTCGGGGCGGGGCAGCATGCGGCTCATCGTGCCGGTCGAGGCGAGGAACGGCCTGTTCGCCACGCTGAACCCCAGCGGCCCCTCGACCCCCAGCGGCCCGGCGTCGCCAGGGGCGCCGGCTTCACCGGGCACCACGACGAGCCCGTCACCCGGCAGCACCCCGTGACCGTGCGGGCGTGACCCCCCGGCCACCCGGCCGGTCTGCGGTACGCCGCCGCACGACGACACGCGGGTGGCTCCGGGGCCTGACCTCGCGGGCACGCCCATCAGTGCACAGACCTTGACGTTGTTGGTGATAACGCTAACAATCAGGGCATTCCAGTCACACCTGCACCACAGGAGCGCGAGAGCAACGTGAGCAACGGCAGGGCCCCCGAGGCGCACCTCACCATCGACCCGGCGTTCCGAGTGGCCCCCGTGCGGCGGCGCACGTTCGGCACGTTCGTCGAGCATCTGGGCCGGTGCGTCTACACCGGCGTCTACGAACCCGGACACCCTTCCGCTGACGAGGACGGCTTCCGCCGTGACGTCCTGGACCTGACCCGCGAGCTGGGCGTGTCCACGGTGCGCTACCCGGGCGGCAACTTCGTCTCCGGCTACCGCTGGGAGGACGGCGTCGGCCCGCGTGAGAGCCGGCCGCGCCGGCTGGACCTGGCCTGGCACAGCACGGAGACCAACGAGGTCGGCGTGGACGAGTTCGTCCGCTGGTGCCGCAAGGCCGGGGTCGAGCCGATGATGGCGCTCAACCTGGGCACGCGGGGCGTCGCCGAGGCCCTCGACCTCCTGGAGTACTGCAACCACCCGTCCGGCACGGCCCTGTCGGACCAGCGGATCGCCAACGGCGCCAAGGAGCCGCACGACATCCGCATGTGGTGCCTGGGCAACGAGATGGACGGCTTCTGGCAGACCGGCCACAAGACGGCCCCCGAGTACGGCCGGCTGGCCGCCGAGACCGCCCGCGCCATGCGCATGGTCGACCCGGGCCTGGAGCTGGTGGCCTGCGGCAGCTCCGGCTCTTCCATGCCGACGTTCGGCGCCTGGGAGGCGCAGGTGCTGGAGGAGACCTACGACCTGGTCGACTTCGTCTCCTGCCACGCCTACTACGAGGAGAAGGACGGCGACCTGGGCAGCTTCCTGGCCTGCTCGACCGACATGGAGTGCTTCATCTCCTCCGTCGTGGCCACGGCCGACCACGTCGGCGCGAAGCTCAAGTCCCGCAAGAAGATCAACATCTCCTTCGACGAGTGGAACATCTGGTACATGTCACGCTTCCAGGCCGCCGAGCCGCCCCGCGACTGGCCGGTGGCGCCGCCGCTGCTGGAGGACCACTACCACCTGGCCGACGCCGTCGCCTTCGGCGGCCTGCTCATCACCCTGCTGCGCAACAGCGACCGGGTCACCGCCGCCTCCCTGGCCCAGCTCGTCAACGTCATCGCGCCGATCATGACCGAGCCGGGCGGGCGGGCCTGGCGCCAGACCACCTTCCACCCGTTCGCCCAGGCCTCCCGGTACGCGACGGGCGACGTGCTGCGGGTCGAGCCCGTCTCCCCCTCGTACGAGACGGCCGAGTACGGCGAGGTGCCGCTGCTGCACGCCGTGGCCACCCGGGCCGAGGACGGCGGCGTCACCCTGTTCGCCGTCAACCGCTCCACCGACGAACCGCTGTCCCTGCAGATCGACGCCCGCGCGCTCGGCGGCGCGCGGATCACCGAGGCGACCACGCTGACGGACGCGGACGTCTACGCCCGCAACACCGCCGACGATCCCGGCCGCGTCGCCCCCCGCCCCAACCCGGACGTCGAGCACGACCCCCTGCGGGTGCTGCTGCCGCCGGTCTCGTGGAACGTGATCCGGCTGAGCTGACCCCTCAGGGCCGCTGCGGGGTGCCCGTGCTCTCCCGCACCACCAGGTCGGGCTCGACCAGCCGGCGCCGCTCCCCCTCCTCATCGCCCGCCATGCGGTCGAGGAGGAGGTGGAAGGCGTGCCGGCCGACCTCGCGGAAGTCCTGCCGCACGGTGGTCAGCGGCGGCCAGAAGTACGCCGACTCGGGGATGTCGTCGAAGCCGACCACGCTGACGTCCTCCGGCACCCGCCGCCCGGACTCGCGCATGGCGCGCAGCACGCCCAGGGCCATCTGGTCGTTGCCGACGAACACGGCCGTCACGGACGGGTCGGCGGCCAGCCGGCGGCCGAGCTGGTGGCCCGAGCGCGGACTCCAGTCGCCGCGCAGCGGCTCGGGCACGGAGCGGCCCTCGGCCTCCAGGACGCCGCGCCAGCCCTCGATGCGGCCGCTGGCGTCGATCCAGTCGGCCGGGCCGCCGACGTGCCAGACGGTCTCGTGGCCGAGGCTCAGCAGGTGGCGGGTGGCGCGGATCGCGCCGGCCCGCTGGTCGACCATGGCGACCGGGACCGGGATGTCCTCGCCCGCGTCGACCGCGACCACCGGCAGGTCGGGCGGCAGGTGGCGCAGGCCGTCGGCGGCCGACTCGTGCGGGGCGACGATGATGACGCCGTCGACCGACTGGGAGCGCAGCCGGTGGACGCCCTCCTCGATGGAGCGGCGGTTGAGCGCGCTCAGGCTCGCGATGCTCACGGTGTAGCCGCTGAGCCGGGCGGTCTGCTCGATGCAGTACAGGGTGGAGGCCGGGCCGTACAGGGTGGTGTCGATGCTCACCACGCCGAGCACGCCCGAGCGGCCGGTGACGAGCTGCCGGGCCGCGGAGTTGGGCCAGTAGTCGAGCTCGCGCACGGCCGCCAGCACACGCGCCCGGGTCTCGGCGCGCACGCGGTGCGGCGTGTTGAGCACCCGGGAGACGGTCATCGCGGAGACGCCGGCGAGCGCGGCGACGTCGCCGAGCACCGCGGGCCGGCTGCGCGGCCTCGCTCCCCCGTCAGAAGCCGTCGCCATGCGCCTCACCCCTTTCGCGATAACGCTAACAGGAACGGTCCCGGACCGCGTGCCCAAAGGCGATCTCCTCTGCGTTGACTTCCTTTGCGCCGGCAGCGGGTTCCCTGCGACGGCCCACCCCTGGCGGAACCCTGTCAGCCGCGTCTTCGTTCGGTAGGCAGGCGGGAGCCCCCCGCGCGACAGGACAGACGCGGAGGTCCCCGATATGCCCGGACAAACCACCCAGACGGACCGGCCCCTTCCGGACGCCGCCGGAGACCGGGTGCT
Organism: Nonomuraea sp. NPDC050733; assembly: GCF_040654215.1. NCBI lineage: Bacteria > Bacillati > Actinomycetota > Actinomycetes > Streptosporangiales > Streptosporangiaceae > Nonomuraea > Nonomuraea sp. NPDC050733. The sequence continues at coordinate 119,984 of NZ_JBFAHO010000012.1, read as the reverse complement.
GCGGTACCCGGCCGGGGCGCTGGTGATCCTGACCGGGCTGCCGGGTGCCGGCAAGAGCACGATGCTGCGCCGCCTGTACGCGATGGACGGCGCCGAGGCGGCCCCCGTGGTCGTGGACGGGGTCACGGTCATCGACTCCGCGCAGTCGAAGCTGCGCTGGGCGGGCACCCTCGGCCGGGCGCCCAAGCGGGCGCGCACCGCGGTCGTCTTCGCCACCCACCTCCTGCGGATCCGGCGCGCGCTCGCCGCCGGCGGGCCGGTGATCGCGCACAACCGGGGCTGCGGGCCGGTGGTGCTGCGCGTCTTCGCCCGGATGGCCCGGCGCCGCGGCGCCGCCTTCCACCTGCTGCTGCTCGACGCCAGCCCCGAGGCGGCCCTGGCCGGCCAGCGGGCCCGCGCCCGGGTGGTGGGGGCGCGCACGTTCTCCTACCACCGCCGCCGCTGGGAGGCGCTGCTCGCGCGGGCCAGGGCCGGGACGGCCGCTCCCGCGGCGGGCGCGGTGGTGATCGACCGGAGCGCGGCGGGCCTGCTCCGCGGCATCGTCTTCGACGGGGAGCCCGCCTCCCCCTCCTCGCGCACGAAGCCCAGTACGATCTACAGATGACCGAAATGACCGAAACCACGCCCGGCTGGCTCGCACCCGAGGAGCTGGAGTCGCTGCGCGGCCGGATGCCGATCCTGTACGTCGACGCGGTGCCGGTGCGGGTGGACGACATGGGCATCGTCACCCACGTGGGCCTGCTGCTGCGCATCGCCCCCGACGGCACCGTGAGCCGGGCGCTGGTCTCCGGGCGGGTGCTCTACCAGGAGCGGGTCCGCGACGCGCTGCTGCGCCACCTGGAGAAGGACCTCGGGCCGGTCGCCCTGCCCAGCCTGCCGGCCTCCCTCGCGCCGTTCACCGTGGCGGAGTACTTCCCCTCCCCCGACGTCACGCCGTACCACGACCCGCGCCAGCACGCGGTGTCGCTGGCCTACATCGTGCCGGTGCGGGGCGACTGCCGGCCGCGCCAGGACGCGCTGGACCTGGTGTGGTTCACGCCGGAGGAGGCGGCCTCGCCGATGGTGCAGCAGGAGATGACGGGCGGCCAGGGAGTCCTGCTCAAGCAGGCGCTGGCGCATGTGGGCCGGCTCACCTGACACCCCGGGCCGGCCGCGCCCGGCCCCGCGAGGGTCAGGCGGCGGAACGGCGACCGCCCGGCCCCCAGGAGGGAGCCGGGCGGTGCCGCGCGAAGGGCCGGGCGGGTCAGCGGCGGTGGCCGACGACCTTGACCCAGTCCGTGGCCTCCACCGGGTCGAGGCGGCGCGAGCCCTCGAAGACCGCGCGCCACGTGCCCGAGGTGTAGGCCGGGACCCTGGTGTGGAAGGAGCCGTCACGACCGGTCGTGACCGTCTCGACGTGCTCCCAGTCCCCGCCGCGGTCCGGGCGGAAGAGGATCACGATCCGCTTCCAGCCGAGCCGGTGCCACGACTCCGACTCCTTGCAGTAGTCGGCGTGGTGGACGGAGACGAAGCCGCTGATGTAGTCGTCCTCGCACTCCACCGAGAGCCGGCCGTCCAGCGAGAGGCTCCTGCCCTGCCAGACGGGCTCGGGGCCCGCGTCGAACCGGAGCGCGGTGTGGCCGCCGTCGACGTCCGGGTCCGCCAGCGCGGGGGCGGCGGCCGCCCCCACCATGGTGACGCCCAGGGCGGCCGCCGCCAGGCCGGCGGCGAGTCGTCGCATCATTGGGTGAACTTCCTTCCCCGTGTGGAACGCGCGTCCGGACGGGCGCGCGTCATCGCGAATGACGCGACGCGGTAAAGGAAAGTTGCGATCCGCCGATCACAATCATGCAACGACTCTTCATTTCATAGCCCGAAATATGCCTTTCTCAGGCCGTTTATCGTGCTATTCGGCTGTTTGGTAAATTTTTGAGAGGATCGGGGCGTAGCGGGGGGTCCCCTCGTAGCGCAGGCGCCAGGAGCCGCCGGTACGGCCCTCCACCGACGTGGTGAAGGCGCCGGTGTCCCCCGTGGTGGCCTCGGCCACCTCCTCCCACGTCTCGCCGCCCTCGGGTCGCCAGAGGACGTCGACCGGCTGCGCGGCGAACGGGGCATAGTCGGCCAGGCCCCGCGGCCCCACGCGGGTCAGCGAGCCGGTGAACCGCACGGCCGAGCCGTCCGGGGCGGGAGCCACGCGCACGGCGTCCAGCCTGGTCTCGCGGCGCAGCTGGAACGTGGTGTACTTCGTCGCCGTGGACCCGTCGGCGCCGACGGCGGTCGCGGTGATCGTCCACGTGCCTGCCGGGTATGTGCGGTTCAGCGCCTTGTCCGGCAGGAAGCGCCACGTCTGCCAGTCGCCCTCGAACCGCATCCAGCCGGGCGTCGGACGCCAGGACACCGTCGCGTCGCGCTTGTCGCGTCCCGTGCCCTGATCGGAGGCGGAGCCCCGCTTGTGGTCGCGCTCCGGGGAGCGCGGGGCCAGGCGGGCCGCGCCGTGGATCTCCCGGGCCGTCTCGGGCGACGCGGACGAGGAGTGACTGTGGGACACCACCACGCCCGGCTGGTGGTCGCGCGTGGGCAGCAGCGGACGGCCCGCGGGCCGGATGGCGTGGCCGGACGGCGTCGGCGCGCCCCGGTCGTCGAAGGCTACGGCGGGCGCCACGGCGGGTGAGCCGGCGGGCGGCGTCTGGGCCTGCGTCCCGGGTCCGGTGGCGGCCGAACCGGGCCGGCCCGTGCCGGGAAGGGCGGGGCGGGGAGCCGGAGCGGCCGGGCGGGGAGCCTGGGCGGCGTGGTCGCCGGGGGCGGCTCCCGTGGCCGGTGCCGTCCCGTCGGACGTTCCGGAAGAGCCGGGGGGCGACTGGGGGGGTGCGCCGGGCTCGACCTTGACGGTCACCCCGTTCCTTCCCTTGACGTCCTTGGCGACGACGTCGATCACCATGCGGACGGAGTCCCCGGCGCCGACGACGGGAGACGCCGGCCGCAGGTTGATCTCGCGGATGGTCGGGACACGGGCGGCGCGCGCGGCGGCGGCGAGCCCGTGGCCGGAGGCGGAGGCGGAGGCGGAGGCGGAGACGACCCCGGCGGGACTCGCGGCCCCGGGCAGGGCCGTGGCGGCGGAGGACGCCGGCGCGGGCACCGTGAGGGCCCCCGCCGCGAGCGAGACGAGAACGAGTCTTCTGGTCATGATCCAGACCGTAGGAAGCGGCCGGTCATGGCAGTGACCACGACACACGCCCCGGAGGGCAAAGACTCGTCAGCCGGAGTACAGCTCCTCGATCAGGTCCGCGTACTTGGCGTGGATGACCCGCCGCTTCAGCTTCAGGCTGGGCGTCAGCTCCTCGGTCTCGGCCGTCCATTCGGCGCCGAGCAGCGCCCACCGCTTGACCTGCTGGACCCGGGCGAGCCGCTGGTTGGCGGCGGCGACGGCGGCCTCGACCTCCTTGAGCACCTCGGGGTGGGCGGCCAGCTCGGCGAGGGTGCCCTCGATGCCGCGGGCCCGCGCCCAGCCGGGCGCCGTGTCCGCGTCGAGCGTGAGGAGGGCGACCGGGTAGGGGCGGTTGTCGCCGTAGGCCAGGGCCTGGCCGACGAGGGGGTGCTCCTTGAGGTGGTTCTCGATCGCGGCGGGTGAGATGTTCTCGCCGCCGGAGGTGATGATGAGCTCCTTCTTGCGGTCCACGACCCGGTAGAAGCCGTCGTCGTCGACCGTGCCGATGTCGCCGGTGTGCAGCCAGCCGCCGGCGTCGACGAGCGCGGCGGTGCCGTCGGGCCGGTTGAGGTAGCCGCGGGTGTTGAGCGGGCTGCGGGTGAGGATCTCGCCGTCCTCGGCGATGCGCACCTCGACGCCGGGCTCGGCCCGGCCGACGGTGCCGAGGCGGTAGCAGCCGGGGCCGTTGCCGGTGAACGCGCCGGTCGTCTCCGTCATGCCGTACACGTCGATGACCTTGAGGCCGAGACCGGCGTAGAAGCGCTGCACCTCGGCGGGCAGCGGCGCGGCGCCGGTGGCGGTCCACTCCGCGCGGTCGAACCCGATGAGCGCGCGCACGCCCGCCAGCAGCTCCGCGTCGGCGCGCTCGTAGGCGGCGCGGACCTCCGGGGTGACGGTGTGGCCGTGCTGCCCCGCCTCGACGTAGGCCAGACCGGCCGCCATGGCCCGCCGCACGGCCTCCTGGCGCTCCTCCGGCTGGGCGGAGAGCACGGCGAGCAGGCGGGCCATCATCTTCTCCCACACGCGGGGCACGCCGAAGAACAGCATCGGCCGTACCTGCCCGAGCGTGGCGCCGAGCTGGGCCAGGTCGGTGCAGAAGTGCACGTGCGACGCCTTCGCCAGCGGCAGGTAGAGGCTGAGGACCCGCTCGGCGATGTGCGCGTACGTCAGGTAGGAGACCTGGGTGCCGCGCTCCGGCAGCCGGGCCATGCGGTCGGTGGCCGCGACCTCGTACAGCACGTTGCGGTGGGTGAGCGGCACGCCCTTGGGCGTGCCGGTGGTGCCCGAGGTGTAGAGGACGGTCACCACGTCCTCGGCGCTCACGGCGCGCAGGCGGGCCTCGGCGGCGTCCGGGTCGGCGGCCAGCGCGGAGCGGCCGAGCGCGAGCAGGTCGTCCCACGCCATGAACCGGTCGCCGGCCGGCGCGCCCTCCAGCAGGATGACCTTCCGCAGGCCGGGCAGCTCGTCGAGCACGGGCTGCCAGCGCGCGAGGTCGGCGGGGCCGCCCAGCACGGCGTAGGCCGCGCCGGCGTCGGCGGCGGCGAACGCGATCTGGCCCGGCGCGAACGTGGAGTAGATCGTGCACCCGACGCCGCCCGCGTGGACGGCGCCGAGGTCGGCCAGCACGTGCTCGCTGCGGTTGACCATCATGAGCGCGACCGTCTCGCCGGGCCGCAGGCCGAGCGCGGCGAACCCGGCGGCGATCTCCAGCACCCGCAGCCGCGCCTCGGCGTAGGTGAGCGTGACCCAGCCGCCCGCGGCGGCCGGGTCCGAATAGGCGGGGGCGTCGGGATGCCGCTCGGCCGCCGTCCTGAGCTGGTCGCAGATGGTACGGCCGGCGATCAGCTCGTCGATCTCCGCCCGCACGTCGAGGACATCGGCCATGGCAACCGCCTCCGCAGCTGTTCACTTGTCCGCGTGGCATGCATCGCACCACACGACCGGGGTAGCGGCAAGGCCTCGCCGGTAGCGGAGACCGTCATCACGTAGAGTGATGGATCGGCTGCGGAGGAATGCCCGGGGGAGCGCATGAAAACGCACGAACGCACCTTCTTCGGCCACCCGTGGGGGCTGGCCACGCTCTTCGGCACGGAGATGTGGGAGCGGTTCAGCTGGTACGGCCTGCGTGCCATCCTGGCCACGTTCATGGCCGCGTCCCCCGCCCAGCACGGCCTGGGCATGAGCGAGCAGACCGCGACGGCCGTCGTCGGCGTGTACGGCGCGCTCATCTACCTGGTGGCGCTGCCCGGCGGCTGGATCGCCGACCGCATCCTCGGTCCGCGGCGCTCGGTGTTCTGGGGCGGGTTCGTCATCATGTGCGGCCACATCAGCATGGCCGTGCCGGTGACGTCGCCGGTCTTCGTGTGGCTGGGGCTGGGGCTGATCATCTCCGGGACCGGCCTGCTCAAGCCGAACATCTCCGTCATGGTGGGCAAGCTCTACCCGGAGGACGACGACGGCCGCCGCGACGCCGGGTTCTCGCTGTTCTACCTGGGGATCAACCTGGGCGCGTTCTTCGCGCCCATCGTGGTGGGCTGGCTGGCCGACGGCGACCGCTGGCACCTGGGCTTCAGCGCCGCGGCCGTCGGCATGGCCCTCGGCCTCGCCCAGTACGTCCTCGGCCGCGGCAACCTGCGCGGCGTCGGCGAGCGGCCCGGCATGCCGCTGGCGCCGGAGCACCGCCGGCAGGTGCTGCGGCACGTGGGGCTGGGCACGCTCGGCGTCGTGGCGGCCATGGCGATCTGGGTGGCGACGGGCACGTTCACCATCGACCGGTTCACGGTCGTGGTGACCGTGATCATCCTGGCGGTGCCGGTCGTCTACTTCGGCTACATCCTGCTGGGCAGCCACGACCTGACCGAGGACGAGCGGTCCCGGGTGAAGGCGTACGTGTGGCTGTTCACCGCCGCGGCGATCTTCTGGATGCTGTACGACCTGGCGCCGAGCAAGCTGCTGTTCTTCGCCGAGAACAGCACGGACCTGACGCTGTTCGGGGTGCACATCAACGCGGCCACCACCCAGTCCTTCAACCCGCTGTTCATCATGATCTTCGTGCCGGTGTTCGCGGCGCTGTGGGTGAAGCTGGGCACGCGGGTGAGCACGCCGCAGAAGTTCTCCTTCGCGCTGGTCATGGTGGGGCTGAGCTTCCTGGTGATGGCGGTGGCGGCCACGCTCGCCCAGGGCGGCCGGGTGTCGGTGTGGTGGCTGGTGCTCGTCTACCTCATCCAGGTGTTCGGCGAGCTGTCGCTGAGCCCCGTCGGGCTGTCGGTCACCACCAAGCTGGCTCCCCGGGCGTTCAAGGGGCAGATGCTGGGGCTGTGGTTCATCGCGGTCTCGGTGGGCGACGCGGTCGGCGGGCAGACCGGGCGGCTGAGCGGCGTCGTGTCCGAGCCGATGTACTACACGCTGCTGGCGCTGATGGCGATCGTGGCGGGGCTGGCCCTGCTGATGTTCACCCGCCGGCTGCGCCACCTGATGTCCGAGCACCACGAGCCCGCGACGCCGCCGCTCGGCTGACCCGCCCGCTGATCCCGTCCACCGGCCCCGAACGCGCCCGCGGGACAGCCGATCCGATAGACATGTGACCGTGCCCGAACTGCTCGACCTGGTGGGAATCTTCGTCTTCGCGCTGTCCGGCGCGCTCATGGGCGTGCGCAAGCGGCTCGACGTCGTGGGGATGGCGGTGCTCGCCGAGATGACGGCGCTGGGCGGGGGCGTGGTGCGCGACCTCATCCTGAACGTGCGGCCGATCGCGTTCCAGAGCGTGGGGTACGTGCTCGTGCCGCTGGCGGCCACGGTGATCGTGTTCTTCTGGCACCCGCACGTGGCGCGGGTGATGCCGGCGATCCTGGTGTTCGACGCGGCCGGACTCGGGCTGTTCTGCGCGGTCGGCACGCTCAAGGCCCTCGACTACGGGCTGAGCCCGCTGCACGCCACCCTGCTCGGCGTCACCACGGGCGTCGGCGGCGGCATGCTGCGCGACGTGCTGGCGGGCGAGATCCCGACGCTGCTGTACGACCGCCAGCTCTACGCGGTGCCCGCGCTGCTCGGCTCGTCCATGATGGCGGAGCTGTCCACGCTGGGGCTGCACGGCTGGCCGGCCACGCTGGCCTCGGCGCTGGTGGCCTTCGGGCTGCGCGTGGCCGCGATGCGCTACAAGTGGCGCGCCCCGCTGGCCCGGGGCGTCAAGCCCTCCGAGTGAGCACCGGTCATACCATCGGGACCAGCGAGTCGGCGGGCCTGTCCCCTCCTGCCGGGCCGTGGTCGCGGGCGGCCACGATGCGCTCCACGGCCTCCTCCAGCACCGCCGGCGGCAGCGTGTACGGCAGGCGCAGGTACCCCTCCAGCGTCCCGTCGACGCCGAACCACGGCCCCGGCGCCAGCCGCACCCCGCGCGTGGCGGCGGCCTCGGCCAGGGTGACGGCCGAGCCGGAGTCGAGCCGTACCCACAGGGTGCCGCCGCCGCGCGGCACCGCGAACTCCCAGGCGGGCAGCCGCTCCCGCAGCGCGGCCACGAGCGTGGCGCGGGAGGCGCGCAGGCCGCGCAGGCGCTCGGCCCTGGTCTCCTCCAGCCGGTCGAACAGGCGGGCCACCACGAGCTGCTCCAGCACCGGGCTGGCGATGTCGACGGCGGCCCGGTGCACGGCCAGCCGGCGGATCAGCGCGGCGCTGGCGCGCAGCCAGCCGATGCGCAGCCCGCCCCACCACAGCTTCGAGGCCGAGCCGATGCTGATCATCCGGTTGTCGGAGTCGAAGGCGCCCATGGGCGCGACGGTCCCGCTCCGAGCGGCCGTGGACGGGCCGGGCTCGGACAGGTCCAGCTCCGCCCAGGTCTCGTCGATGAGGATCGTGGTGTCGGTGCGCCGGGCCGCGCCGGCGACGGCGGCGCGGGTGGCGTCGTCCATGAGCGCGCCGGTGGGGTTCTGGAAGTCGGGCATGAGGTACGCGACCCGGGCCGCCGACTGGCGCAGCGCGCAGGCGACCAGGTCGGCCTGCCAGCCCTCGTGGGAGATGCCGACCGGGACGATCCGGGCGCCGCACCGGCGGGCCACGTCGATGGCGTGCGTGTAGGTGGGCGACTCGACGAGCACGGGGTCGCCGGGCCCGGCCAGCAGGCTCATGGCGAGGTGGAGGGCGTGCTGGGAGCCGGTGGTGACGAGGATCTGCTCGGGCCGGGTGGCCAGGCCGCGCGCGGTGTAGCGGGCGGCGACGCGCTCGCGCAGCACGGCCAGGCCCATGGGGTCGTAACCGTGGCCCATGCCGTACCGGGGCAGGTCCTCGACGGCCTCGGCCATCGCCTCGCGCAGCGCGGACGGCGCGGGCGGGGCGGCGGCGTGGAGCTGGATGAGCCCGTCGCGGCCGGTGGACAGCCACGGGTTGTCGGCGGTGGAGGCGGGGTCGGGCAGGGCGGTCCAGCTTCCGGAGCCCTGCCTGCTGTCGAGGTAACCTCGCTCGCGCAGCAGGTCGTAGGCGGCGGTCACGGTGGTGCGGCTGACGCCCAGGGTGGCGGCGAGGTGCCGCTCGGCGGGCATGCGCACGCGGACCGGGATGCGACCGTCCAGGATGAGCGCGCGCACGGCGTCGGCGAGCGCCCGGTAGTACGGGCGCGCCTCCGGGGGCACGTCGGCGAGCCGGGCCACCTGCGCCGCTCCCACATACCTCATCGGGCCACTTTTGCTGATTGGCCCTGTTTTGGCAAGCGGGTGGCCTGCCACTCTGGGTCCACTATGAGCGAAGCGACCGTCCCGCACCTGGGCTCCCTCCCCTCCCGTCTCGTCCGGCTCTACGGCGGCCTGGCCCTGTACGGCGCCGGCATCGGCCTCCAGGTCCGCTCGGGGCTGGGCAACAACCCGTGGGACGCCTTCCACCAGGGCCTGGCCGGCCGCCTCGGGCTGTCGATCGGCACCGTGATCATCGGGGTCGGGGCACTGGTGATGCTGCTGTGGATCCCGATGCGGCAGCGGCCCGGCCTCGGCACCGTCAGCAACGTGATCTTCGTCGGCCTGTTCGCCGACGCCGCGCTCTCCGTGCTGCCCGCCTCCGGCCACTGGGCGCTGAGCTGGCTCTACCTGGGCCTGGCCATCGTGTCGATCGCGCTGGCCACCGTGCTCTACATCGGCGCCGGCATGGGTCCCGGACCACGTGACGGGCTCATGACCGGCCTGGTGCGGCTGGGCCTGTCGCTGCGGCTCGGCCGCTTCCTCATCGAGATCGCCGTGCTGGCCGTGGGCTGGCTGCTCGGCGGCACCGTCGGCGTCGGCACGCTGGTGTTCGCGCTCGCGATCGGGCCGCTGACCCAGCTGTTCGCCCGCCGCTTCCCCCTGACGTGATCACGCGGCCGGGTCCGTCACGACGCGACGTGATCGGACCCGGCCGCGTGATCACCCTCCGGCCGAGTAGCGTCAAGGCATGCGGATCGAGGACTACGCGCTGATCGGAGACATGCAGTCGGCCGCCCTGGTGGGCAGGGACGGCTCGATCGACTGGCTCTGCCTGCCCAGATTCGACTCCCCGGCCTGTTTCGCGGCGCTGCTCGGCGGCGACCGCAACGGTCACTGGTGGATCGGCCCGCCCGGCAGGCAGCCCGCCACCCGCCGCCGCTACCGTCCCGACACGCTGATCCTGGAGAGCGAGTGGGACACCCCCACGGGCACCGTCCGGGTCATCGACTTCATGCCGCCCCGCGACCTCAACCCCGACGTCGTGCGGATCGTGGAGGGCGTCTCCGGCACGGTGGAGGTGGCCACGCAGCTGCGGGTGCGCTTCGACTACGGCCGGATCGTCCCGTGGGTGCGCCGTACCGACGGGCACCTCCAGGCCGTCGGCGGGCCCGACTCCGCCTGGCTGCACTCCCCCGTCCCCCTCAAGGGTGGCGACTACGCCCACCGCGCCACCTTCCACATCAAGGCGGGCCAGCGGCTGCCGTTCGTGTTCACCTGGCATCCGTCGCACGAGCCGATGCCCGAGCAGATCCACGCCGAGGCCCAGCTCGACGAGACCGAGGCCCTGTGGAAGGAGTGGGTGGACACCTGCACCCACCAGGGCCCCTGGCGCGAGGCCGTGGTGCGCTCCCTCATCACCCTCAAGGCGCTCACGTACGCCCCCACCGGCGGCATCGTCGCCTCGCCCACGACGTCCCTGCCGGAGGACCTCGGCGGGGTGCGCAACTGGGACTACCGCTTCTGCTGGCTGCGCGACGCCACGATGACGCTGGAGGCGCTCATCAACAACGGCTACCTCGGCGAGGCCGCCGAGTGGCGGGCCTGGCTGCTGCGCGCGATCGCCGGCCGGCCGCAGGACCTCCAGATCATGTACGGCGTGGCGGGCGAGCGGCGGCTGCCGGAGATGCAGCTCGACTGGCTCGACGGCTACGAGGGCTCCCGGCCCGTCCGCATCGGCAACGACGCCGTCAACCAGCTCCAGCTCGACGTGTACGGCGAGGTGATGAACGCCCTCTACCTGGCCGGCGCCTCCGGGCTGACGGCCGACCAGCGGGCCTGGTCCATCCAGCGGCAGCTCCTGGACTACGTCGAGGAGCACTGGGACGAGCCCGACGAGGGCCTGTGGGAGGTGCGCGGCCCGCGCCGGCACTTCACCCACTCCAAGGTCATGTGCTGGGTGGCCCTGGACCGGGCGGTCAAGTACGTCGAGCGGTACGGCCGGGTCGGCCCCGCCGACACGTGGCGGAGCATCCGGGACCGCATCCACGCCGAGGTGTGCGAGCACGCCTTCGACGCCAGGCGCAACACCTTCACGCAGTCCTACGGCTCCAGCGAGCTGGACGCGGCGCTGCTGCTGATGCCCATGGTCGGCTTCCTGCCGGCGGACGACCCGCGCATGGTGGGCACCGTGGCGGCCATCGAGAAGGAGCTGATGGCCGACGGCTTCGTGCTGCGCTACCCCGTGGCCGAGGACAACGCGGTGGACGGCCTGCCCGGCGGCGAGGGCGCGTTCCTGGCGTGCAGCTTCTGGCTGGTCGAGGTGATGGCGCTGCAGGGGCGCAGGGACGAGGCGAAGGAGCTGTTCGAGCGGCTGCTGGCGCTGCGCAACGACGTGGGGCTGCTGGCGGAGGAGTACGACCCCCGCTACGGCCGCCTGGTGGGCAACTTCCCGCAGGCGTTCAGCCACGTGCCGCTGATCCACGCGGCCCGCGCGCTGTCCGAGAGCGACCGCACCCCCAAGCTGGGCCGCGACAGCTGAACCGGGCCCCCTCCTCCCGCCCGGACCGGGCGCCCCGGTCAGGCGGCGAGGCGGGCCAGGACGCGGGCGAAGTCGGGCGGCGGGGCGACGACCAGTCTCGTCTGGCCGCCCCGCAGCTCGATGTCGGCCCGGATGAGCGTCAGCCGGCCCCCGTGCCACCAGTAGACCTGCGGGCTGAGCCCGCCGGTGCGGGCGGCGTGGACGCGCAGCCGCTCGATGGCGCGCACCACGCCGATCCCGTTCACGGGATGGACCAGCAGCGTGTACGGGTCGGGCAGCACGGCGAGCGCGCCGTGCGCGGGCACCGGAAGGTAGTCGCCGAGCCAGCGCAGGTGCGTGGCCGCCGACGGCGTGGGCGCGGTCAGCCGGACGACGGCCGTGCCGGACAGCTCGACGGCCTCCACCGTCAGCCTCTCCACGCGCCGGACGTTGGCGACGGCCAGCTCCAGCGCCTCGGCCGCGGGCAGGGGCCAGCAGCCGGCCTCCTCGGGCAGCACCGGGCGGCCGCCGACGGTGAGCAGCTCCACCAGGTCGCCGTTGAGGTGCCGGCCGACCACGCGGGCCGGGTCGGGCACCTCGTCCACCGCCTCCACGCGGGTGCGCAGCAGCGGCGCCGCCTGCTCGAAGTCGCACACGTCCACCCGGTCCCCGGCGGCGGCGACGGCCCGTGCCAGGTGCTCGGAGACGAGGGTCGGCCAGTCCTCGCGCGGCCGGCGGCCCGCCTCGCGGCGCAGCCCGGCCAGCCGGACGAGGATCTCGCCTTCGCGCGGCCGTCGGGGGGCCGGCAGGCCGAGGGTGAGTGAGCCGCCGTCGGCGGCGAAGGCGCAGGTGAAGCCGAGAGTCTCGGCGACGAGCGCGAGCAGGGAGTCGAGGTCGACGTCCTCGACCGCCCTGCGGGGGGGTTTGCGGCCACGTTTGAAGAACGTCACGCGCCGTGTCCCATCATGTCCGTTTCATCCCGATATGTCCCTCCTACCTTGCCTGCTCCCCGCTGCGGAGCGGCCCAGCCAGCGAGCACGATTCGGTATCGATAACGGCCGGGGCTCCAAGCCACACACTCAGCTGTGGTGATCCGTGCCCAACCGGCAGACCCGCCAGGACCGGCACCCCGAGCGGCAGCAGCCGGTCACGCAGCACCGGACCGGGATCGCCGCAGTCCACCCACGAGCCGAGCACCAGGCCCCGCACGCCGTCGAAGGCGCCCGCCTGAAGGAGCTGGGTGAGCATCCGGTCGATCCGGTACGGCTCCTCGCCGATGTCCTCCAGAAGGACGACCTTCCCGTCGAACGACGGGTGGTGGCGGGTGCCGCACATCGAGGCCAGCAGCGACAGGTTGCCCCCGGCCAGCACGCCCTCCGCCCGGCCCGGGACCAGCGCCCGGTCGCCGGTGACCGGGGGCGCCTGCCCGGTCAGGGCCGCCCGCAGGTGCTCCCACGACACCGGCTCGGGGGCGTCGCCGCCGGCGATCGTGTCGCAGGCCGGCATCGGGCCGTGCAGGGTCGGCACGCCCAGCTCGGCCGCGAACACGTGGTGCAGCGCGGTGATGTCGCTGGAGCCGACCAGCGTCTTCGGACCGGCCGCCCGCATCGCGTCCCAGTCGATCAGGCCGATCAGCCGCGCCGCGCCGTACCCGCCCCGGGCGCAGAACACCGCCGTGACGGCCGGATCGCACCAGGCGGCCTGCAGATCGGCGGCGCGGTCCGCGTCCGAGCCGGCCAGGTACGGCAGCTCCTGCCGGTCGAGCACCCGCCCGCCGGCCACGACCTTCAGCCCCAGCCCCTCCAGCCGCTCGACTCCGCGCTTCAGCAGCGCGGCGTCCGGCGGCCCCGACGGCGCCACGACGGCGACGGTGTCCCCGGGCCGGACCGGGGTGATCTGTCCTTCAGGCCGCGCCGGCCCGTTCCCTGGCTCGTTCACGGGGAAAACGGTGTCACACTTGCATCTCGTATGCGACTTCCGCCCCACATCCTCGTGGTCAACGGCATCAAGGTCCGCCGGCCGGTCTTCCTGCTCGGAGCGCCGCATTCCGGCACGGACCTGCTCGGCCGCGCCCTGAAACGGTCACCGGGCTTCCACGTGACCATGGGCCGGGCCGGCGTGGCCAACGTCCTGTACGCCTTCGCCCGCAAGCCATCCCTCGGCGAGAGCTCCGGCGCCGTGCGGGTGCTGCGCGACGCGCTCGCCGAGTCGTGGCAGGTGCTGCCCGACTCGTGCCGCCGGTGCGGCCAGGTGTGCCGGGACGCGGGCGGCGTCACCGGCGGCGGTCCCTGCGTCTCGACGGGCGGCGTCACCCGCTTCGGCGACGCGAGCCCCGACCTGATCTACAGCGCGGCCACGCTCCTGCGGGCCTTCCCCGACGCCCGGTTCATCCAGATCGTCCGCGACGGCCGCGACGTGGCGGCCGACATGCTGGCCGACCCGGCGTGCCTGGCCTGGTTCAAGCCGGCGATGCTGTCGGACGGGACCGAGTTCCCCAACCCGTTCCTCGGCGTCAACCGCGACGAGCACCTCGACAAGTGGAAGGGCATGCCGGTCGCCGGCAAGAGCGCCCTGCGCTGGCGCAGCGCCGTGCGCCTCAGCGCCACGCTCCGCCGCGACCTGCCCGAGGACCAGCTCCTGACGCTGCGCTACGAGGACCTGGCGCTCAGGCCCGCCCAGGCGGCGGCGTCGGTCGCGGACTTCCTCGGCACGCGCGTCTCCAAGGTCGCCCTGTACGGCGGCCCCTCGGAGCCGGGCTCCCACCGCTCCCGGCTGCGGCCCGAGGACCTCGCGCTGGTGGAGAAGGTCGCCCGGCAGGAGCTCATGACGCTGGGCTACCTGACGAGCTGAACTGGGTGCGGTGCAGCTCCGCGTAGAGGCCGCGGCGCGCCAGCAGCTCGTCGTGGGTGCCCCGCTCGGCGATCCGCCCGTCCTGGACCACGAGGATCTCGTCGGCCTCGCGGATCGTGGACAGCCGGTGGGCGATGACCAGCGAGGTGCGGCCCGCGAGCGCCGTCTTCAGCGCCTGCTGCACGGCCGCCTCCGACTCCGAGTCGAGGTGCGCGGTGGCCTCGTCGAGGACGACGACGCGCGGCGCCTTCAGCAGCAGCCGGGCCAGGGCCAGCCGCTGCTTCTCGCCGCCCGACAGCCGGTGACCGCGGTCGCCGACGACCGTGTCGAGCCCGTCGGGCAGACCCTCCACCAGCTCGCCGATCTGCGCGGCGCGCAGCGCCTCCCACAGCTCCTCGTCGCTCGCGCCGGGCCGGGCGTACCGCAGGTTGGCGCCGATCGTGTCGTGGAACAGGTGGGGGTCCTGGGCCACCACGCCGACGGTGTCGCGCAGCGAGGCGAGCGTGGCCTCGCGCACGTCGAGCCCGTTGAGCCGCACCGCGCCCTCGCTCACGTCGTACAGCCGGGACACCAGGGAGGTGATCGTGGTCTTGCCCGCTCCGGACGGGCCGACCAGCGCCACGAGCCGGCCCGGCCTGGCGGTGAACGACACGCCCTTGAGCACGGGGTGCGAGGGGGCGGTGTCCTGGCGGGCCACCGACTCCAGCGAGGCCAGCGAGACCTCCTCGGCGGCCGGATAACGGAAGCGGACGTCGTCGAACTCGATCGTCACCGGCCCGTCGGGCACCGGCCGGGCGTCGGGCCGCTCGGCCACCATGGGCTTCAGGTCGAGGATCTCGAAGACCCGGTCGAAGCTGACCAGCGCCGTCATCACGTCCACGTGCACGTTCGACAGCGACGTCAGCGGGCCGTACAGGCGCATGAGCAGGGCGGCCAGCGCGACCAGCGTGCCGAGCTCGAACACGTCGCCGATGGCCAGCACGCCGCCGATGCCGTACACCAGGGCGGTCGCCAGCGCCGCGACCAGGCCGAGCGCCACCCGGAACACGGTGCCGTACATGCCGACCGTGACGCCGACGTCGCGCACCCGGGCCGCGCGCCCGCCGAACATCGCCGCGTCGTCCTCGGGCCGGCCGTAGAGCTTGGCGAGCATCGCGCCGGCCACGTTGAAGCGCTCGGTGGTGACGGAGCTCATCTCGGCGTCGAGCCGCATCTGCTCGCGCGTCAGCGCCGACATGCGCCAGCCCACCCACTTGGCCGGGATCACGAAGATCGGCAACAGCACCAGGGCGACCAGCGTCACCTGCCACGACAGCACGAGCATGGCGCCCAGCACGAGCACCAGGCTGATCACGTTGGACACGACGGACGACAGGGTGCTGGTCAGGGCGCGCTGGGCGCCGATGACGTCGGTGTTGAGCCGCGAGACGAGCGCACCGGTCTGCGCCCGCATGAAGAACGCGACCGGCATGCGCTGCACGTGATCGAACACCTCGGTACGCAGGTCGTAGATCAGCCCCTCGCCGAGACGGGCCGAGAACCACCGCTGCGCCAGCGTGAGCCCGGCGTCGAGGAGCGCGAGCGCCCCGATCGCCAGCGCCAGGCCCACCACGACGTCGGTGCGCCGGGGCAGGATGCCGTCGTCGATGATCGCCTTCATCAGCAGCGGGTTGGCCACCACGACGCCCGCCCCCGCCATCACCAGCAGCAGGAACGCGGTGATCTGCCGGGTGTACGGCCGGGCGTAACCCGCGATGCGCCGCACGGTGCCGGGCGTGAGCCGCTGCTTGGTGACCGACTCGTCGCGGCGCAGCGACGCCATCACGTGGGGACCGAAGCCCCCTCCCATCATCGCCATCCGGGGCCCTCCTCCCCGGTATGAGCGCCGCCGGGACGCCCGGTGATTCCCCGTTCCCGCGAGATCGGCTCCGCTCAGCGCGAAACCCGGGGATCAGGGCTGGGCGGCGAACAGCGCGCGGAGGCGTTCGGCCTGCTCGGCGCCCTCGGCCGCGCACTGCTCCTCCAGGGTGCGCGAGCGCGCGCCCTGGAGGAGTCGCTTGGTCGCCGCCGCCGCGTCCCGGTTGGTCGAGAGCAGCCCGGCGATCTTGTCGTGCACGGCCCGGTCCAGGTCGTCGCGGGCGACGACCTGCTCGGCGAGCCCGATCCGCTGGGCCTCGTCGGCCTCCACGGTCCGGGCGGTCAGGCAGATGTCGATCGCCTTGGCCAGGCCCACCAGCTCGACCAGCGGCTTGGTCCCAGTCAGATCGGGCACCAGCCCCAGGGCGGGCTCCTTCATACAGAACTTGACATCGTCGGCCACGATCCGCAGGTCGCAGGCGAGCGCGAGCTGGAAACCCGCGCCGATCGCATGACCCTGCACGGCCGCGATGGAAACGATCTCGGGGCGGCGCAGCCACAGGAACCCCCGCTGTGCCTGCCGCAACCGCTGCTCGAACGCCGCGGCCCCGAGCCGCGCCGTCGAACTGAACGAGCCCTGTCCGGGCACGCCCTCTGGTGTGAACATCCGCAGGTCGATGCCTGCCGAGAAGGACGGTCCCTCACCTCTCACCACGACGACGCGCACCCGCTCCGGCAGGTCATCACCAATACGGGCCAACGCTGACCAGGTCGCGAACGTCTGAGCGTTCCGCTTGTCCGGCCGGTCCAGCGTGATCGTCGCGATCTCACCGTCCACCTCGAAGCGCAGTCCCGTCTCCGCCGGATCTCCGGCGAACACGTGGTCCGCGTTCCCCCCGCGCTTGTGTGGCGCCTTCGCTTCCGCCATCGCCCGCTCCCTCGTCGCCGCTGAACCGTCGCGCCCGAGCTTACAGAATGAGATTCTGGGCCCGGGCGCGACGGCTGGCTGACTAGGGACGAGCGGCTGCGGTCGCACGTTCCGAGGCGGCCGTCAGCGCTTGGACTTGCCTCGGGTCGCCCCGCCGCGCCCGCGCAGAGTCACACCGGACTCGCTCAGGATGCGGTGGATGAACCCGTAGGACCGACCGGTCGAAGCGGCGAGCGCACGGATGCTCTCGCCCGCGGCGTAGCGCTTCTTGAGATCGCCGGCCAGCTTTTCACGGTCGGCCCCGGTGACCCGGGTGCCCTTCTTCAGTGTCTCGGCCACGAGTACCTCCTGTAGTGCCGGACTTCCGCAGCGTTACTCCGCCATGATCAGTCATTTCAGCGGGATCGGCTACCTACTCCATGGGAAAAGATCCGTACCCGCCCAAATTAAGATCAGGCAAGTGCCACAAGATCGGAAAATTCGGCGCTCCATGCGTCTTCAGTTCCGTCCGGTAGCAAGATCACCCTATCCGGTGACAGGGCGTCAACGGCACCCTCGTCGTGGGTCACGAGGACGATTGCTCCTGAATACGACCTCAGAGCGTTGAGAACCTGCTCGCGGCTGACCGGATCGAGGTTGTTCGTTGGCTCGTCGAGGAGGAGGACGTTGGCGCTGGAGAGGACCAGCATGGCCAGCGCCAGGCGGGTCTTCTCGCCGCCGGACAGCACGCCCGCCGGCTTGTCGGAGTCGTCGCCGCTGAACAGGAAGGAGCCGAGGACCTTGCGCAACTCGGTGTCGGTGAACTCGCCGCCGGCCGAGCGCATGTTCTCCAGGATCGTGCGCTCGCCGTCGAGCGTCTCGTGCTCCTGGGCGTAGTAACCGATCTTGAGGCCGTGGCCGGGGCGGACCTCGCCCGTGTCGGGCTTCTCGATGCCGCCCAGTATCCGCAGCAGTGTGGTCTTGCCCGCGCCGTTGAGGCCGAGGATGACGACCCGGTGACCTCGGTCGATGGCCACGCTGACGTCGGTGAAGACCTCCAGCGAGCCGTACGACTTGGACAGGCCCTCGGCGGTGAGCGGGGTGCGCCCGCACGGCTGCGGCTGCGGGAAGCGCAGGCGGGCCACCTTGTCGCTCTGGCGCTCCTCCTCGGTGCCGGCCAGCAGCCGGTGGGCGCGGCGCATCATGTCCTGCGCGGCCTTGGCCTTGGTGGCCTTGGCGCGCATCTTGTCGGCCTGGGCGAGCAGGGCTCCGGCCTGCTTCTCGGCGTTGGCCCGCTCGCGCTTGCGCCGCTTCTCGTCGGTCTCGCGCTGGGCGAGGTAGGCCTTCCAGCCGACGTTGTAGTGGTCGATGACGCAGCGGTTCGCGTCGAGGTGCAGGACCTTGTTGACCGTGGCTTCAAGAAGACCGACGTCATGGCTGATGATGGCCAAGCCGCCCTGATGGGAACGCAAAAAATCACGAAGCCACCCGATTGAGTCCGCATCAAGGTGGTTTGTCGGCTCGTCAAGAAGGAGAGTTTCCGCACCGCTGAAAAGAATGCGCGCCAATTCCACGCGCCTGCGCTGTCCGCCGGAAAGCGTTTCCAGTGGTTGTCCGAGGACGCGGTCCGGCAGACCGAGGCTGGAGGCGATCGAGGCGGCCTCCGCCTCGGCCGCGTAGCCGCCGAGGACGTGCATCTGGTCCTCCAGCCGGCCGTAGCGGCGGACCGCCTTCTCGCGGGTCTTGTCGTCGGCGGAGGACATGCCGATCTCGGCCTCGCGCAACTTGCGCAGCACCTCGTCGAGCCCGCGGGCGGACAGGATGCGGTCGCGGGCGAGCACCTGCAGGTCTCCGGTGCGGGGGTCCTGCGGCAGGTAGCCGACGCTGCCGCTCGTGGTGACCGACCCGGAGGCGGGCAGCGCCTCGCCGGCCAGGACCTTGGTCAGCGTGGTCTTACCCGCGCCGTTGCGGCCCACCAGACCGATCTTGTCGCCCGGGTTGACCCGGAAGGAGGCGCTTTCGATGAGCAGGCGCGCGCCGGCGCGCAGCTCGATGTCATTGGCAATGATCATGGTTGACGGAACACTCCCGAGCTAGGAAACGAGGGATGGGGTGTGCGGCGGCCGCGTGCGCCGTGCCGTCAATCGGGAGTGTGCATACCGATCAGTGTAGGCCCCTGAGCTGGAGTCCCACCTCCCGTTATCGCCCTGCTCGTCACCTCTGTCCCGCGGCTCTCTCCCCTACCGCCCCGACGCCTTTTCCTGTGTGCCGGGGGGCTGCTCCGGGAGGTGGTCGCCGATGAGCGCGAGGTTCTGGATGGCCGCCAGGCCGTACTGGGCGGCGTCGTTGGTCGAGACGAACGGCGCCTCCTCGACGGCGGCGAGCACGCCCGGCCCCTCCACGCGGGTCAGCCGCCAGTGCGGCTCGCGCTGCAGCTCGTTGCGGTTGAGCTGGTCGTCCTCGTCCAGGTAGAACTTGCGCCAGGCGCGCGCCGCCTGCGCCGCGTCACCCGTGCGGGCCGCCGCGTACGCGGTCAGCCGGCTGTGCGCCTGCACCAGCGAGATGCCGCGCAGCGGCTCCCCCACCTCGGCGGCCTGCTCGGCGGCGGGCGCCAGGTAGAGCCGGCAGTAGTCCAGCCAGGCCCGCTCGAAGCCCGGCACGTCCAGGTCGAGCGCGATCAGCTCGGAGCACATCTCCGGCAGGCCGAACACCGACGACAGGTGCGAGACCATGATCGCGTCTCGGGAGGCGTCGAAGCGCCCCGTGGCCAGGTCGAGCCGGGCCTCGCCGGTCAGGAACCCCCGCGGCAGCGCCCCGATGCCGGCCATCGTGCCGAGCAGCCGGTCACGCGCCCGCTCGTCGCCGTGCCGCTCCCAGCGGGTCAGCCACGCAGCCGCGAGCGCGCCCCAGTCGGTGCCGAGCCCGACAGACAAGGCCGACGGGTCCGGCGTGTAGACGTCCTCGCGCACCTTGCGCTGCGGGTCGATCGCCAGGAACGTCGCCTCCGGCTCGGACAGCTCGTCGAGCAGGTCACCGGTGCGCTCGTCGGCGGTCAGGTAGTAGAAGAAGCGCCGGTAGGCGGCGTTGGAGATGCGCAGCTGCTTGCAGCTGCACCCCCAGTGCTGCACGTTGTGCCGGCTGCCGAGTCCCTTCCAGCGGCCCAGGTGGTAGACGTCGACCTCGCCGGTGTGGCGGGTCATCGCCTCGGCGAAGCGGAAGACGTCGGCCCGCCCGGTGCGCAGGAACTGGTACCACAGCCACAGGTCGGGCGAGAGCTCGGAGTTGTCCCAGGCGTAGCCGCCCACGTCGTAGCGCCAGGTGTGCCGGTCGGCGTCGTAGGTGTGCATGACGTCGCCGTAGTCCCAGAAGCCGTACCAGCGGCGCTGCTCCCGCTCCCGCGTGTACAGGTCGAACAGGAAGTCCAGCCGGTCCTCGATCGCGGCGCGGGCCGGGGTCGAGCGGTCCGGCAGCGCCCAGTCGCCGAAGACGCCCGCCTCGCGGATCCGCGCGGGCGGGGCCGTCAGCAGCGCGGGGTCGTTCATGGCGGTGGCGTGCGCGGCCAGCGCCTCCGCCGGGGGCGTGGCCTCGTGGACGCGCAGGGTCAGCTCGTGGGTGCGGGCGACGCCGTGGGCGTCGCCGAAGCCCGGCTCGTGGTCCTCGTAGGTGATCTCCAGACCTTCGAGCTGCTCGGCGTACGTGTCCTGGCCCATGCCGTCGTGCCAGAACCGCAGGTCCATGGCCGGGGCGGACGGCGACCACAGCCAGACCGTCGCCGTGGCGAGGTTCGTGGCCGCGCCGCGCACGTCGAGCCGCGTCGGGTGCAGCCGCCAGAAGTCGCGCAGCCCGAACCCGAGCCCGCCGCTCACCCCGCCCACGTAGCCGTAGCCGGCTGAGCGGGTGCCCGAGGGGATCGTCACCCAGGCGTGGCCCTCGCCGGTGCGCTTGCGCAGCGTGAAGCCGTCGGCGGAGGTCTGGTCGAGGGTGTAGTCGTTCCAGGCCGGGATGAGGTGCAGGCGGCCGGCCACCTCCGGATTGCCGATCGGGCCGCACGGCCGGCCCTCGACCTGCGCCCGCCGCACGGCCTCGCCCGGGTCGCGGCGCAGCCCGGTCAGCCCGCGCACGGCCTCGGTGAGGAACCCGTCCGGCCCTGCCAGCCGTACGTGCCGGTCGTGGAGCTCGTCGCGCATGACGACGTCGGCGCGCAGGCCGAGCCCGGCCAGGAAGTCCCGCTCGGGGTCGCCGTCCCAGACGAACGTGTGGACCACGCGGACGTCCTCGGCCCCGGCGTAGAAGTACAGCCGCACACGGAACGGCAGCCGCGCGCCGCCGTCTCCTCCCGCCGCGCGGACGTGGTGGCCCTCCAGCCGGACGACCGCGCGGACCGGGCCGTCCTGCTCGACGGTGACGCGGGTGACGTGACCGGTCGCCTCGGCTCTCGTGAGCGGGCCGGCGTCGTCGGGTGTGGGCCCGTCCTGGTGCAGGCTGACCAGGCGGACGTCGCGGACGATCTCCTGGGAGCCGCGCGTCACCGAGCGGGCGAGCGTGGCGCCCGACTCCTCGATCGTCCAGGTCACGACGCCCGTGCTCACGCGCAGCACGCCGTCCCCGCGCGTCACGGTGACGGGCGAGGAGGGGGCGGCCGGCCCGCGGCCGGGCTCCAGCCGGTACGTCGCGGCGGGCTCCGCCTGCGGGCCGACGGCGTGCGCCGACCACTTCACCGAGCCGTCCGGCCAGGTCGCGGTCACCCAGCTCTGCACCGGGACCTCGCGGCCCTCCGGATCGGCCAGGGCGAACGCCGCACCCGGCTGCACCGTGCCGCGCGACCAGGGGACTCCCCAGGTCACCCCATGCTCCGCGGGTCGGTCCAGCCAGCGCAGCACAGTCATGCGATCTCCTTGAGTCGCTCGGCGACGACGGCGGCCACCTCGTCGGCGCCGCGGAAGCAGAAGTGGGTGTCGTCGGCCACCCCGTCCGGGTGGAGCGGGTGCCGGCCGGGCGGGAAGTGGGTGAACAGCGCCTTCGACCCCTCCGGGCCGAGGCGCTCGTACAGCTCGGTGGTGGCGGCCGTCAGGTCGATCAGCGGCACGCCCAGCTCGGCGGCGAGCGCGCGGACCCGGTCCGGGTAGTCGCCGTGCGTCGGCGCCAGCCGGTCCCCCACGAACCGGCGGCGCTGCACGGGCGTGCACAGCACCGGCAGGGCGCCCGCGCCGCGCGCCTCCTCGACGAAGGCGCGCAGGTTGTCGCGGTACGGCAGCTCGGGCTCCTTCTGGTCGTTGTGCCCGAACTGGATCACCACCACGTCGCCGGGGGACGTCTCCAGCAGCAGCGCCGCCCACAGCCCCTCGGCCCGGTGGCTGGCCGTGGTGGCCCCGCCCTTGGCGAAGTTGCGCACCGGCCCGCCCGTGTACGCGCCGAGCTGCGCTCCCCACCCCGACATGGGCGCCTCGACGGCCGGGCAGGAGGCCACCGTCGAGTCGCCCGCCAGCAGCACGGTGCGGGTCACTCCTTGACGCCCCCGATCAGCACGCCCTTGGCGAAGTGCTTCTGCAGGAACGGGTAGAAGAACAGGATCGGCAGCGTCGCGATGACGACGACGGCGAACTTCAGCCCCTGCTCCGGCGGCACCCAGTTCCGGTCCATCTGGGCCAGGGCGTTGGCGGCGTCGGTGCTGGTGAGCTGACGCACCAGGATCTGCAGCGTCCACTTGCTCGGGTCGTTGATGTAGAGCAGGGGCGACATGTAGTCGTTCCAGATGCCCACCGCGTAGAACAGCGAGAACGTCGCGATGATCGGCTTGGACAACGGCAGCACGATCTTGAAGAAGACGCCCATCTCGTTGGCGCCGTCGATGCGCGCCGCCTCCTCGAGCGCCTGGGGCAGCTCCTGGAAGAAGCTCTTCACGATGATCAGGTAGAACGGGTTGATCGCCAGCGGCAGGATCAGCGCCCAGTAGCTGTCGAGCAGCCCGAGGTCGCGCACCACGAGGTAGGTGGGGATCATGCCGCCGGAGAAGACCAGAGTGAAGATGACCAGGTTCAGCACCAGGGCCCGGCCCGGCAGGTACCGCTTGGCCAGCGGGTAGGCCATGCTGAGGGTCAGCAGCAGCTGGATCACCGTGCCCACCGCTGTCACCACGACGGTCGTCAGCAGGGAGCGGACGAAGGTGTCCGTGGCGAAGATGTAGCGGTACGACTCCGTGACGAACTTCTCCGGCCACAGGAAGAACGGCCGTGAGGAGATCTCCGCCTCGCCGGCGAACGACCCGGCGAGGACGTAGAGCAGCGGCAGGATGGTGATCAGCGCCAGGCCGACGAGAATGGCGATGTTGATCACGTCGAACACGCGGCTGCCCGTGGTGCTGTAGTCGTCCGCGAGCTTCTTGGTGTTGGTCTTCATGGCGGGCTCCTCAGAAGAGTCCACGCTGGCCGAGGCGCTTGGCCAGCCAGTTGGAGCCGAAGATCAGGATGACGCCGGCCACGCCCTTGAACAGGCCGACTGCGGTGGAGTAGCTGATCGCGCCCTGGGTGATGCCGGTGTAGTAGACGTAGGTGTCGAACACGTCCGCCACCGAGCGGTTCAGCGAGGTGGTCATCAGCCAGATCTGTTCGAAGCCCGAGTCGAGCAGGTTGCCGGAGGCGAGGATGGCCATGACGACGACCGTGGGCCGGATGGCGGGCAGGGTGACGTGCCAGAGCTGCTTGAAGCGTCCCGCACCGTCCATGCGCGCCGCCTCGTACAACTGCGGGTCCACGCCGGCCAGCGCGGCCAGGTAGATGATCGTTCCCCAGCCGGTCTGCTTCCACAGCTGCTGCAGGACGATCAGCGGCCGGAACCAGTCCTCCTGCGCCATGTAGTCGATCTTCGAGGTGTCGCCCGCGATGTCGCGGATCCATCCGGAGAGCACGCCGAAGTCGGCCGCGAACAGCACGTACGTCAGCGACGCGACGATCGTCCAGGACAGGAAGTGCGGGATGTAGATCAGCGACTGGACCGAGCGCTTGAGGACGTTGATCCGCAGCTCGTTGAGCAGCAGCGCGACGATGATCGGCGCCGGAAAGACGAAGACGATGTGCAGCAGCGCCAGGAGGAGCGTGTTGAACATCAGCCGGCCGAAGTCGGGCCCGGAGAACAACTCCTCGAAGTGCCTGAACCCGACCCACGGACTGCCGGAGTAGCCGAGGAAGGGCAGGAAGTCCTGGAACGCGATCGTCACGCCGTACATCGGCAGGTACTTGAAGAGCGCGAAGTAGACGACGCCCGGCAGGAGCATCAGGTAGAGCCAGCGATAGCGCACGAACGAGACGCGCAGTCCCAGCTTATGGCGTCGGCGCCCGGAATTTCTCGCCGCCCTCGTGGGAGGCGGCGCCAGGTCGGTGGCCACAGCGGCCTCCTTTCATCTGAGGGGCCCGGGCGAGGCCCGGGCCCCTCAGGGCGGGGTCAGTTGGTGGTGCCGAGCTTGGAGACCAGGTCGTTGATCTCGGTGGCGACCTGCGTGCCGCCGCTGTCGTACCAGCGCTTGATCTCGCCCTTCAGCTGCTCCTCGGTGAGCTGGCCGGACAGGAACTTGATCCGGGCGTCGGGGATGATCGTGTCGATCTGGGCGCCCTTGGCGACGGCCGTGGGAGAGACCACCGGCAGCGCGGGGTTGAACACCGCCGTCTTGAGGTCCTCGGCCATCAGCTTGTTCTGGAGGTTGATCATGTCCTGGTACGGCTTCCCAGGAGGCGTGCGCTGGTAGGCGATGCCGCCGATGTCCGCGGTGCCCTTGGTGCTGAGCTGGGTGAAGGCGTTGTCCACGTCCTTCTGGACGATCTCGACCTTGGGGTCGGTCTCGTTGATCAGCGAGGCGGTGTTGCCCGCGACCTTGAAGTTGCGGCCCTCGATGCCGTTCTGCAGCAGGACCTGGCCCTCCTTGGTGGCCAGCTTGTCCAGCGCCTTCAGCAGGTTGTCGAGGTCCGCCTCGGTCCGCACGCTCTGCTTGGAGATGGCCAGGGTGTCGTTGTAGCCGGTGAACGGGGAGGAGAACTTCTGGCCGTCGGAGCGCTTGAGGTTGCCGACCATGGCGACCTTGTCGCCGTAGTTCTCGGGGTCGTCCTCCCTGAACAGGTCGAGCAGCGCCCTGGAGCGGATGTTCACGTCGATGATGATGCCGCCCTTGCCCTGGTGGAACGGCTCGTTCCACTTGGCCGAGTCGAGCGTGGCGAAGTCGGGGTTGACCAGCCCCTCATCCACCATCTTCTTGAGGAACTTGTTCGCCTCGAGGAACTCGGGGGTGTCGAACCCTGGGACGAGCTTGCCGTTGCGCTCACCCCAGCCGTTCGGGGCGCCGAACCAGGTCTCCAGCACGTCGTACGGGCTGGAGGTGGCGTAGTTCCCCGGCCACTTCGGGATGATCAGGCCGTAGGTGTCCTTCTTGCCGTTGCCGTCGGGGTCCTTCTCGGCGAACGCCTTGGCGATGTCGTACAGGTCGTCGACGGTTTCGGGCAGCTTCAGGCCGACCTTCTCCAGCCAGTCCTTGCGGATCAGGACCGCGGAACGCAGCTGGGGCCGCATCCGGTAGAGACCGTAGATCTTGCCGTTGACGGAGGCGTTCATCGCGGTGCGCGGGTCCGCCTGCTTGAGGTTCGGATACTTGTCCAGCTTGTCGGTCAGATCCCAGAACGCACCGGCCTGCGCGGCCTTGACGAACGACGGGTTCTTCGGGTCCACGACCATGACCTGCGGGAGGTTGCCCGACGCGAGAGTGACGTTGATCTTGTCGGTGTACTCGGCGTTGGGGACCCAGTTGATCTGGAGCTTCTTGCCGATGAACTTCTCGACCGCCTGCTGCATCTCGCCCTTGGGATCGGGCGCGGTGCCGAAGAGCTTGGACATCACGGTGATCGTGTTGGGGTCTGCCGCGGGCGCGTCACCGCCGCCCGAGCAGGCCGAGGCGGTGAGTGCAGCCGTGAGCGTTAGCGCACCGGCGATGAGCCGGCGGCGACGGGGTGCGCTCATGTGTTCCCTTTCGAATGCAGGCGCGCCTCGTTCTCCTCGAAGAAGCGCAGGCAGAGCCACGTGTTGAGGTAGATCCACGCGCCGAAGCTGATCATCGGGGCGAGGATGTACGCCGCCGAGGTCGCGTAGGCGATGGCTGAGAGAGCTAGCAGCAACAGCACGGACGAGGCCGGGCGCAGGAGCGCTAGCTGTGCCGCCTTGGGCCAGTACGCCCACAGCGGCAGGTCGAAGTGCGCGTAGAGCGGCCCCACGTACGCCCCCACACCGGCCAGTGCGATGAGCGCCACGAAGGTCGTGATCCGCAACGCTCCCATGTCGGGCCCGAGGGCGGAGAGGTACAGGTAGCTGCCGACCATGAGGACGGCCAGCACCGCCACCGGCAGCACCAGCAGCGAGCCGCGGACGAACTCCCGCCGGTAGACGGACCAGAACTCCGGTACCGCCTGAAACGATTCACCACGAGCGTGCCTCCGGGCCAGCGTGTAGGCGGCGACGGTGGCGGGGCCCAGCCCCAGGACGACTCCGCCCACGAGGGTGAAGGCGATCCACAGCAGGTTCAGCCGGACCGCCCAGACAAGCTCCGAGCAGACCGCGTAGACCCTGATTGACGTGGTGGAATGGCTCATCCGGCAGCACTTTCTCGTAGCGTGTGCACGGACACGGCGATGGGGGTGTTGCACCGTGGTTCCCGCCCCGTTACGGACGGATGAACGTCTCGGTGGTGGCGAACGTAGTGTTGAATCGACTCAGAGTCAATGACGCGAAACCCGGAGATTTCCGTATTCGCCGATCAATGGGGCCATCTGCCGGAAGCCGACCTTGCCTCCAACCAGGGCCGGACCGCCCACGAGGCCCTCGTCCATCCAGCTGAACGAGACCAAATCGTTGACCGAGAACGTGACCTCACCTGCGCGGATGTCGAGACGCATGGCGTAGGGGCCCTCGGCGTCGAGCACCGCGGGCAGCGGGTCGGGCCCCTGCGCGACCAGATGGAACCCGTGGCTCTTGCGCAGGTTGCAGGTGTGCAACTTTCGCTCCGAGGTCCACATCCGTCGAAAGTAGGACACGTGGTAGGCGTCGATGTCGCCGCTGTGATACTGCTCGTACGGCCCCTCACGCCGGGCCAGCGCCGGGTCGAACAGGTCCTCGCCGCCCCTTCCCCGCGCGTGGAAGAACAGGATGGCCAGCCCCGGCTCCCTGACCGGCCAGAAGTCCCACTCGATCCGCACGTCGGCGGGGAAGTCCTCGGGACACCACAACACCAGGTTGGCCGCCTGCCCGTCGGCCGGCGGGCGCAGGCTCTCCAGCCGCATCCTGCCCATGGGGAAGGAGACCGCCCCGGCTCCCTCCATCCGGAACCCCTCCAGGTCGTCGGGTCCCGCGAGCCGGTTGCGGTAGATCTCGGTCACGGTGATGCTCCTTCTAGCTGCGCCTTCGCAGTGCGCTGGACTCCCGGACGACCAGGTCCGGCTGGAAGATCACCTGCCGGTGCCGGTGCCGCTCCGGGTGGGCGACCTCCTCCAGCAGGAGCTCGATGGCCGTACGGCCGAGCAACTCGCGCGGCTGCCGCACCGACGAGAGAGGAACCGCCGCGGCGGCGGCGAAGTCGATGTCGTCGTAGCCGACGATCG
Source organism: Nonomuraea sp. NPDC050733 (assembly GCF_040654215.1). Classification (NCBI taxonomy): domain Bacteria; kingdom Bacillati; phylum Actinomycetota; class Actinomycetes; order Streptosporangiales; family Streptosporangiaceae; genus Nonomuraea; species Nonomuraea sp. NPDC050733. Next base: position 92,380 of record NZ_JBFAHO010000012.1, on the reverse strand, counting down.
CCATGTCGTCGGGCACGCGCAGCCCGCACGCGGCCATGGCCTGCAGGAACCCGAGCGCCAGCAGGTCGTTGGCACAGAAGGCGGCCGTCGGCCGCTCACCCTCGGGCATGGCCGCGACGCGCTCACCGGCGGCGCGCCCGGCCGCGGCGCTGAGCATGGGCATCGAGGAGTCGACCAGCTCCACGCCCCCGGCCGCGGCGACGGCCCCGGCCACACCCGCGTGCCGGTCGGCCACCTGCTTGATCGACGGCGGCCCGCCGACGAACGTGATGCGGCGATGCCCCCGCTCGATGAGGTGGGCGGCGGCGATCTGGCCGCCGAGCCGGTCGTCCACGGCCACCGAGCACTGGAGGCCGGTCGCGGCGCTGTCGACCAGCACCACGGGCGTCCCCCGGGCGGCCAGCTCGGCCAGCCGGGGCTGCTGCGCGTCGACCGGGGTGATCAGTATGCCCATGACGCGCTGCTGTTCGAGCTGGTCGAGGTGGCGCCGCTCACGGCTCGGATCGGCCCCGCTGTTGCACAGCACGACCATCGTGTCGTGCTCGTCGGCCAGCGTCTCGGCGCCCTGCGCGACGTCGGCGAAGAACGGGTTGGCCACGTCGAGCACGAGCAGGCCGACCGTGCGGCTGCGGCCGACGCGCAGGTGGCGGGCCACCTCGTTGCGCACGAAGCCCAGCTCGCGGATGGCGTCGAACACCCGTGCCCGGGTCGCCGGCGCGACGATCTCCGGCCGGTTGAGCACGTTGCTCACGGTGCCGACCGAGACGCGCGCCAGCCGCGCGACCTCCTTGATGCTCCTTGTCGCCATGGATCCTCACGAGGCCGCGCCGGGGGTGAACGTCGCTCATCATAGCGGCCTTGAAGATTCTTTTGAATCGACTCAACCTGCGGTTTCTCTGGCAACCGCTTACCGGAACAATATTCTACTTTTCGTTTCAGTGCGTCCCTGCCGAACACCCCTCCGACGCACCCACCGAACGGACGTCCGAGAGTGGAAGCCGCTCCTGCGCCTCCACAGCGCGCGGCCGGCCGCGCGGGCTCCATGCGACCGAGCCGGGAGGCCGCGTCGCGGGGCCGGACTCACGAACCTTCGGACGTAGGTCCCTGGCGGCCCAGCAGGGAAGCCGCGTTGCGGAGCCGGACTCACGAACCTCCGGACGCAGGCCCCAGGCGGCCCAGCCCGGGAGCCGGGTTACCGGGCCGGACTCACGAACCTTCGGACGCGGGTCCCATGTGGTCCCACCGGGAAGCCGGGTTGCCGGCTGCGGGTCCCGTGCCCGTGGGCGGTGGTGGGTCCACCACGTGGATGCGGACCGCGCGGAACTGTGCCGGCGTCTCCCGCAGCACCGCCAGCCTGGGGTCCGGGACCGTCAGGAACGGCTCCGCCTCCAGCGCCAGGAGCGGCGCGAGCCGGCGGTCGGCGCGCAGGGCGTCCACGGCCCGCCGGTCACCCCCGAGCACCACGGCCTCCAGCTCCGGCAGGTGCGGCGTCAGCACGCGCAGCGCCGTGTCGGCGGCCGTCTCCAGCGCCTGGTCCGCCTGGTTGCGACGGCGTCTGGCGAAGCGCTGCTGGGACCAGCCGCCCGCCGCCGTGCGCCCCTGGACCAGCCGGGAGCCGACCTTGGACGCCACCAGCTCCGAGCCCTGGAACACCCCGGCCGCGTACCCGCCCAGCCGTACCAGCACGACACCGATCCGCCGCTCCGCGCGGGCGTGCGCGACGAGCCGGGTGACGTGCGGCGGCCCCGGGCGCATGGGCGGGAAGGGCGCGTGCAGCTCGGCGAGCGCCCCGTCGGCGGCCACCAGCCGCACCGCCCGGTCGTCACCCGTCGCCTCGAACGGCCCGTGCCGGTCGGCGAACCCGTCGATCCACGGGTGGACCCGCTCGGGGGGCACGGACACCCACCGTCCGCCGCCCTTGGCCGGTCGCGCGCTCATGCCGGAAGGCTAACCGACGCGCCCACTCCACCGGTCAGCCGAGCGGGGTCCCCGGCCGGACGTGAGCGTGCGAAAGCCCCACGCCACGCGCAGCGGGGAGAGCGGCCGGCGGCGTGCGCGAGCCCCACGACATGCGCGGCGGACCGCGACCGGCTACATGCGGAAGCCCCACGCCACCCGCGGTCGACGGCGTCGGCGGCGTGCGGCACGGGATGGAGACCCCGGCGGTGACGCGAGGGCCGCCGGGGACAGGGAAAGGCAGGTCAGAGGCGGCAGGCGTAGATGTCGGTGACCAGGATCGCGCGGGCGCCGATGTCCCAGAGCTGGTCCATCACCTGCTGGTGGCCCTTGCGCCGGACCATGGCACGGACCGCGACCCAGCCCTCGCGGTGCAGCGGCGACACCGTCGGACCCTCCATGCCGGGCGTCAGCGCGATGGCCTCCTCGATGCGCTCGGCGCGGATGTCGTAGTCCATCATGACGAAGTCGCGCGCGTGCACGACGCCCTGGAAGCGGCGCACGAGCTGCTGGACGCCGGGCGGCTCCGGGGCGCTCTGCCGCTTGATCAGCACGCCCTCCGAGCGCATGATCGGCTCGCCGAACACCTCCAGGCCGACGTTGCGCAGCGTGGTGCCGGTCTCGACGACGTCGGCGATCGCGTCGGCCACGCCGAGCCGGATGGCGGTCTCGACCGCGCCGTCGAGCTTGATGACGCGCGCGTCGACGCCCGCGTCGGACAGGTACTTGCCGAGCAGCCCGGTGTAGGAGGTGGCCACGCGCATGCCGTCGAGGTCCTTGACCGACGAGAGCGTGCCGGGCCTGGCGGCCAGGCGGAAGGTGGAGTCGCCGAAGCCGAGCGGCATGATCTCCTCGACCGGCGCGCCGGAGTCGACGAGCATGTCGCGGCCGGTGATGCCGGCGTCGAGGGTGCCCTCGCCGACGTAGACGGCGATGTCGCGCGGGCGCAGGAAGAACAGCTCGCAGCCGTTGTCCTCGTCGAGGATGAACAGCTCCTTGCTGTCCCGGCGGGGCCGGTAGCCGGCCTCCTTGAGCATGGCCTGGGCGGCTTCGCTGAGTGCGCCCTTGTTGGGTACGGCTAGTCGGATCATGTCGGTGTCGTCTCTCCGTGTCTCGCGGATGCGGGCGTGGGGCGGGCGAGGCGGGCGCTGGGCGCCCTAGAGATGCTTGTAGACCTCGTCCAGCCCGATGCCCTTCGCGAGCATGAGCACCTGCACGTGGTAGAGAAGCTGGGAGATCTCCTCGGCGGCCCGGTCGCTGGACTCGTGCTCGGCGGCCATCCAGCTCTCGGCGGCCTCCTCGACGACCTTCTTGCCGATGGCATGGACGCCGGCGTCGAGCGCGGCCACGGTGCCCGACCCCGCGGGCCGGGTGCGCGCCTTCTCGGACAGCTCGGCGAACAGCTCTTCGAAGGTCTTCATGGTCTCTCTCGTCGGTCGGCTGACGTGCACGACCAGCCTAGTCGGACCGCGCGGGTCGCACGTCCGGTGTCCGGAACGCGAGACACGATCCCGGTGAACTGATCTTGACCCCATTCTGTCATTCATCTATGGTCCATTTGGCAAATGAACAGGGGAATTTTCGACCAGCCGATGGAGGCTTTTGTGCCGACGGAAAGCCTCTTTCCGCTTTCACTCCGTACACTGCTCCGCCCCGAAATACTGCGTGACCCCGCTCCGGTGTACTCGGCGTGGCGCGAGAACGACCCGTTCTTCTGGTTCGAGGAGCTCGGCACGTGGGTGCTGACGCGTCACGAGGACTGCACGGCGGTGCTCAAGCGGCTCGACTGCTTCACCTCCGACTGGCGGCGGCTCGGCGAGGGCGTCCCCGGCGAGCTGGTCATGCTGCAGACGGTGGACCCGCCCGAGCACCCTCCCGTGCGGCGGCTGCTCACGGCCGCCTACCGGGCGTGCGACCACGCCGCGCTGGCCGAGCGCACGGCCGCGCGGAGCAGGGCGCTGCTGGCCGGGGTGGACGGGCGGACGGCCGACTTCGTGGACGAGGTGGCCCTGCCGCTGACGGTCGCGACGATCTGCGACGTGCTCGGGGTGGACCCCCCGGACCTCGCCCTGCTGCGGCGCGTGTCCCCGCCCGTCATCGACACCATGGACGCGGGGCTGCGGCCCGAGGTGATACCCGCCGGGCTCGCGGCGCGCGCGGAGCTGGACGAGATGGTCGAGCGCTGGATGAGCGACCACCGTCCGGGCGGCATGTTCGCAAATGTCAGCCAAAAACTCGACGGGCTCGGCGCGGATCGTCGTTTGGCAATGAATTCCCTGCGGTCCACATTTCACGCCGGTTTCGAATCGTCCGCCCGGCTGCTGTCGCTCGCGCTGCTCGCCTTCACCGATAATCCGGGCGTCCTTCCAAAATTCACCGAAAATCCGGAATCCGCGGTGGAAGAAGTCGTCCGTTACACGAGTCAGGTGCAGGTGCTCGCCCGCGGCTGTCTGACGGACACCGAGGTGGGAGGCCACAAGGTGCGCGGCGGCGACGGCGTGACGCTGATCATCGGCGCCGCCAACCGCGACCCCGCCGTCTTTCGGGAGCCCGACCTCCTGCGCCTGGGCCGCTTCCCCAACCCGCACCTCGGCTTCGGCCGCGGCCTGCACTCCTGCCTGGGCGCCGGGGTCGCGTCGATGCAGGCCCGGGTGCTGTTCACCGAGCTGGCCGGCTACGCGGACGTACGCCGCGACGGCGAGCCGGTCATGTGGGACAGCGGCACCCTGCGCGGAGTGCGAGCCCTGCCCGTCACGCTCTCCCGAGGAGGTGATCCCGCATGCGCTACGCCTACTGACCGGTAGCCCGTGGCCGGTCGCCCGATGGCCGGCGCGGCCGGCCGCGCCGGCGTCCTACCCTCCGAGGAGGTCCCATGGACCGACCCACCGGCCGGCCCCCCGATCGTTCCCCCGGCCCGTCCTCCATCACGCCCGACGGCCTGCCCGACGGCCTGCCCGACGGCCTGTTCGACGACCCGGCCGACGTTGTCGGTGGTCCGGCCGACGTTGCCGGTGGCCCGGCCGGCGTCTCGGCCGGCGGCCCGGCCGTGACGGCGCGCGGCCGCTACCGTGACGCCCTGGCCGTCCCCGAGTTCCGTGCCCTGTTCCTGTCGCACGTGGCGGCCATGCTGGGCACGATCATGACCCAGTTCGCGCTCACCGTGCTGGTCTACCGCCAGACCGGGTCGCCGTTGCTCTCGGCCCTGGTGTTCACCGTGGCGTTCGTCCCCTACCTGTTCGGTGGGGTGCTGCTGTCCGCGCTGGTCGACCGGGTGCCGGTCCGCCGGCTGCTGGTGGGGTGCAACCTGGCCACGGCCGCGCTCGCCGCCGTGATGGCGCTGCCCGGACTGCCGGTCGTGGCGGTGCTGCTCGCCGCGTTCGCGATCGGCCTGGTGGCGCCGGTCTTCGCGGGGGCGCGGGCCGCGGTGCTGCCCCGCGTGCTCGACGCCGACGTCTACATAGCCGGTCGCAGCCTCTTCCGGCTGGTGGCGCAGGCCACGCAGGTGAGCGGCTTCGCGCTCGGAGGGCTGCTGCTGGTCGTGGTGACGCCCCGGACCGTGCTGCTGATCGACACGGCCGCGTTCCTCGTGTCGGCCGCGGTGCTCGCCGTGGGCGTCAGGGTCAGGCCGGCCGCCTCCCCCCGGGCCCACGGCCTCGCTCGTCCGCGACTCGGTGGGCGGCCTGGGGCGGGTCTTCCGCGTCGTACGGCTGCGCCGGGTCCTGGTGTTCGGCTGGGCCGCGCCCGCGCTGGCGGTGGCTCCGGAGGCGCTGGCGGCGCCGTACGCGGAGCTGAAGGGGTTCGGCACGCTGGGGCTGGGGCTGCTCATGTCGGCGCTGCCCGTGGGCACGGTGCTGGGTGAGGTGCTGTGCCTGTGGATCGCCTCGCCGGAGCGGCGGCTGCGGCTGGTCGTGCCGCTGGCCCTGCTGATGTTCGCGCCGCAGCTCGGCTTCGGGCTGCGGCCGGGGCTGCCGCTGGCCGTCGCGCTGCTCGTGCTGTCCGGCATGGGCCTGGCGCACCACCTGGGGCTGGACGCGCTGCTGGTGGACGCGGCCCCGGAGAGGTTGCTCGGGCGGGCGCTGAGCATCCAGACGTCGGGGCTGATGTTCTGGCAGGGCGTCGGCTTCGCCGTGGCGGGCGCGGCGGCCCAGCTCGTCCCGCCGCCGGTCGTGGTGGCGGCGAGTGCGGCGCTGGGGCTGGCGCTGGTCACGCTGCTGCGCCCCGCCCGGGCCCCCGCCCGGACGGCGCCTTCGCCGGGCGTCACACCGGAACGATCAGGGTGACACCCCACTGGATCAGGCCCCAGCGAACGGGGTGATGTCGCACGAGGTCGGCAGGGCGCGGGTGGTCTCCGGGCTCAGCCGTCCAGGTCCAGGAGCCGGTCGTCGGAGGCTCGCAGGCCGCCGTACCGCCGGACCCTGCCGACTCCCGCCGTACCGCCGGACCGTGCCGGCCCGATCCTCGCGGCGTGCCGGCCCACGGCGTACGCGCGGGCGGCGCGCGGATCTACGCCCAGTACGGCCGGGGGCTCGGCGGCGGCGAGGGCGGGAGCTTCGGTCATCGCGTTCGATGAACCGGGTAAGCACGTGACCGTAGGCTGTGGCGTGATCACTGTCAATCCCGCTGATACGGTTCAGTGAAACTTTCATGCCGGAGGTGCGCGTGAAGAGGCCGACGATCGCCGACATCGCCAGGCGGGCCGGTGTCTCGAAGGGCGCGGTGTCCTACGCCCTGAACGGCCGGCCGGGCGTGTCGGAGGAGACGAGGGCGCGCATCCAGGCGATCGCCCAGGAGATCGGCTGGCGGCCCAACGTCGCCGCGCGGCTGCTGACCGGGGCCGGCGCGGGCGCGATCGGGCTCGTCGTGTGCCGTCCGGCGCGCTTCCTCGGCGTGGAGCCGTTCTTCATGGAGCTGATCAGCGGCATCGAGGACGAGCTGGCGGCCCGCTCGTGCGCGCTGATGCTCCAGGTGGTCGCCGGCCACGAGGCCGAGATCGCCGTGCATCGCCGCTGGTGGGGCGAGGGGCGGGTAGACGGCGTGATCCTCGTGGACCTGCACGCGGACGACCCGCGGGTGCCGGTGATGGAGCGGCTGGGCATGCCGGCGGTGGTGATCGGCCACCCGTCCGCGTCGGGCTCGCTGCCCGCGGTGTGGTCGGACGAGGCGGCCGCGATGCGCGAGGTGATCGAGCACCTGGCGGCGCTCGGCCACCGCCGCGTCGCCAGGGTGGCCGGTCCGGCCGCCCTGGCGCACACCGCGATCAGGGACGCGGCGTTCACGGAGTCCCTTGCGGCGCTGGGGCTGGAGGAGGCGGCCGTCCCGCACACCGACTACACCGGCGAGGCGGGCGCCCGGGCCACCAGGCGGCTGCTCAGCTCGCGCGCCAGGCCCACGGCGATCGTCTACGACAACGACATCACGGCGCTGGCGGGCCTGTCGGTGGCCCGGGAGATGCGGTTGGAGGTGCCGGCCGACCTGTCGATCGTGGCCTGGGACGACTCGCCGCTGTGCCAGGTGGTGCGGCCGCCGCTCACGGCGCTGACGCGGGACATCCCGGCCTCGGGCGCGCGGGCCGCCGGGCTCGTGCTGCGGATGGCGGCCGGCGAGGAGATCTCCGGCGTGGAGGACCCGGCGGCGCGCCTGCGCCCCCGCGGGAGCACCGCCCCACCGCCCCGCACCGCCCCCTGAACCGCTTCATCGCGGCCGCCCGGCGGCGTGACCACGGGCGACGCCCGGCGGGCGGGAAACATTCCAGCAATCTCAATCGCCGCCTATTGTAACTTACCCGTTTAAGTGGTGAGATCCCCATACCCGTGAATTCGGGCGCCGGGCGCGGGATGCCCCGCACATTCCGCATGCCTCCGCCAGGGGAACCGGGCGCCCATCCGACCGACAGATCGGACAGCCCCTATGCGACGAACGACGGCAGTCTGCAGCACGGTCCTGGTGGCACTCCTCAGCGCCGCCTGCGCCACCAGCGGCCAGTCGGAGACCAAGCAGGCCGACCAGAACGCCCCCGCGAACCTGTCCTTCTGGTCCACCGGCGGGGACGACGAGACCGCGATCTTCCAGAAGGCCGCTGACCTGTACAAACAGTCACACCCCAACGTGACGATCAAGGTGCAGACCCTGTCGTGGGACGACGCGTACGCCAAGCTGCTGGCGGCGGCCACCAGCCGCAGCGGCCCGGACGTCCTGTCCGGCGGCATGACGTGGACCATCCAGTTCGGTGCCCGCGGCGCCATGGTGGACCTGCGCAAACACGGCCTGGACGCGCTGAAGGCGCAGGCTCAGCCCGCCCAGTGGGAGTCGGCCGTCTCCCCCGACGGCTCGGTGTACGGCGTGCCGCTCGACATGTCGACGTTCGCCCTGTTCTACCGCAAGGACCTGCTGGAACAGGCCAAGATCGACGCCCCGCCCAAGACGTGGGAGGAGCTGGTCGCCGACATCGACAAGCTCAAGGCCGCCGGGGTGAAGAAGCCGTACAGCCAGGACTGGGGCAACCTCGACTGGATCGGCTACTTCAACTACCTCTACCAGGCGGGCGGCACGTTCTACACGCCCGACTGCAAGCCGTCGCTGAACACCCCGCAGGCCGAGCAGGCGCTGACGTACTGGGTGGACCTCTACCGCAAGCACGGCGCGCCGACGGCCCAGGTGGAGGGCTCCGACGCGCTCGACACCGGCACCGCGCTGGTGGTCGCCGGCAACTGGATCGCCAAGGGCATCGACATCAACAAGCCGAAGCTGAAGGGCAAGTGGGCGATGACCACGCTGCCCGCGGGCCCGGCCGGGCCCACCACGTTCATCGGCGGGCGCGCGATCGGCGTCACGTCGTTCAGCAAGTACGCCCAGATCGGCGCGGACTTCGTGAAGTTCCTCTACTCCGACCCGGCGATCACCGCGATCGTGGACGAGGCCAAGAAGCGCAACCTGCCCTTCATCCCGCCGCGCGCGGACAAGGTGGTGTCCGCCTCGACGTTCACCCCTGAGCAGGCCCAGGTGTTCGACGCCTCGATCAAGACCGGCAAGGCCGCGCCGGGCTGCCCCGGCTGGGACGAGAGCGCCGGGGACGTGTCCAAGCAGCTCCAGTCGGCCATCCTCGGCAAGGCGGACGTCAAGACCGCGCTGGCCGAGGCCGCGAAGATCATGGAACGCAACGCCGGATAGCCGCCCGCCGGGACCGGTGGGCGCCGGTCCCGGCCACCGATCCAGGAGCCTGACATGGCCGACATGGCGACCTCCGCCGTGACCACCCCCCTGCGCAGCGCGCTGCGCCGCTACGGCACCTCGTACCTGATGCTGCTGCCGTTCCTCGCGCTGTTCGCGGGCTTCCTCATCTGGCCGCTGGCCAACTCGCTGTTCCTGAGCTTCACCCGGTTCGACGGCATCAACCCGGCCGTGTTCACCGGCCTGGACAACTTCCGCCAGCTCGCGGAGGACGCCAGGTTCGGCCACGCGCTCGGCAACACGGCCCTGTACGTGGTGGCGTCGGTCGGCTTGGGCACGCTGCTGTCACTGGGCCTGGCGCTGGCCTTCAACGGCACGAGCTGGCCGCACCGGATCATGCGCACCCTGTTCTTCCTGCCCTCGGTCACCTCCTCCATCGCGCTCATGCTCCTGTGGAAGTGGGTGCTGTTCCCCAGCGACGTGGGCCTGGCCAACACGATCGTGGGCTGGTTCGGCGGCAAGGCCGTCGCCTGGCTGGCCACGCCGGGGCTGACCATCCCGGTCCTCGTGCTGATGTCGGTGTGGGGCGGCATGGGGTACGGCATGGTGCTGTACGTGGCGGGGCTCGGCTCGATCCCGGAGGAGTACTACGAGGCGGCCCGGATCGACGGCGCCTCGGCCTGGCAGCAGTTCCGCCGCATCACGCTGCCGCTGCTGCGCCCGGTCACCACGTACGTGGTGGTCACGGGGCTGATCGGGGCGTTCCAGGTGTTCGAGGCCGTGTACATCGTCTTTCGCGGCACCAACAACGTCGGCGGCGTGCTCGACTCCGGCCTGATGATCGTCCCCTACCTGTACGACCAGGGCTTCACCCACTTCAAGCTCGGCTACGCCTCGGCGATCGCCTGGGTGCTGTTCCTGATCATCTTCGTGCTGAGCCTCGTCAACCTGCGCCTGGGCCGCGCGATGAAGGAGCTGTGATGGCCGTCGCCCCGCTGGACACCATCGCCCCCGCCCGTCACACCCGGCAGCCGGAGCGGACCGGCGACCGGCGCACCCGCGTCAACAGGCACCTGCTGCGCCTGCCGTTCTACCTGCTGTCGCTGACGATGATCGCGCCGTTCTACTGGCTGGTCATCACCGTCTTCAAGCCTCCGGCGGAGCTGGCCAGGACACCGCCGTCGTTCGTGCCCGAGTCGCCCACGTTCCACAACTTCTACGACCCGGGGTGGTCGGCCCAGCAGATCAACCCGGGGCACCTGCAGGGCATCTTCCAGCGGTTCCAGGTGGACTTCGGGTTCTGGCGGTTCCTGTTCAACAGCCTGTTCATCACCAGCGCCATCACGGTGGGGTCGCTGCTGGTCTGCTCGCTGGCGGCGTACGTGATCGCCAAGCACGACATCAAGGGCCGGCGGGTGATCTTCTTGATGATCATCGCGTCGATGATGGTGCCGTGGCAGACCACGCTCATCCCCAACTACGTGATCATGCGGAACCTGGGCTGGCTGGACAGCTACGCCGCCTACATCGTGCCGGCGCTGGCCAAGGCGTTCGTGCTGTTCTTCCTCGTGCAGTTCCTCCAGTCGCTGCCGAACGAGCTGATCCAGGCGGCCCGGGTGGACGGCGCCGGGGAGTGGCGGATCTGGTGGACGATCGTGCTGCCGCTGCTGCGGCCGGCCCTGGCGGCCATGTCGATCTTCATCGTGCTGGCGGAGTGGAACAACTTCCTCTGGCCGCTGATCATCGTGCAGAGCGACGAGATGGCCAACCTGCCCGTGGCGCTGGCCAGGCTCAACTCCTACTTCGCCGGGCCCGACCACCAGGGCGCCATCATGGCGGGCGGGCTGCTGGCGTCGGTGCCGACGATCGTGTTCTTCCTCGTCTTCCAGAAGTACTTCACCCGGGGCATCGCGCTCAGCGGCCTCAAGGGCTGACCGCGCCCGCCCTGTGCGCCTGGAGCAGCTCCAGGAGGTCCCGGTCCACCTCGAACCCGTCCAGCCGCTCGAACCTGGCGCCCGGCCGGCGGTGCCCCACCACTCCGAACGGCCCCTCGAACTGCCAGAGCGCGTACCCCCACCCGAAGGACGCGAACACGCCGAGCACGTCGGCCAGCCAGCGCAGCGCGACGTCGTTCGGCGAGTACTCGTAGCAGCCGAACTCGCCCACGTGGACGGGCACGCCCCGGGCGGCGACCGCCAGCCAGGGGGCGTAGAAGTCGCGCAGGGCAGCCCGGTCCCAGTGCCGGCCGTCGTAGTCGCCCGGGTAGGCCGGCTCGGGAAGGTCGGGCGAGCCGGGCCACCACTCGGCCCGGTAGTGGCTGACGCTCATGGGCTGGTACCCGCGGGTGCTGTGGATCACGCCCAGATCGGCCAGCTCCGGCATGGCGAGGTGGCCGCCGCCGAGACCGTCGATCACGAGAGGGCGCTCCGGGTCGATCTTCCGGATCTCCGCCACGACGCGCCGGATGACCGCCTCGTGGGCGTCTCGGGTGAAGCCCCGCTCCCCCACCGAGGGCGGCTCGTTGACCAGGTCGAAGGAGAGCGCTTCGGCCGGCACCCCGAGGTGGCGCTGGGCGAAGCCGGTCCAGATGCCAGCGAACCCGTCCTGCGCCTCCTGGTCGGCCCAGAGGTTGTGGTGCTCGCTCTCCCAGCCGGTGATGACGTAACCGGGAGCGCGGTGCAGGTTGAGCGACAGGTGCAGGCCGCGCTCGCGGCAGGCCGCCAGGTAACCGTCCAGCACCTGGAGCACCCGCTCGTCGGGGTGGGTGTAGTCGAGGCCGCGGGTCCAGAACCGGTAGTCGCACGGCATCCGCACGAAGTCGAAGCCCCAGGAGGCGATGGCGTCGAGCACCCGCTCGTCCACCGGGGCCGGCTCGGCACCGGGCTCCTTCCAGAACATCCACTGCAGGTTGAACCCGTACCGCCTCATCCCGCCACCACCCCGTTCGCTTAACCGGTTCTGTCCACAATCCCAGCACGACATGTCCCGGTAGGCAACAGGTGTGCTGAACCGCTTCATCCAGGCACGGGGGCCCTGGCGGTCATGCGCCGCGCACGCGCGCCAGGATCGGACGACGACAAGGCGACGGTCCCGGCGTGACCTGCCGCCGGAAACGGCGAGGCCCGCCGTACCGCTCTCTTCGAGTGGTACGGCGGGCCGTCGAGGATGGTGCGCGGGTCAGCGGCCGTAGCGGCGCTCACCCGAGCGGAAGCCGTTGCCACGGCCCTCGGAGCGGAAGCCGCCCGAACGCGGACCGCGGTCGTCGGCACGGTAGCCCGCCGAGCGGTGGCCGTCACGGGGACGGTCCTCGGAGCGCACGCTGCGCTCACGGTCGGCCGAGAACGGCCGGCCACGGTCACCGGTGCGGGGGGCACGGTCGTCGGCTCGGTAGCCGCCGCCGCGCGGACCGCGCTCGTCAGAGCGGAAGGGACGGTCGTCGGAGCGGAAACCGCCGCCCCGGGGGCCACGGTCGGAGGCGCCGGCGGGCCGCTCGTCGGAGCGGAAGCCGCCGTCACGCGAGCCCTGACCGTCGCCGCGGTAGCCACCGCCGCGCGGACCGCGCTCGTCGGAGCGGAAGCCGCCGTCCCTGGGGCCGCGGTCGTCGGAACGGTAGGGGCGGTCGTCGGAGCGGAAGCCGCCGCCGCGCGGACCACGGTCGTCGCGGCGGAAGCCGCCGCCCCGCGGGCCACGGTCGTCGCCGAACGAGCGCGGGCCGGAGCCCTGCTCGCCGCCGGAGGCCGGAGCGCCGTCGTCGTGGCGGCGGGGCCGCCGGTCGCCGTCGAAGTCACGGCGCCCGCGACGGCCGCCGCCGCGACGGTCGCCGCCCTGCCCGCCGCCGTTGCCGTGCTCGCGGCGCGGCCGCAGCGGCTTGCGGACGTCGGGCTCCCACACGGGGATGGACTCGCCACTGGGGACACGGGCGCCCGTCACCTCGGCGACCCGCGGGTGGCCCGGGGTGGCCTTGAGGCGGAACGGCTGGATGCCGGCCCGGCGGGTGAGCTGGTCGGTGGAGCGGCGCTCGTTGGGCAGCACCAGCGTGACGACGGTGCCCTTCTCGCCCGCGCGGGCCGTGCGGCCGCCGCGGTGGAGGTAGCTCTTGTGGTCCTGCGGCGGGTCGACGTGCAGCACGAGGCTGATGTTGTCGACGTGGATGCCGCGGGCCGCGACGTCGGTGCAGACGAGCACGTTGACGGAGCCCTCGCGGAACTCGGCCAGGATGCGGGTGCGCTGGTTCTGGCGCTTGCCGCCGTGCAGGCCGCCCGCCTTGACGCCGACCCGGGCCAGCTGCTTGCACAGCCGGTCCACGCCGTGCTGGGTGCGGACGAAGATGATCGTGCGGCCCTCGCGGTTGGCGATCTCGGCGGTGACGTCGAACTTGTCGTCACGCGTGACCTGCATCACGTGGTGCTCCATGGTGTCGACCGGGGAGGTCGCGGGGGCCACGGAGTGCGTGATCGGGTCCTTGAGGAAGCGCCGCACGAGCTTGTCGACGTCGCCGTCGAGCGTGGCGGAGAACAGCAGCCGCTGCCCGCCGGCCGGGGTCTGCGCGAGCAGCTCGGTGACGACGGGGAAGAAGCCGAGGTCGCACATGTGGTCGGCCTCGTCGAGGACGCTCACCTCGATGTCGGACAGCGAGCACTCACCCTGGCGGATGAGGTCGCCGAGCCGGCCGGGCGTGGCGATGACGATGTCGACGCCGCGCCGCAGCGCCTCGATCTGCTTGCCCATGGACATGCCGCCGACGATGACCTTCATCCGCAGGCCGAGACCACGGCCGAGCGGCTCCAGCGCGTCGTGGACCTGGAGGGCCAGCTCGCGGGTGGGAACGAGGATCATCGCGCGCGGACGGCCCGGCGCGGGCCGGACGCCGGCCAGGCGGGCCATGGTGGGCAGGCCGAACGCGAGCGTCTTGCCGGAGCCGGTCTGGCCGCGGCCGAGGACGTCGGCGCCGGTGAGGACGTCGGGGATGGTCGCGGTCTGGATGGGGAAGGGGCTGTCGATGCCCTGGCGGGCCAGGCCGGTCACGAGCGGCTTGGGAAGACCCAGCAGCTCGAACTCGGAGATGCCCTGCTCGGGAGCGAGCGTGGGCACGCCCTGCTCGGGGGCGAGCTCGGGCAGGACAGCGTCAAGCATGGTCACGAACGTCGTGCCTTTCAGTCGAAGTGGCGCGTCACTTCTGCGAAAGGACGAGCCAGGACGTGCGGCTACGTGCCGCACTCATTGCGAGGCGCGGGTGATCGGCACCCGCTGGGGTGGGGACAGGCCCGGCCGGTGATCTCACCGGCACGCATCGGGGCCGTCTACGCGCACCCGCTTGCCGGCCGCAGGCGGCTAACGCACATGAAGGTGCGCCAGGTGCACGTGGTGCCAACGCGGGGAAGACATCGAGTATTCCCCGACCGGTCCGGCTCTCGGACCGCGGCACGGGCGCGGCCGGCACTGGGATGCCGGCCGTACTGCTCAAAACATGGTGCTCAGAACGTACTGCTGGAACTGATGCCGCTGACTGATGCTGAAGGTCAGGAGATCAGACGTTGAAGCCTAGCATACGCAGCTGCTCACGGCCCTCGTCGGTGATCTTGTCCGGGCCCCACGGCGGGAGCCAGACCCAGTTGATCTTCACATCGGAGACCATACCATCGAGCGCGGAGTGCGCCTGATCCTCGATCACATCCGTGAGCGGGCAGGCGGCACTGGTGAGCGTCATGTCGATGGTGGCCACGGGGCGGCCGTCCTCGGCGGGGTCGAGGTTGAGGCCGTAGATCAGGCCCAGGTCGACGACGTTGATGCCGAGCTCGGGGTCGACGACGTCCTTGAGCGCCTCCATGACCTCCTCGACGGTGGCCTCACCGTCGAACGCGGTCGGCGTCTCCACCGGCTTGCTCATCTGCTGGCACTCCTCACTACAGCGTCCTTGTAGGCCATCCACGACAGCAGCGCGCACTTGACCCTGGCCGGGAACTTCGCGACCCCGGCGAACGCCACAGCGTCGCCGAGGACGTCCTCGTCGGCCTCCACCTGGCCCCTGCCCTGCATGAGCCGGGTGAACTCGTCGACGACCGACAGGGTCTCCTCCACCGTGGAGCCGGCGGTCAGCTCGTGCAGGACCGACGCGGCGGCCTGGCTGATCGAGCAGCCCTGGCCGTCGTAGGAGACGTCCTCGATCCGGCCGGCGTCGCCGAGCTTCACCCGGAGCGTGATCTCGTCGCCGCACGTCGGGTTCACGTGGTGGACCTCGGCGTCGTACGGCTCACGCAGCCCCCGCCCCTGCGGGTGCTTGTAGTGCTCCAGGATCAGCTCCTGGTACATCGACTCGCCGATCATGGCTATGCGAACACTTTCTGGACGTGGTGGAGGCCGCGCACCAGGGCGTCGATCTCGCCCGTGGTGTTGTACAGGTAGAACGACGCCCGCGTGGTCGCCGGTATTCCGAACCTGAGGTGCAGCGGGCGGGCGCAGTGGTGGCCGACGCGCACGGCGACGCCGAAGCTGTCGTCGAGGATCTGCCCCACGTCGTGCGGGTGGATGCCCTCCAGCGTGAACGACAGGGTGGCGCCCCGCCGCTCCAGCGAGTCGGGCCCGATGAGCCGCAGCGTGGGCACCTCGCGCAGCGCGTCCAGCGCGTACGCCGTGAGCGTGCGCTCGTGCGCCTCGATGGCGTCCAGGCCGACGCCCTGGAGGTAGTCGACGGCCGCGCCGAGGCCGATGGCCTCGACGATCGGCGGGGTGCCGGCCTCGAACTTGTGCGGGATCGGCGCGTACGTCGAGTGGTCCATCCAGACCGCCTCGATCATCTCGCCGCCGCCCATGAACGGGGGCATGGCCTCCAGCAGCTCGCCGCGTCCCCACAGCACGCCGATGCCGGAGGGGCCGAGCATCTTGTGGCCGGTGAAGGCCACGAAGTCGACGCCCAGCTCGGCGACGTTCACGGGGTGGTGGGGCACGGACTGGGAGGCGTCGAGCATCACCAGGGCGCCCACCTCGCGGGCGCGCCGCAGCACGTCGGCGACCGGGTTGACGGTGCCGAGCACGTTGGACTGGTGGGCGATCGACACGATCTTCGTCCGCTCGGTGACCAGCTCGCCGAGGTTCGACAGGTCGAGCCGGCCCTCGTCGGTGACGCCGAACCACTTGAGCGTCGCGCCGGTGCGCTGCACGAGCATCTGCCACGGCACGATGTTGGAGTGGTGCTCCATCTCGGAGATGACGATCTCGTCGCCGGGGCCGAGCGCGAAGCGCGGGTCGGCGTCCTGGCCGGCGCCCTCGCCGCCCGGGGTCCACAGGTGGGGCCCGAAGGCGTGGGCGACCAGGTTGAGCGCCTCGGACGCGTTCTTGGTGAAGATCACCTCGTCGCGTGAGGGCGCGCCGATGAACGCGGCCACCTTGTCGCGCGCGCTCTCGTACGCCTCGGTCGACTCGGCGCCGAGCACGTGCATGGCGCGCCCGACGTTGCTGTAGTGCATCGCCAGGTGCTCGCGCACCGTCTCGACGACCGGCGTGGGCTTCTGCGATGAGTTGCCCGAGTCCAGGTAGACGAGCGGGCGCCCGCCGGGCAGCTCGCGGGAGAGGACCGGGAAGTCCTTCCTGATCCTCTCCACGTCGAAGCTGGTGGGATAAGTCATGCAGTCGCCTTCGTGTACTGCTCGTAGCCCTCGGCCTCGAGCTTGTCGGCCAGCTCCGGCCCACCCTCCTCGACGATCCGGCCGGCCGCGAAGACGTGGACGAAGTCCGGCTTCACGTAGCGCAGGATGCGGGTGTAGTGGGTGATGAGCAGCACGCCCGTCTCGCCGGAGGCGCGGAAGCGGTTGATGCCCTCCGACACCACGCGCAGCGCGTCGACGTCGAGGCCGGAGTCGGTCTCGTCGAGCACCGCGATCTTGGGCTTGAGCAGCTCGAGCTGGAGGATCTCGTGGCGCTTCTTCTCACCGCCGGAGAAGCCCTCGTTGAGGTTGCGCTGGGCGAAGGCCGCGTCGATGGACAGGGCGTCCATGCCGCCCTTGAGGTCCTT
Organism: Nonomuraea sp. NPDC050733; assembly: GCF_040654215.1. Taxonomy (NCBI): domain Bacteria; kingdom Bacillati; phylum Actinomycetota; class Actinomycetes; order Streptosporangiales; family Streptosporangiaceae; genus Nonomuraea; species Nonomuraea sp. NPDC050733. Next base: position 75,249 of record NZ_JBFAHO010000012.1, on the reverse strand, counting down.
GGCGAACTCGCGCAGCTTGGGCGCCTCGCCGCGCACCGCGGTGACGGCCGAGCGCAGGAAGTTGGACACCGAGACGCCGGGGACCTCGACGGGGTACTGCATGGCGAGGAACAGGCCGGCGCGGGCGCGCTCGTCGACCGACAGCTCCAGCAGGTCGACGCCGTCGAGCAGCACCTGACCGCCGGTGATCGTGTACTTGGGGTGGCCGGCGATCGCGTAGGCCAGGGTCGACTTGCCGGAGCCGTTGGGGCCCATGATGGCGTGGGTCTCGCCGGAGCTCACGGTGAGGTTGACGCCGCGCAGGATCGCCTTGTCCTCGACGGCGACCTGGAGGTCACGGATCTCAAGGGTGGACATGTGTTTATGACTCCTTCGAGAGCGAGACGAGGACGTCGTCGCCGTCGATCTTGACTGTGTAGGTGTTCACGGGCCTGGTCGCGGGAGGGCCGGTGGGCTTGCCGGTCCGGACGTCGAAGCACGAGCCGTGCAGCCAGCACTCCAGCGTGCCGTCGTAGACCTCCCCCTCGCTGAGCTTGACCTCGGCGTGGGAGCAGATGTCGTGCAGGGCGAAGACCTCGTCGCCCTTGCGGACGAGCGCGACCGGGGTCTCGTCGACCTCGACGCCGATCACCCCGCCGTCGGGGATGTCGGTGACGCTGCACACCTTCTGGAAACTCATCGTGCGAGCTCCGCCTCCACCGCGCTCATGACGCGCTCGCGGATCTCGTCGATCTGGATGCGCTCGATGAGCTGGCCGAGGAAGCCCCGGATGACGAGGCGGCGCGCCTCGTCGAAGGGGATGCCGCGGGCCTGGAGGTAGAAGATGTGCTCGTCGTCGAGGCGGCCCGACGTCGAGGCGTGACCCGCGCCGGCGACCTCGCCGGTGAGGATCTCCAGGTTGGGCACCGAGTCGGCGCGGGCGCCGTCGGTGAGGATGAGGTTGCGGTTGAGCTCGTAGGTGTCGGTGCCCTCGGCCTCGACCCTGATGATCACGTCGCCGATCCAGACGGCGTGGGCGTTCTCGCCCTGCAGGGCGCCGCGGTAGTCGACGTTGCTCTTGCAGTTGGGCTGCGAGTGGTCGACCAGGAGGCGGTGCTCCAGGTGCTGGCCCGCGTCGGCGAAGTACACGCCGGACAGATCGGCGTCGCCGCCGGGGCCGGTGTAGGACACGCTGGGCGACAGCCGGACGAGGTCGCCGCCGAGCGTCACCACGAAGCTCTTGAACGTGGCGTCCTTGGCGAGCTGGGCGTGGTGGTGCGACACGTGGACCGCGTCGTTCTGCCAGTCCTGGAGGCTGACGACCTTGAGGGAGGCGCCGTCGCCGACGACGAACTCGATGTTGTCGGCGTAGACGGCGCTGCCCTGATGCTCGATGACGACGACGGCCTCGGCCAGCGGCTCCACGTTGATCACGATGTGGCCGTAGGAGGCGCCGTCGGTGCCGCCGCCGCGCAGCTCGATGCTGATGTGGTCGCTGGGCGTGGCCTCCTTAGGCACGGTGACGACCAGGGCCTTCTCGAAGGTGTTGTAGGCCTGGGCGCTGACCCGGTCGGCCGGTACGTAGGCCTTGCCGACGCGCGCGTCGTCGCGGCCGACCCACTCGGCGCTCACGCCGGCCGGCGTGTAGACCTGGGTGACGACCTGACCGCTGACCTGGGCCTTGCCGTTGTGCAGGCCCTTGAGGCGCGACAGCGGGGTGAAGCGCCAGGCCTCCTCGCGCCCGGTGGGCACGTCGAAGTCGGCCAGGTCGTACGACGCCCTCTCGTGCAGGGTCGACAGGGGCTTCTCGTTCAGGCCCATCAGCCGACGGCTCCTTCCATCTGCAGCTCGATCAGCCGGTTGAGCTCGAGCGCGTACTCCATCGGCAGCTCACGCGCGATCGGCTCGACGAAGCCGCGCACGATCATCGCCATGGCCTCGTCCTCGCCGAGCCCGCGGCTCATGAGGTAGAACAGCTGGTCCTCGCTGACCTTGGAGACCGTGGCCTCGTGCCCCATCGACACGTCGTCCTCGCGGACGTCGACGTAGGGGTAGGTGTCGGAGCGGCTGATCTGGTCGACGAGCAGCGCGTCGCACTTGACGGTGCTGGCGCTGCCGTGGGCGCCCTCCTCGATCTGCACGAGACCGCGGTAGGAGGTGCGGCCGCCGCCGCGCGCCACCGACTTGGAGATGACGCTGGAGCTGGTGTGGGGCGCCAGGTGCACCATCTTGGAGCCGGCGTCCTGGTGCTGGCCCTCGCCGGCGAACGCGACGCTCAGGGTCTCGCCCTTGGCGTGCTCGCCCATGAGGTAGACGGCCGGGTACTTCATCGTGACCTTGGAGCCGATGTTGCCGTCGATCCACTCCATGGTGGCGCCCTCGTAGGCGACGGCGCGCTTGGTCACCAGGTTGTAGACGTTGTTCGACCAGTTCTGGATGGTCGTGTAACGGCAGCGGGCGTTCTTCTTCACGATGATCTCGACGACCGCGGAGTGCAGCGAGTCGGACGAGTAGATCGGCGCGGTGCAGCCCTCGACGTAGTGGACGTAGGAGTTCTCGTCCACGATGATCAGGGTCCGCTCGAACTGGCCCATGTTCTCGGTGTTGATCCGGAAGTAGGCCTGGAGCGGGATCTCGACCTCGACGTTCGGCGGCACGTAGATGAACGAGCCACCGGACCACACGGAGGTGTTGAGAGCGGCGAACTTGTTGTCGCCGACCGGGATGACCGAGCCGAAGTACTCCTTGAAGAGCTCCTCGTGCTCCTTCAGGCCCGTGTCGGTGTCGACGAAGATGACGCCCTTCTCCTCGAGGTCCTCACGGATCTTGTGGTAGACGACCTCGGACTCGTACTGCGCTGCGACGCCGGCGATGAGGCGCTGCTTCTCCGCCTCGGGGATGCCCAGCTTGTCGTAGGTGTTCTTGATGTCCGCGGGCAGCTCGTCCCAGGAGGCGGCCTGCTTCTCCGTCGAGCGGACGAAGTACTTGATGTTGTCGAAGTCGATGCCGGTGAGGTCGGAACCCCAGGTGGGCAGCGGCTTCTTGTCGAACAGGCGGAGGCCCTTCAGGCGAAGGTCGAGCATCCACTCCGGCTCGTTCTTGAGCGCGGAGATGTTGCGCACGACTTCCTCGGACAGGCCGCGCTTGGCCGCCGCTCCGGCGGCATCCGGGTCGGCCCAGCCGAACTTGTAATTCCCGAGGCCTTCCAGCTCCGGGCGGTCGGTGACAGTCACCTTCCGGTCTCCTTGCTCTTGTCTCTATGTACGGGATCACCCAGCGATTGCGGGCTGACGTGCGTGGTGCAGACCCCGTCGCCGTGGGCGATCGTGGCCAGGCGCTGCACGGGGGTGCCGAGGAGTCGCGCGAACGCCTCCGTCTCGGCCTCGCAGAGCTGCGGGAACTCCGCCGCCACGTGCGCCACGGGGCAGTGGTGCTGGCAGAGCTGGTCACCGCCCGACTTGGCCTTGGTGGAGGAGGCGGCGTAGCCCTCCGCGGAGAGCGCCTGCGCCAGCACCTCGACGCGCCGCTCCGGGGGCACCGAGCTCATGACCGGCTCCAGCCGCCGCAGCAGGCCGGAGACCTGCGTGCGGGCGAAGTCGGTCACCGCTTCGCCCCCCATGCGCTCGGCCAGGAAGCGCAGGGCGCTCCCGGCCAGGTCGTCATAGGCGTGCTCGAAGGCACTGCGCCCCGCGTCGGTGATGGCGAACAGCTTGGCCGGTCGCCCCCGCCCGCGCTGGCCGCGTGGCCGTACCGTGCGAGGCTCTATCATCCCGTCGGACAGCAACGCGTCGAGATGGCGGCGGACGGCGGCCGGGGTCAGCCCGAGCCGTTCGCCCAGCGCGGCGGCCGCGACGGGACCGTGCTCCAGGATGAGCCGGGCCACGCGCGCACGCGTGCTGCGCTCGCTGCCTGGCTCGATCGTGGTGGGCACGTTTTTCACAACATCAGTGTGCCGTAATTCCTTCCCGTCCCACAAATGGATCCGGGGAATGGGTCAATGCAATTTCTCACTCAGGTAAGGCTTACCTAATGCCCTGGTCGGCGGCCTGGAGGGACTCCCGCGGCCGTCCCCGCAGCAGGGTGAAGACGAGGGCCGCGAGGACGAGCAGCGCCAGTATGACGGCGGCCATCGGCGTCGCCGAGCCGGACCCCACGAGACCCACCAGCGGGGCCGCCAGCGCGCCCAGCGCGAACTGGAGCACCCCGAGCAGGGCCGAGGCGCTGCCCGCGACCTGCGGCGGCTGCCCGGCCAGGGCGAGCGCGCCGGTGCCCGGGAGGACGAGGCCCTGCCCGCACATGATGACGAAGAGTCCCGCCACGATCCCGGCCAGCCCGAGCCCGGTGGCCGCGGCCGCCAGCAGCAGCGCGGCGCCCGTGACGGCGACGGCCAGGCCGGTGAAGACCAGCCGCGCCGGCGCCACCCGGCCCGCGAGCCGCCCGCCGACCTGCGCCATGAGGGTCAGTCCGAGCGCGTTGAGCCCGAAGATGAGGGAGTACTGCGAGGGCGTGGCGTGGTACACCTCCTGGATCACGAACGGCGACCCGGAGATGTAGGCGAACATCGCGGCGAACCCCAGCCCGGCCGTCAGGGCGGAGCCCATGAACGGGCGGTCGCCCAGCAGCCGGCCGAAGGTGCGCAGGGTGTTCCGCAGGCCGCCGCTCTCCCGGCTTCCCGCCGGCAGGGTCTCGCGCACCCCGAAGACCACGGCCAGCAGCAACACCACCCCGGCGACGCTGAGCGCGACGAACACGCCCCGCCACGAGGTGAACTCCAGCAGCTGGGCGCCGGCCACGGGCGCGAGGATCGGCGCGAGGCCGCTGACGAGCATGAGCGTGGCGAAGATGCGGGCGATCGCGGCGCCGTCGTACAGGTCGCGCACCACGGCGCGGACGATCACCAGGGCCGCGCCGCCGAGCACGCCCTGCAGCAGCCGCAGCCCGATGAGCACGGGCACGGACGGCGCGAACGCGCACAGCAGCGAGGACAGCGCGAACCCGGCGACCCCGACGAGCAGCGGCATCCTGCGCCCGCGCACGTCGCTCACGGGCCCGGCGACCACCTGGCCGGCCGAGACGCCGATGAGGCAGGCGGTCAGCGTGAGCTGGACCTGGGCGGGCGTGCTGAGCAGCTCGCCGGTGATGGCGGGCAGCGCGGGCAGGTACATGTCGATGGACAGCGGGCCGATGGCCGACAGCGCGCCGAGCACGAACAGGAGCAGGGCGGTGCCCCGCCTCGCCGGGCGGTCCTCCCCCTCGATCCCCGCCGGTCCGGATGCTGTCGACGACCCGGATACGGACGACCCGGATTCGGACGACCCGGATTCGGACGACGCTGATGCGTCCGATGCCGCCGGCGCCACGGACATACGTGTACCCCTCTCCCTCGCGGGCTGCGGCCCACGAGGGCCGAGGGAGTTGAACAGCGGTAAAGTCCTCCTAATTCCCGGTCATCTGTTTTTTACTGATTCTCGATGAGCTGGATCACCGACAGGGCCGCCCCCTGCGGGTCCGCGAGCATCCCGAACCGGCCCGGCGGAGAGTCCATGGAGTCCACGAGGATCTGCGCGCCGCCGCGCCGGGCCGCCTCGATGGTCGCGTCGAGGTCGGCGACCGCGAAGTAGACCATCCAGTGCGACGGCGTCTCCGGCGGGTACATGGGGCCCATCTCGATCATGCCGGCGACGCCCCGGTCGCCGGAGTGCCACTCGGTGTAGGTGACGCCGTCCATCTGCTGCGGCTGCGGGGTCCAGCCGAACACCGACCGGTAGAACCGCTCCGCCGCCCCGGGGTCGCGGGTGACCAGCTCGGCCCAGCAGAACGAGACCGGCTCGTTGACCAGCTCGGCGCCGTGGTGGCGGCCCGCCTGCCAGATCGACGCGTACGCGCCGTCCGGGCTCTGGAGGACCGCCATCCGGCCCTCCTCCATGACCTGCATCGGCCCGGCGACGACCGCCCCGCCGGCGTTCTTGACCCGGTCGACGGTCGCGTCGGCGTCCTCGACGGCGACATAGGTGTTCCAGTGGGGCGGCATGACCTCGCCGTGCAGGGGGCCCACGCCGGCGACCCGCTTGTCGCCGTGGAAGAACTGGCCGTAGCCCCCGGCCTCCGGGTCGCCGGCCATCTCGGCCCGCCAGCCGAAGACCTCGCCGTAGAAGCGCACCGACGCGACGACGTCGGGACTCGACAGATCCACCCAGCACGGGACACCCGGCTCGTAGGCGCTGCGCTCTGACATGGGAACCCTCCTTGCCGTCCTCGCCGGGCCGCCGTCGCCGTCAACGGCCGCCCGGCTCTCCCCCTCATCAGACTTTCACCCGGCCCGTGCCCCTGCCGGGAAACGCCGGGCAAACAGGTGGCCATATCCGGCCAGTGGCCGGGCCGGTGCGCGGCGGGTGCCCGGACAGATGATCGACCGGCGGCCGGGCTGCGCACGAGACCGCTCCCCGCAGTCCTTAGACTCGTGGCCATGGACTCCCCAGCCGTCGAGATCATCGGCCTGGTCAAGCGCTACGACGGCACGACCGCGGTCGACGGCCTGTCGCTGCGCGCGGGCCGCGGCGCGGTGACGGCCGTGCTCGGGCCCAACGGCGCGGGCAAGACGTCCACGGTGGAGATCTGCGAGGGGTTCCGCAAGGCCGACGGGGGCACCGTGCGGGTGCTGGGCCTGCCGCCCGACGCCCCCGCGCTGCGGCCCCGGGTGGGGGTCATGCTCCAGTCGGGCGGCGTGCCGCCCGCGACGCGCTGCGGCGAGTGGCTGCGCCTGGTGTCCCGCTTCTACGCCCGTCCCCTCGACGTCGAGGCCCTGCTCGTACGGCTGGGCCTGGCCGCCCACGCCCGCACCCCGTACCGCCGGCTGTCGGGCGGGCAGCAGCAGCGGCTGTCTTTGGCCGCGGCGGTCGTCGGGCGGCCGGAGCTGGTGTTCCTCGACGAGCCGACGGCCGGGCTCGACCCGCAGGCCCGGCACGCCTGCTGGGACCTCGTGGCCGACCTGCGCGCGGCGGGCGTCTCGGTGGTGCTCACCACGCACCACATGGACGAGGCCGAGCGGCTGGCCGACCACGTCGTGATCATCGACGGCGGACGGGTGGTGGCCGAGGGCAGCCCGGCGGCGCTGACCGGCGCCGAGCGGCAGCTCCGCTTCCGCGCCCGCCCCGGGCTGGCGCTGGAGGAGCTGCTCAACGCCCTGCCGTCGGGCAGCGCGGCCAAGGAGTCGCCGGCCGGCCACTACATCGTCGAGGGGCAGGTGGGCCCGGAGCTGCTGGCCACCGTGACCGCCTGGTGCGCGGCCGAGGGCGTCACGGCCGACGACCTGCGCATCGAGCGCCGCACACTGGAGGACGTCTTCCTGGAACTGACGGGCAGGGAGCTGCGATGACGGCGCCGCACACGACCACGCTGGACCTCACGCCCGCGCCGGGGGCGGCGCCGTTCCCGCGCATGGTGCTCGCCCAGGCCGGCGCGGAGGTGCGCGCGACGCTGCGCAACGGCGAGCAGCTCCTGCTCACCCTCGTCATCCCGGTGCTGCTGCTCGCCGGGTTCACGGTGGCGCCGCTCATCGACGTGGGCGGGGGCAGCCGGGTGGCGTTCCTGGCCCCGGGCGTGCTCGCGCTGGCGGTCATGTCCACGGCGTTCACCGGGCAGGCGATCGCGACCGGGTTCGAGCGGCGCTACGGCGTGCTGAAGCGGCTCGGCGCGACCCCGTTGTCGCGGGCCGGGCTCATGCTGGCCAAGACGGCGGCGGTGCTCGTGGTGGAGCTCATCCAGGTCGTGGTGGTCACGGCGGTGGGGCTGGCGCTCGGGTGGCGGCCGCACGGGTCGTTCGCGGCGGCGGCGCTGCTCGTGGTGCTGGGCACGGCGGCCTTCAGCGGGCTCGCCCTGCTCATGGCCGGTACGCTGCGGGCCGAGGCGACGCTGGCCGCGGCCAACCTCGTCTACCTGGTGCTGCTGGGTGCGGGCGGGGTGATGTTCCCGCTGTCGAAGCTGCCGGAGGCGGTGCGGCCGGCGCTGGAGGTGCTGCCCATCTCGGCGCTCACCGGGGGGCTGCGGACGGTGCTGTCGGGCGGAGCGCTCCCGCTGGGCGCGCTGGGGGTGCTGGCCGCGTGGGCGGTGCTGTGCCTCGGGCTGGCCTCGCGCACGTTCCGCTGGGAGTGACGCTCTCACGCCGTACGGCCGAGCCTGGTCAGGCCGGGGACGGCGGGGCGTCCGGCGGGGGCGTGCCGTACCTGTGGCGGCCCACGACGGCGACCGCCGTCAGCGGCAGCGCCACCGCCGCCGCCACGGCGAACAGCAGCCCGTACGACCCGTCACCGGCGAGCGGCCCGCCCGCCCAGGACGAGGCCGCCCCGCCGATGAACAGCGCCGCCGCGAAGAACGCCACGGCCGTCCCCCTGGCATGGGGCGCGACGGAGGTCGCCCAGTTCTGCAGTGACGAGTGCATGAACGACCAGCCGCCGCCGAACAGCAGCGCCGCCGCCATCACCGTCACCAGGCTCACGTGGACGGCGACGAGCGCGTGGCCGAGACTGAGCTGCGCGCCGCCGACCGCGATGAGCAGCGGCGCCGGCCAGTGCCGCGACAGCCGCTTGACCAGCCGGCTGAGCAGCCACAGCCCCACCCCGTACACCGCGGTGGCCAGGCCCGCCACGGCGGCCGTGACCCCGTGGTGCTGGAGCGCGGTGGCCAGGAACGGCAGCAGCCCCAGCAGGACGGCTCCCTCCACGAACGCCAGCCCCAACACCAGCAGCGCCCACCGCTCCCGCAGCACCGCGCCCACGTGCGCGCCGAGCCCGCCGACGGCGCCGCGGGACGGCTCCGGCACCGAGCGCAGGCCGAGCGCGCAGGCCAGGGCGCACAGGGCGGCCGTGACGAAGACGACGCGCCAGCTCACCAGGTCGGCCAGCACGCCGCCGAAGCCGGTGGCCATGGCGGTGCCGAGCGCGGCGGTGCCCATGAGGTCCGTCAGGGCGCGCTGGCGGATCGGCGCCGCGACGGTGTCGCCGACGTACGTGAGCGAGGTGGGGATCACGGCGCCGAAGCAGGCGCCCGCCACGACGCGGAGCGCGACCAGCGGGACGAGCGAGGGCATCAGCGCGGAGGCCAGGCCCGCCGCGGTGGCGCCCAGCAGCGCGGCCCGCATCACCGGCATGCGCCCGAACCGGTCGGACAGCACCCCCCACAGCGGCTGGGACAGGCCGTAGGCGAGGTAGTAGCCGCTGGCCGCCGCGACGGCCGCGGCGAGCGTGACGCGCAGGTCCAGGGCGATCAGCACCAGCATGGGGCCGACGGCGAAGCGGTCGAAGCTGCTGACGAAGGAGGCGGCGGACAAGGCGAACGGCGGCCGCACCAGGGTGACGGGCGGAGCGGGTGCGGTCATGTCTCCAACGCGGGACGGGGAGGTGTTCGGGACATTCGTCCTACCACCCCAAGTGGGGAAATGTCGAGGTCGGCGACTATCCTCAGCTATCGCCCTGTTCAGGCCGCGCCTGACCAGCTCCCCGAGGAGTACCGTGACCGCCTTCGCCCTCGACGACCCCTTCGACCGCAGCTCCGGAGTGCCGCGGCCGGGAAGTCTCCTGCGCTCCGCGGCCGACTCCATACCGCCGTCGGGGCTCGTCCTGCTGGCGATCTTCTCCGTGCAGCTCGGCGCGGGGTTCGCCAAGGAGCTGTTCGCGGCGCTGCCGCCGAGCGCGGTGGTGTTCCTGCGCATCACGGCGGGCGCGATCATCATGGGCGCGGTGGCCCGGCCGAAGCTCCGGGGGATGTCCTGGCGGCACTGGGCGGTCGGGCTCGGCTTCGGGGCGACGCTCGGCCTGATGAACCTGTCGTTCTACGAGGCGCTGTCGCGGCTGCCGATGGGGATCGCGGTGGCGATCGAGTTCCTCGGCCCGCTCGGCGTGGCCGTGGCCGCGTCGCGGCGGCGGCTGGACCTGCTGTGGGTCGGGCTGGCCGGGCTGGGCGTGGTGCTGCTCGCGCCGTGGGGCCAGTCGCAGAGCGTGAGCTGGGCCGGCATCGGGTTCGCCCTGGTGGCCGGCGTCTGCTGGGCGGCCTACATCGTGCTGTCGGCCGCGGCGGGGCGGCGCTTCCCCGGGACGTCGGGGCTGTCGTTCGCGATGATCGTCTCGGCCGTGGTGGTGGCGCCGGTGGGCATCGCGACGGGCGGGGCCGACCTCCTCCAGCCGGAGCTGGTGCTCATCGGGCTCGGGGTGGGGCTGCTGTCGTCAGTGATCCCGTACTCGCTGGAGCTGCAGGCGCTGCGGAGGATGCCCAAGCACGTGTTCGGCATCCTCATGAGCCTGGAGCCGGCCGTGGCGGCGATGATCGGGCTGGTGGTGCTGGGCGAGGTGCTGCACATGCAGCAGTGGGCGGCCATCGCCTGCATCGTGGCGGCGAGCCTGGGCGCCACCCGCTCCCGCTGAGCCCGCCTCCCGAACGCTGCGGGGCGTTCCAGGACGTTCTAGGCGCCGGTGCTCTCGGGGCCGGCGGTCTCGGGGCCGGTCTGTCCGGGGCCGGCCCAGATGCCGCGGACGTGGCCGATGTGCTCGGCCATGAGGTGCCCCACCGCGTCGCGGTCGCCCGCCTCCAGCGCGTCGAGCAGGGCCAGGTGCTCGCGCGCCGACCCGGCCAGCTTGTCGCCCGGCAGCGTCGACAGCCCGTACAGGCGGGCCCGGGTGCGCAGGTCCGTGACGATCGACACCAGGCGGGAGTTGCCCGACAGGGCCAGCAGCTCCACGTGGAAGCGCAGGTCGGCGTCCACGTACGCGAGCAGGTCGCCCCGCTCGGCGGCCGCCACGATCTCCTCGGCCAGCGGCCGGAGCCGGGCGAAGCCCGTGGCGGGGACGCAGGCGGCCAGCCGTGTCACGGTCGGCACCTCGATCAGCCGCCGCAGCTCGGTCAGCTCGTCCAGGTCGCGGGCGGACAGCTCGGCGACCCGGAAGCCCTTGTTGCGCACGGCCTCGACGAGGCCCTCCTTGGCCAGGTCGAGCATCGCCTCGCGGACGGGCGTGGCCGAGACGCCGAACTGCTGCGCCAGCGCGGGCGCGGAGTACACCACCCCAGGGCGCATCTCGCCCGTGACCAGCGCGGCGCGCAGCGCGTGGGCCACCTGCTCGCGCAGGCTCTGCCGCTCTCCGACGGCCGGCAGGTCGAGCCGGTGCTCCGCGCCCATGCGCTCATCCCTTCGCTACGTCCCACGCCTCGTACGCGGCGGCCGCCACCACCAGGTCCTCCCACGCCATGCCCGTGCTCTTGAAGACGCGGGGCCCGGGACCCACGGCGACCCGGCCGGCGATCAGCTCGGCGAGGTTTCCGGCGAGATGACCAGTGGTGATCGTACCGTGGCGGATCGGCGCCATCACGTCCCCCGCCTCGACCAGGGCGGAGGAGCGGGCCTCGACGACCACGGTGGCGCGGGCGACGAGCTCGTCGTCGAGCTCGCGGGCGCCGGGCTCGTGGGAGCCGACGGCGACGACGGTGGCGCCGTCGCGGGGCAGGGCGCCGGGGAACAGCGGCAGCCGGGCGGTGGTGCAGCAGGCGACGAGGTCGGCCCGGGAGAGCGCCTCGCGCAGCGCATCCGGCTCCGGGGCGGAGCCCGTCACGGGCAGGGCGCGGGCGCGCAGGCCCAGCTCACGGCAGTGGGCGGCCAGCGCCTCGGCGCGGGCGGCGTCGCGACCGGCGACGGTGACGGTCTCGACGGGGCGTACCGCGGCGAGCGCCTCGACGTGCCCGTACGCCTGCGGCCCCGTCCCGAAGACCAGCAGGTCGCGCGCGTCCGGCTCGGCCAGGTGGCGCACGGCCAGCGCGGAGACGGCCGGGGTGCGCAGCGAGGTGAGCGCGACCCCGTCGAGGGCGGCCAGCGGCGTCAGCGTGCCGCCCTCGAACAGCAGGTAGGTCCCCTGGATGCGGGGCAGCCCGCGCTCGGCGTTGCCCGGTGCGACGGTGACGGCCTTGACCCCCGCGTACCGGCCCGCGGCGGCGGGCATCAGCAGGAGCTGGCCGCCGGGCAGGTCCGCGGCGGTGCGCAGGGGCGTGTCCTCGGGGTCCAGCCCGGCCCGCAGCGCCTGCTCCAGGATGCTCACCGCCCGCGCGACGGGCACCAGCCGTCGCAGCGTGCCCGCGTCGAGGTACGGCAGCGTCGCGGCGGACGGGGCGGGACTGGGCTGGAGGTCCATGGTCAGATCATCCGGCACGCGTCACCTCAGCACGAACCCGGTGCCGAGCGGGTCGTCCGGATCCAGCTCGAAGGCGTGCCGGCCGGTGCGGTACGCCATGCCCTCGACCTCCGGCACCACCCCCTCCCCCGTGACCCGGGCGACGCGGGCCCGGAAGGTGGAGCCCACGACGCTGTCGTGGATCAGCGGCTCGCGGACGCCGTCGTCGTGCAGGAGCGCCAGGCGCGCGGCCGTGCCGGAGCCGCACGGCGAGCGGTCCACCTCGCCGTCGGCGAAGACGGTGACGTTGCGCTGACGGACGTGGCCGTCACCGCCGGGCAGGTCGTCGTGGAAGATCACGCCGTAGACGCCGGAGAGGCGCTCGTCCTCGGGGTGCCGCGTGGCCGGGTGCCCCTCCAGGGCCCGCTTGATGCGGCGGGCGCGGGCGATCAGCCCGGTCAGGTGCTCGGGCCGCGCCTCCAGCCCCGCGGCGCGGGCCGGCAGGCTGGCGTAGACGGCGCCGCCGTAGGCGAGGTCCACGCGGGTGCCGTCCGCGGGGACGCCGCGGGCGAGCACGAACGACGGGACGCCGACGAACGTGACGGCCTCGATCCGCCCGGCCGCGCGGCGGACCCGGGCGGTGACGCGCCCCGACGGCACGTCCACCACGACGTCGGTCTCCCCGTCGGGCGCGGCGGGCACCAGGCCCTCGCGGACGGCGTGGACGCCGAGCGCGATCGTGCCGTGCCCGCAGGCGGTGGAGAAGCCGTCCTTGTGCCAGAACAGCGCCCCGAGGTGGGCTCCCGGGTCGTCCGGAGGGACGAGGAAGCAGCCGTACATGTCGGCGTGGCCGCGCGGCTCGTGGCAGAGCAGCCGCCGCACCCTGTCGGCCTCGCCGCCGGGGCGGCGCGCGTGCTCGCGGCGGTCGAGCACGGTCGCGCCGGGGATCTCGGGCGCGCCGCCGGTGACGACGCGGAACGGCTCGCCGCCGGTGTGGTAGTCGACCGTGGTGACCACGCCGTCCTCGCCCTGTCCTGGCTTGCGGCGATGGGTCATGACCAGTCCTCCAGACCGGGGCTCGGGCGCTCCTGCGCGGATGGCCGCGCCGTCAGTAATGTGTCACATACCGCCAGGCTTGAGAAGGCGTTCCCCGGTGGCGGGACCGGCCGGTACGGCCCCTACCATCGATGACGTGAAGGTACCCACGGACCACCCGAACCCTCTCGTCCGGAGCCTGCTGTCGCCCTGGGCGCCCACGGCGACGTCGTTCCGGGCGTGGGCGCTGGCGTCCGTGGCGGCCAACGCCGGCATCACCGTGAGCGGCGCCGCGGTGCGCGTCACCGGCTCCGGCCTCGGCTGCCCGACCTGGCCGAGGTGCACGCCCGACAGCTTCGTGCCGGTGCCGCATCCCGAGGTCGCGATGGCCAACATGCTCGTCGAGTTCGGCAACCGGCTGGTCACGTTCCTCGTGCTGGCGGTGGGGGTGGCCTGCGTGCTGTCGGCGCTGCGGCTGGCGCCGCGCCGCCGCTCGGTGCTCGGGCTGGCCCTGCTCCAGCCGCTGGGCGTGCTGGCGCAGGCCCTGTGGGGCGGCCTGGTGGTCAGGACCATGCTCAACCCGTTCACGGTGAGCGTGCACTTCCTCATCTCGATCGCGCTGGTCGCCGCGTGCTGGATGCTCTACCGGCGCATCGGCGAGGGCGACGGCCCGGTGCGGCGGGTGGTCCACCGCGACATCCGCCGGCTCGGCCACGTCCTGATCGCCGCGGTGTCCGTCCTCCTGCTGGCCGGGGTGGTCGTGACCGGCACGGGCCCGCATTCGGGCGACGTCCTGGCCTCGCGTTTCGACCTCGACATCGAGAGCGTGGTGCGGCTGCACGCCGACGTCGCGTACCTGGTGGTGGGGCTGTCGTTCGCGCTGGCGTTCGCGCTGCACGTCACCGACGCGCCTCGCCCGGCCCGCCGGGCGGCGCTGGCCCTGCTCGGGATCGAGCTGCTCCAGGGCGTGATCGGCTACGTCCAGTACTTCCTGGCCGTGCCCGCGTTCCTGGTGGGGCTGCACGTCCTCGGCGCGACCCTGGTGTGGATCTTCGCGCTGCGCGCCGTCACCGCCCTGCGCGTGCGCGGCCCGGTCGAGGAGGCGCCCGCCCCCTCCCCCACCGAAGTGGCCGCCGTCCACTGATCGGTTATGCCAGGGTATGGGGTGAGAAGTCGGCCACTCCCCCACCGATGTGAGGTGCCGTTTTGCGGCAGTTCGTCCGCTCCTTCGGGAAGTCCTCGCGGCTGCGCCGCCCCTCCCGGAAGACGCTGCGGCGGGCCTACCAGGGGTCGGTGCTGGTCAGCGTGCTCGCGCTGGCCCCGATGACCTGGGCCTGGCTCGGCAGCGCCCCGCACCGCGCGGTGGCCGGCGCCCCGGGCTGGGAGGCGCGGGTGCCCGCCGCCGACACCGCGCTCGTGCTCGGCGCCGGCCTGTACCAGGGCAGGCCCACCGGCATGCTGGCCGGCCGGCTCGACATCGCCGCCCGGCTGTACCGCACGGGCAAGGTCAAGGCCGTGCTCCTGTCAGGCGACAACAGCAGGAAGGACTACGACGAGCCGTCGGCGATGGCCGCGTACCTGCGCGCCCGCGGGGTGCCGGACGACGTCATGGTGCTGGACTACGCCGGCTTCGACACCTGGGACTCCTGCGTGCGGGCCCGCCGGGTGTTCGGCGCCGCCCGGGTGACCGTGGTGACCCAGGCCTTCCACCTGCCCCGCGCGGTCTCGCTGTGCCGGGCGGCGGGCCTGGAGACGTTCGGCGTGGGCGAGGACTCGACCCGCCGGTGGGCCGCCACCACCTACGTCTACGCCACCCGGGAGCTCGCGGCGACCGCCAAGGGGCTCGCCGACGCCCTGCTGCTCCACTCCGACCCGGTCTTCCCGGGGCCGCGGGAGACGTCGCTCACCACGATCCTGGCGCGCTCCCGCTGATCGACGGGAACCGCGCGCGGGACATGCTCATGATCTCCAGCAGGGCCCGCTGCTCCTCGTGGAAGGCGTGCTCGTCGACGACGTGGCGGGCGGCCCGCTCGTGCAGCAGGCCCAGCTCGGTGGCGGCGAGCTGGTAGTCGCGCATGGCGCGCAGCCCCCGCTTGCCGCCGTAGGCCCTGGCCCACTGCCGGGCCTTGCGCCGGCGGGGCAGCGCGGACAGCATGCGGATGTCGGCCGCGTCGACCAGCCGCGTCGGCTCGTACGGCGGCAGGTAGCGCTGCAGGAGCGCGACGATGCGCCGCCGGTCGCGGAAGACCACCGCGATCAGCACGGCCAGCACCACCAGCAGCGTCGCGTACGCGATGACCAGGCCGGCGAAGCCGCCGTAGGACACCATGCCGTTCCACAGGCCGTGCAGGACCATGGCCCCGGTCCAGCCGGCCAGGATGTAGAACACCCGCTCGGGCCCGTGGCGCTGGGCGGCGTAGGCGACCGCCACCCCGATCATCGAGGTGAACAGGGGATGCGCGAACGGCGACAGCACCCCGCGCAGCACCACGGTGACGGCCAGGCCGACGCCGCCGGCCTCGGAGTTGAGCGCCTGGACGTAGTAGCTGACGTTCTCGCTCATCGCGAAGCCGAGGCCCACCATGCTGGCGTAGATGACGCCGTCGGTGGGCCCGTCGAGCTCGGCCCGACGGAACCTGAGCAGCCCGAGCAGCACCAGGCCCTTCATGGTCTCCTCGACCACGGGGGCGCCGAAGGTGGCGGTGAGGTTGCGGGCGCTGGCCGCGGACAGGTTGGAGGTGTCGATGATGTAGTGCAGGTTGAGCGAGTTGATCAGACCGGCGACCAGCACGGCGACGCCGGCGCCCCAGGCGAAGGCGAAGACCAGGTTGCTGCGCGGCTCGGGCTCCATCCGGTCGAGCGCCAGCACGGCGGCCAGCAGCAGCGGCACGGGCGCCAGGGCCAGCACGAGCGCGATGAAGAACTGCACGGGCGCGCCGTTGATCACGTCGAAGGAGAACGAGACGAGGGCGCAGATGCCGGTGACGACCAACCCGGTGATCAACGCGAACGACGGGCGGTCCTTCAACACCCAGCGTGGATCACGGGACGTCATAGGGTGACTTTAACGGATCACGGGGCAGGTGTCCCGCGCGGGGACCTGCCCCGGGAAGCCCCCCACGACAGCCGCTCAGGACAGCAGCGGGTCGATCGCGACGGCGAGGAAGAGCAGCGCCAGGTAGGCGTTGGACCAGTGGAAGAAGCGCATGGGCCGCAGCGCCACCCCGCTCTTGCCGGCGTTGAGCCGGGCCAGCAGGCGGTGCACCTCCCACAGGCACATGACGCCCAGGACGGCGGCCACGATCGGGTAGAACAGCGTGGTGCCGGCCACCGGCCACAGCGCCAGCGAGCACAGCACGGTCGCCCAGGTGTAGGCGATCGACTCCAGGATCACCCGGCGCTCGGTGGCCACGACGGGCAGCATGGGCACCTCGGCCGCCGCGTAGTCCTCCTTGTAGCGCATGGCCAGCGTCCAGGTGTGCGGCGGCGTCCAGAAGAACACCACGCCGAACAGCACCAGCGGCGCCCAGTCGAGCCGATCGGTGATGCCGGCCCAGCCGATCAGCACGGGCATGCAGCCGGCGATGCCGCCCCACACGATGTTCTGGGCGGTGCGCCGCTTGAGGATCATCGAGTAGACGCACACGTAGAACAGGATCGCGCCCGTGTTCAGGGCGGCGGCCAGCCAGTTGGTCGTCAGCCCCAGCCCCGCGACGGACAGGACGCCGAGCACGATGCCGAAGATCAGCGCGCCCCGCGGGGAGACCTGGTGGCGGGCCAGCGGGCGGCGCCGGGTGCGGCGCATCTTCTGGTCGATGTCGCGGTCGACGTAGCAGTTCAGGGCGTTGGCGCTGCCCGCCGACAGCGTGCCGAACACCATGACCCAGATCGACGTCCACAGCGGCGGCAGCCCTCCGGCGGCCAGGAACATCACCGGCAGCGTGGTGATGAGCAGCAGCTCGATGATCCGCGGCTTGGTCAGGGCGACGTAGGCCTTGACGATCATGCCGATCGAGCGGCGGCTCGGGCGCGGCGCATCCTCCGCCGGAGCGGGGGCCGTCGCCTGCCTGTTCGTCAGCACCGTCAAGGCGCTTCCAGCACGTGCGGAGTCAACGCGTAACCTCTGATTAGAGCGGATCCGTGGACGGGGCGCCGTGGCGGCCCTGCGGACAACAACCAAAACTGTAGTCGCAGGGTCGGCCGGTCCGGCCAATGGGGGGCTCGGGCCATGCACCACCGGCGCACGGATCACGCACGGAACATGTACGGAGCACGCATGGGAGGGAGTGGGGAACGTTCGGCGTCCCCACTCGGTTAGGGTCCGGTGTGGGCGGGATATGCCAGACCGGCACCATCCACCAATGACAACTAGATTCCGGAGATCGAGCACTTGAGCACCGAACTCGTGCCAGCCCTCGAATGGACCGACCTCGACAAGCAGGCGGTCGACGTCGTTCGAGCCCTGGCCATGGACGCAGTGGAGAAGGCGGGCTCGGGACACCCCGGCACCGCCATGAGCCTGGCACCCGCCGCATACCTGCTTTTCCAGCGTACGATGCGTCACGACCCGACGGACCCGACCTGGATCGGTCGTGACCGATTCGTGCTGTCCTGCGGTCATTCGAGCCTGACGCTGTACATCCAGCTCTACCTGTCGGGTTCCGGTCTCTCGCTGGACGACCTGGAGCGGCTGCGCCAGTGGGACAGCCTCACCCCCGGCCACCCGGAGCACGGCCACACGCTCGGTGTGGAGACCACGACCGGCCCGCTGGGCCAGGGCCTCGGCAACGCCGTGGGCATGGCCATGGCCGCCCGCCGCGAGCGCGGCCTGTTCGACCCCGACGCCGCCCCCGGCGCCTCGCCGTTCGACCACCACATCTGGTGCTTCGTCAGCGACGGCGACATCGAGGAGGGCATCAGCCACGAGGTCAGCGCGCTCGCCGGCCACCAGAAGCTGGGCAACCTGACGGTCGTCTACGACGACAACCACATCTCGATCGAGGACGACACCCTCATCGCCAAGTCCGAGGACGTCGTCAAGCGCTACGAGGCGTACGGCTGGCAGACGCTGAGCGTCGACTGGACCGAGACCGGCGACTACGTCGAGGACGTGCAGGCGCTGCACGCGGCGCTGGAGGCCTCCCGCGCCGAGACGGACCGGCCGACGTTCATCCGGCTGCGCACGATCATCGGCTGGCCCGCGCCCAACAAGCAGAACACCGGCAAGATCCACGGCTCCGCGCTCGGCGCCGAGGAGGTCGCCGCCACCAAGCGGGTGCTCGGCATGGACCCCGACAAGAGCTTCGACGTGCCCGCCGAGGTGCTGGAGCACGCCCGCGGCGTGGCCCGGCGCGGTCACGAGGCGCGCGCCGCCTGGCAGAAGTCCTACGACGCCTGGCGCGAGGCCAACCCGGAGCGCGCGGCCGAGCTCGACCGCATCTCCGCCCGCGAGCTGCCCGCCGGCTGGACGCAGGCGCTGCCGCAGTTCGAGAAGGGCGCCTCGATGGCCACCCGCAAGGCCTCCGGCGAGGTGCTGAGCTCCCTGGCGCCGGTGCTGCCGGAGCTGTGGGGCGGCTCGGCGGACCTGGCCGAGTCCAACAACACCACGATGAAGGGCGAGCCGTCGTTCATCCCGGAGGAGTACCAGACCAAGGACTTCCCCGGTAACCGCTACGGCCGCACGCTGCACTTCGGCATCCGCGAGCACGGCATGGGCGCCATCCTCAACGGCATCGCCCTGCACGGCGGCACCCGCCCCTACGGCGGCACGTTCCTCGTCTTCTCCGACTACATGCGCCCGTCGGTGCGGCTCGCCGCGCTGATGAAGCTGCCGGTCACGTACGTGTGGACGCACGACTCGATCGGCCTCGGCGAGGACGGCCCGACGCACCAGCCGATCGAGCACCTGTGGGCGCTGCGCGCCATCCCCGGCCTCGACGTGGTCCGTCCCGGCGACGCCAACGAGACGGCCTACGCCTGGAAGGCGGTGCTGGAGCACACCGACCGGCCGGCCGCGCTGGCGCTGACCCGGCAGAATCTGCCCGTCTTCGAGGGCACCAGCGCCGAGGGCGTCGCCCGGGGCGGCTACGTCCTGCGTGAGGCGTCCGACGGGCAGCCGAAGGTGATCCTCATCGCCACCGGCAGCGAGGTCGAGCTGGCCGTCAACGGCCGCGACCTGCTGGAGTCCCAGGGCATCCCGACGCGGGTCGTGTCGATGCCGTGTGTCGAATGGTTCCACGGGCAGGACTCCGCATACAGGCAGAGTGTGCTGCCGTCGGACGTCAAGGCCCGCGTCGCGGTCGAGGCGGGGGTCGCCCTGGGCTGGCGCGAGTTCGTCGGCGAGGCGGGGGAAGTGGTGGGCCTCGAACACTTCGGCGCCTCCGCGCCGTACAAGACGCTGTACGAGCAGTTCGGGCTGACGGCCGAGCGTGTGGCGGCGGCGGCCAAGTCCAGCCTGGCCAAGCTGGGCCAGGACAAGGGTGAGACGACGGGAAACTGAAGATGAGCGAGATCCTCAACAAGCTGTCGGGCCAGGGCGTGTCCATCTGGCTCGACGACATCAGCCGCGAGCGGCTGCGCACGGGCAACCTCGAGCAGGTGATCCGCGAGAAGAACGTGGTCGGCGTGACCTCCAACCCCACGATCTTCGCCAGCGCCCTCAGCAAGGGCGACGCCTATGACACGCAGATGCACGACCTGGCCGTGCGCGGGGTCGACGTGGGCGAGGCCGTGCGCGCCATCACCACGTACGACATCCGCTGGGCGGCCGACGTGCTGCGCCCCGTCTACGACGCCACGGGCGGCGCCGACGGGCGCGTCTCGCTGGAGGTGGACCCGCGCCTGGCGCGTGACACCGACAAGACCATCGCCGAGGCGCGCGCGCTGTGGTGGCTGGTGGACCGGCCCAACCTGTTCATCAAGATCCCGGCGACGCTGGAGGGCCTGCCCGCGATCACGCAGGCCATCGGCGAGGGCATCAGCGTCAACGTCACGCTGATCTTCTCGCTGGAGCGCTACCGCGCCGTCATGGAGGCCTGGCTGGCCGGCCTGGAGGCCGCGCAGGCCAAGGGCCTCAACCTGGCCACGATCGAGTCGGTGGCGTCGTTCTTCGTCAGCCGCGTCGACACCGAGATCGACAAGCGGCTCGACCAGCTCGGCAAGCCGGAGCTCAAGGGCAAGGCCGGCATCGCCAACGCGCGCCTGGCGTACGCGGCGTTCGAGGAGGTCATGGCCTCCGAGCGCTGGCAGCGGCTGCGCGCGGCCGGCGCGCGCCCGCAGCGTCCGCTGTGGGCCTCGACCGGCGTCAAGAACCCCGAGTACTCCGACACCATGTACGTCGACCAGCTCGTCGCGCCGGGCACGGTCAACACGATGCCGGAGAAGACGCTCGACGCGACCGCCGACCACGGCCAGATCTCCGGCGACACCGTCCGCCCGTACTACGAGCAGTCGTGGAACACCATGGCCGCGCTCAAGGAGGCCGGGGTCGACTACGACGACGTCGTCCGGGTGCTCGAGGAGGAGGGCGTCGAGAAGTTCGAGGCGTCCTGGAACGAGCTGCTCGAGAGCGTCACCAAGAACCTGGTCCCCTGATGCCCGGTCCTTCGCTGGACGTCAACGACCGCGAGGAGGAGGCGGCGGTGCGCCGCCTCCTCCGGCGGCGCACCGCTCGCGGTAGCACAGGAGGCTTGACATGACAGATCCGCAGGCGCCCGCGGAGGAGGCGCAGGCTGTGGAGAGCACGGTCGACGGCGCGATCCAGGGAGCCGCCGGCGCGGCGGCCGGCTCGGTCCGGGCCTCGGTCGCGGCGTCCGCGGCGACCTCGGCCGCGGGCACGTCCACCACGATCGAGGCGGCGGCGGCCAACCCGCTGCGCGACCCGCACGACAAGCGGCTGCCGCGGGTGGCGGGGCCGTGCGTCATGGTGCTGTTCGGCGTGACGGGAGACCTGGCCAAGCGCAAGCTGCTGCCGGCGATCTACGACCTGGGCAACCGGGGGCTGCTGCCGCCCGGCTTCTCCCTGGTCGGCTTCGCCCGGCGTGACTGGAAGAACCAGGACTTCGCCCAGCTCACGCACGACGCCGTCAAGGAGCACGCGCGGACGCCGTTCCGCGAGGAGGTCTGGAAGCAGATCCGCGAGGGCATCCACTTCGTCCCCGGCGACTTCTCCGACGACGGCGCCTTCGACGCGCTGGCCATGGCGCTCAAGGAGATCGACGAGACCCGCGGCACGGGCGGCAACTACGCCTTCTACCTGTCGGTGCCGCCGAAGTTCTTCCCCGTGGTGGTGGAGCAGCTCAAGCGGACCGGCCTGTCGGACGCCCCGCCCGGATCGTGGCGGCGCGTGGTCATCGAGAAGCCCTTCGGGCACGACCTGCAGTCGGCCCACGAGCTGAACGAGATCACCACCTCCGCCTTCCCGGAGAGCTCGATCTTCCGGATCGACCACTACCTGGGCAAGGAGACGGTCCAGAACATCATGGCCCTGAGGTTCGCCAACAACCTCTACGAGCCGATCTGGAACCGCAGCTTCGTCGACCACGTGCAGATCACGATGGCCGAGGACATCGGCATCGGCGGCCGGGCCGGCTACTACGACGGCATCGGCGCGGCCCGTGACGTGATCCAGAACCACCTGCTCCAGCTCCTCGCCCTGGTCGCCATGGAGGACCCCACGTCCTTCGAGGCGCAGTCGCTGCGGCGGGAGAAGGAGAAGGTCTTCAAGGCGGTCCGGCTGCCGGCCGACCTGGCGGCCAACACGGCGCGCGGGCAGTACGCCGCGGGCTGGCAGGGCGGCCAGAAGGTCGTCGGCTACCTGGAGGAGGACGGCATCTCGCCCGAGTCCGTCACCGAGACGTACGCCGCCGTCAAGCTGGAGATCGCCAACCGGCGCTGGGCGGGCGTGCCGTTCTACCTGCGGACCGGCAAGCGGCTCGGCCGGCGGGTGACCGAGGTGGCCGTGGTGTTCCAGCGGGCGCCGCACCTGCCCTTCTCCAAGGACGACACCGAGATCCTCGGCCAGAACGCGCTCGTCATCCGGGTGCAGCCGGACGAGGGCATCACGGTGCGGTTCGGCTCGAAGGTGCCGGGCACGGCCATGGAGGTGCGCGACGTGTCCATGGACTTCGCCTACGGCGAGTCGTTCATGGAGTCGTCCCCCGAGGCGTACGAGCGGCTGCTGCTGGACGTGATGATCGGCGACCCGCCGCTCTTCCCGCACCAGCGCGAGGTCGAGCTGTCGTGGAAGATCCTCGACCCGATCGAGGAGTTCTGGGCCACGCAGGGCCAGCCGGAGCCGTACCCGTCGGGCTCGTGGGGTCCGGCGGCGGCCGACGAGATGATGGCGCGTGACGGCCGCGTGTGGAGGAGGCTCTGATGACGACGTTCATGCTGAGCGACACGACGGCCGGGAAGATCTCCAACCAGCTGACCATGCTGCGTCACCAGATGGGCGCGCCGGCCATCGGCATGGTGCTGACGCTGGTGGTGGTCTGCGAGGAGCGTGACCAGTACGACTCGCTGCGGGCGGCCACGGAGGCGGCCCGCGAGCACCCGTCGCGCATCCTCGTGGTGATCAACCGGGAGATCGACGAGACCACCCGCCTCGACGCGGAGCTGCGCATCGGCGAGTCCACGCCGGGCGAGGTGGTCGTGCTGCGCCTGTACGGCGAGCTGACCGACCACGCCGACTCGGTCGTGAGCCCGCTGCTGCTGCCGGACACGCCGGTGGTGGTCTGGTGGCCCGGGACGGCGCCGGACGTGCCGTCCAAGGACCCGATCGGGATGCTCGCCCAGCGGCGCATCACCGACGCCCGCGCCATCGCCGACGGCGGCGTCAAGACGCTGGCGACGCGGGCCAAGGGCTACGCGCCGGGCGACACCGACCTGGCCTGGGCCCGGCTGACGCCGTGGCGGAGCCTGCTGGCGGCGGCCTTCGACCAGCCGGTCGGCAAGGTCCGCAAGGGCGTGGTGGAGGCGGCTGCGGGCAACCCGAGCGCGCCGCTGCTGGCGGCGTGGCTGTCGGAGCGGCTCGGCGCCACGGTGAAGGTCGGGGAGTCGGCCGGTCCGGGCCTGACCTCCGTACGGCTGTCGACGTCCGAGGGCGACCTGTCGGTGGCCCGCGCCGACGCCCGGCTGGCGACGTTGTCGCGGCCGGGGCAGCCGGACCGGAACGTGGCGCTGTCGCGCCGGCAGACCCCCGAGCTGCTGGCCGAGGAGCTGCGGCGGCTCGACTCCGACGAGATCTACGAGGCGGCCGTCAAGCGGCTGGCCCGCTCGTACAAGTCCTGACGCCCCGGCGTCAGGACGACGGTGCGACGGCCGGGTGCCCTTCACGGGGCGCCCGGCCGTTTCGCGCTCCCGGCGCTCAGCGTGCTTCCAGCGGTCGCGGCCCGTTCGGCCGTCGCGGTTTCGGCCGTCGCGGCGGTTTCAGCGGTCGCGGTGCTTTCGGCCGTCGCGGTGCTTTCGGCGGTCGCGGCGGTTCAGCGGTCGCGGCGCTTTCGGCGCTCACACGCCTCCCGGGCCGCCTCGCGGGGGACGGCCGTGGCGTGATCGTGGTCGTGAGGGTGGAAGACTGGTCCCGTGAGCGTTCCAACCGTAGTCGTCCACCGCGACGCCGACATCCTGGCCAAGGCCGTGGCCGCGCGGATCATCACCCGGCTCGTCGACGCCCAGTCCGCCAAGGGCACCGCGTCCCTCGTGCTGACCGGAGGCACGGTCGGCATCGCCACGCTGGCGGCCATCGCGGGCACGCCCGCGCGCGACGCCGTCGACTGGCGCCGCCTCGACATCTGGTGGGGTGACGAGCGTTTCCTGCCCGACGGCGACCCCGAGCGCAACGAGACGGGCGCCCGGCGGGCCCTGCTCGACCACGTAGACGTCGACCCGGAGCGGGTCCACGTCATGCTCGGCCCCGACTCGGGGCTGACGGCGGAGGAGTCGGCCGACGCCTACGCCACCGAGCTGGCCAAGGCGGCCCGGCCGGAGGACCACGGGCCGTCGCCGTCGTTCGACGTGACGCTGCTCGGCATGGGGCCCGACGCGCACGTGGCCTCGCTGTTCCCCGGCATGCCCGCGCTGTACGACACACGCCCGGCGGTCGCGGTGCACGGCTCCCCCAAGCCGCCGCCCACCCGGATCTCGCTGACGCTGCCGGCGATCCAGGCCTCGCGCGAGGTGTGGGTGATCGCGGCCGGGGCGGAGAAGTCGGCCGCGGTGCGGCTGGCGCTGTCCGACTCCGGCCCGGTGCAGGTGCCGGCGGCGGGGGCCCGGGGGCGGTCGCGCACGCTGTTCCTGCTGGACCGCACGGCCGCCGGCAAGATCCCGCCCGGCCTCGGCCGGCTCGCCTCCCCCTGAGGCTCCCCGTTCTTCTCAGGCGGGCCCGGCCGTGACCGGGCCCGCCTGCCCGGCCTCCAGCGCGTCGATCTCGGCCAGGAGCTCCCGCTTGCGTTCCGGGGCCAGGTAGGAGGCGGTCACGCCGTTGCGGGCCAGCTCGGCCAGCTCCGGCCGGCCGAGGCCGAAGACCCGCGCCGCGGTCCGGTACTCCCCGGCCAGCGTGGTGGCGAACATCGGCGGATCGTCGCTGTTGAGCGTCACGAACAGCCCTTCCTCCAGCAGGCGCGGCAGCGGGTGGTCCTCGATGCGGGCCACCTGCCCGGTGCACACGTTGGAGGTGGGGCAGACGTCGAGCGGCAGCCGCGTCTCGCGCAGATGGGCGACGAGCCGCTCGTCCCCGAGGCAGGAGATGCCGTGGCCCACGCGCTCGGCGCCGAGCCCCTCGATGACCTCCCAGATCGTCTCCGGTCCGGTCATCTCGCCGCCGTGCGGGACGCTGTGCAGGCCGGCGTTGCGGGCGGCGGTGAACGCGTCGCGGATCGCGTCGCGGTACCGGGGGCGCTCCTGCTCGATGCCGCCCAGCCCGAAACCTACCAAAGCAGCGGGAGGTTCTTCCAGGGCGTGCGCGACGGTGATCTCCGCGGCCTCGACGCCGTACTCGCTGGGGATGTCGAAGATGTAGGCCATCTCCACGCCGTGCTCCTCCGGGGCACGGCGGGCGGCCAGGTCGAGGGCCTCGGTGACCTCGCGCCGCGGCATCCCGACCATGTGGTGGGCGTACGGGGTGACCTGGAGCTCGGCGTAGCGGGCGCCCTGGGCGGCGAGGTCGCGGGCCAGCCCGAGCACCAGCGTGGCGACGTCCGCGGGCTCGCGCACGAGCGCGTTGACGGCCCGGTAGACGCGCGCGAAGTGCGGGAAGTCGGTGAAGGTGTAGAAGGCGCGCAGCTCCTCCTCGTCCGTCGGCACACCACTGCCGGGGTGGCGGCGCGCCAGCTCCAGGACCGTGGGGACGGACGCGGAGCCGATCAGGTGGACGTGCAGCTCGACCTTGGGCAGCGCGTCGATGAACGCGTCGAGCGCGGCGTCGCCGGAGGAGTCGGCGACGGGCACACCCGTGGTGGAGGCGCCCGTGTCAGGGGCGCCCGCGGTGATGGGGGCGTCGATGGTCATGGCGCCGACCCTAGGACGACCTCCTTCACCGAGAACAGACCTGGCGCCCAAATCTCACACAAAGACGTCAAATTCGCTGAGCAGAAGAGGCGGCCCAGGCCCGTACCAGCGGCAACAGCACCTCACGCGCCGACTCCTCCACGAACGCCTCATCCAACGGCGGCCCGACGAAGATCAGACGATGCCACACCAGGGCCTCGGCGACGGCGGTGAGCCGGGCGGCCTCCACGGCGCGCGGCGACCCGCCCACCGACCCGCCCGACGGCTCGCCGGCCGATCCGCCCGTCGGCTCGCCGGCCAGCTCGCCGCGCTCCCATGCCCGCTCCAGCAGGGCCTCCACTCCGCCGAAGTCCCTGCTGGGCATGTGCGCGCGCAGCGCCCTGGCCAGCTCCTGGTTGGACACCAGCGTCGGGGAGAGGCCCATGATGAGGGTGTGCTTGCGCTCGGCCGTCTCGCACAGGCACCGCACCAGCTCGGCCAGGTCGCCCCGAAGGGAGCCGGTGTCGCGCGGGCGCGGCATGTCCATGTCGAAGCGGTTGCAGATGACGTCCACGACCAGCTCGGGCTTTCCCGGCCAGCGCCGGTAGATCGTGGCCTTGCTGGCCTTGGCGCGCCTGGCGATCTTGTCGACCGACATCCGGTCGTAGCCCATCTCCGACAGCAGCTCCAGCGCGGCGTCGAGGATGGCCCTCTCGCGCCCGGGGTCGAGTGGGGCCACGTACACGTCCTCCGGTCTGCCCGGCAGGCTCTGCCCGGCGGCGTCTGTCAGGTGGTCACGGGGCCGTCCGGTGCCCGCCTGCGCGGCGTCACCGTACGGCGATCTGTTCGAATCGTACGCCGGTGAGCTCGGTGGACACGTCCCAGAGGCGGGCGGCGAGCTCCTCGGAACGAGCATCGGCCGACGGGGCGAGGATGCGCAGCTTCGGACCCACGAACTCGCCGCCGCGGATCTCCGGCGAGGTGGCGGCGTACAGGGACGGCAGCGCGCCGGTCTCGGGGCTGAGCAGGAACAGGGCCAGGAGGGGCTTGAGCGGCCCCACCTTGACGATGTTCGTGGCGGTGGCACCGGGGTGGGTGGCCACGCTCGTGAGGTCGGCCTGGGCCCGCTCAGCGCGTCGCTGGAGCTCCAGGGCGAACAGCAAATTGGCCAGCTTGGAGCGGCCGTAGGCGCTCATCCTGCCGTAGCCGCGTTCGAGGGAGAGGTCGTCGAAGTCGAGCCGGCCGCGGGTGTGGGCGTCGCTGGACACGGTAACCACGCGCGCGCCGGGTCGGGCGAGCAGCTTCGGCAGGAGCAGGCCGGTCAGGACGAAGTGGCCCAGGTGGTTGGTGCCGAACTGCAGCTCGAACCCGTCCTTGGTCAGGCTGCGCGGCGTCATGCCGACGCCGGCGTTGTTGATCAGCAGGTCGACCTGGTCCACGCCCTCGGCGAACGCGCGCACCGAGGCCAGGTCGGCTAGGTCGAGCCGGGCATGCTCGGCGCGGGCGCCGGGGACGGCCCGTCGGATGGCGGCGACGGCCTCGGCGCCCTTGGCCTCGGAGCGCGCCGCTGCGATGACGCGAGCGCCGTGGCGGGCCAGCTCCAGCGCGGTGGGCAGGCCGATGCCGCTGTTGGCGCCGGTGACGATCGCGGTCCGGCCGTCGAGGTCCGGCATGTCGGCGAGGGTCCAGGTTGTCATGGCCACTCCAGGTGCGCAGGTGTACGGAACCGTTTCGTACACCATAACTGTCCACGACCGTCCACGCGATCTACGCGAGCCCTCCGCCCGGTCCACACGGGCACTCCCCCCGATCCACAGCGGGCGCTCGCCCGCGCCGCCGCGCGGGGTCAGCCCTCCAGACGGTGGCGGGCGTGGCGTTCCTCGCGGCGGGCGACCTCCAGGCGCTGCTCGCTCTCCCGCAGCCGCTTCTGCGCCTTGGCCAGCTTGCGCTCCAGCCGCGCCACCTTCTCCGCGCGCTTGTCGTGCTCCCGTACGGCCTCGGCAAGCGCGTCGCGCCACTCCAGGTAGGCCGCCTCCGCCTCGACCCGCTCCTGCGCCTTGCGCGCCTCCCGCGCGGCCCGCGCCTCGGCCTGCTGCCTGGCCCGCTCCTCGGCCGCCGCCTTGCGGTCCGCCCGGCTCTCCTCAGGGGCCGGGCGGTCCGCCCGTCCCCGTCCACGCCTCCCGAGGTCCGCCCGTTCCCCTCCAGGCCCCCCGCGGTCCGCCCGGCCCTCGCCGGGCGCCTCCGGCGCGCCCGCGCCGTCCGCCCGCGCAGGACGAGCCGCCGGGGCCGGGGCCGGAGCGAAGCCGCTGTACTCCAGGGGCCGGACCAGGCGCCCCCGCCGCACCTCGTCCGCCGCGCCCTGGTCCACCACGGCGGCGTCCAGCGTCCGGTCCACCTCCGCCGCGGCGGCGGCCGACAGCCCGGCGTCCTCCTTGACCAGCCGGGCGACCCGCTCCGAGACCGCGCCGCGCCGCCGGGTGACCTCGGTGAGCGCGCCGGCGTCGTGCGCCTCCCAGGCCCGCCGCAGCTCCTCCCCCACCGCCAGCAGCTCGCGCAGGTCGTCCGCGTGCTCGCGGACGGCCCGGTTCACCGCCCACGCCGAGACCGTGGGCTTGCGCAGGCGCCCGATCTCGCGCGACAGCCGTACGTCGCCCGCGTCCTTGGCCGCCCGGGCCTCGGCGGCGCGCGCGGCGGTGAACTCGGACGGCGGCAGGCCGTAGAGCCGGTCGGCCACCTCGTCAAGATCCACACCAGTGAGATACCCCACATGACCGGGTTTGTAGCGCATAGTGGAGGCAAGGCCAGCCGAACGGAGTTTTCCTCGTGTTCGAGCGTTTCACCGATCGCGCCCGCAGGGTGGTCGTCCTCGCCCAGGAAGAGGCGCGGATGCTGAACCACCACTACATCGGCACCGAGCACATCCTGCTCGGAATCCTCCACGAGGGCGACGACGTCGCGGCGCGGGCGCTCGCGAGCTGCGGGGTGGAGCTGGGGCCGGTGCGCCGGTTCGTGGAGCAGGAGGCGGGGCGTGGCACCAAGGGGCCCACCGGGCACGTCCCGTTCACTCCGCGGGCCAAGAAGGTGCTGGAGCTGTCGTTGCGGGAGGCGCTCCAGCTCCGGCACAACTACATCGGCACGGAGCACATCCTGCTCGGCCTCGTGCGAGAGGGGGAGGGGCTGGCGTCGCGGGCGCTCGTGGACGCGGGGGCGCCCCTGCAGCAGGTACGGGACCGCGTCATCACGCTGATCACGGCAGGGCCGAGGGACAGGCCGGCCGAGGCGTACTACGTGACGGGCGGCCCGACGGTGGCCGAGCGGCTGACGCGGATCGAGGAGAGCCTGGAGCGCATCGAGCGCCGTCTCGGCATCCCCCGCACACCCGAGGACACCGGCGAGCCCCCCGCCGGGGGCCCCACCGAGGTGCCCAGTGAGGTTCCCGGCGAGGATGCCGGTGAGGACGCCGGTGAGGAGCCGCGCGCCGAGGGGTCAGGTTGAGACCATCGCGCCCACGGGCAGCCGCGACTCCAGCACGCCCGGGTCCTCGGTGTAGGTGATCGAGGCGCCGAGCGACAGCATGAGCCGCCGCATGCGGACGTTGTCCGACAGCATGGTCGCCCGCACCTCGGCGTACCCGAGGTCGCGCGCCGCCCGGATCAGCGCCCTGGCCATCGCCGAGCCCAGACCGCGCCCCTGCCAGCGGTCCTCGACCAGGAAGGCCATCTCGGCGATGCCGGGGTCGGAGGTGAACATCAGGTTGGCCATGGCCACGACCTGCCCGTCGTGGCCGCCCACGAGCGAGTGGCCGCGGCTGCGGTCGCACAGCGTGTCGAACATGCGCGGCGGCAGCGCGGGCATCGAGGTGAAGTAGCGGAACCGGCGGGCCTCGGGCGAGCACCTGTCGTGCAGATCGCGTACGGCCTCGCGGTAGATGGAGGTGAGGGGGCGGACGGCGACCTCGACGCCGTCGGCCAGCTTCACGGAGCGGTCCCCGGAGCCCTGCTCCGCCGGCGGCTGGGCCAGCCGGGCGAAGGAGGCGGCGCGGGCGGCCTCGGTGAGCGTGAACGGCAGCTCGGCGCGGCGCAGCCGTACGGCGCGGCGGGGCGCCACGGGCACGACGAGCTGGGTGGGGTCGGGGAGATCGCTCACGGCCTCACCATAGATCCACCGGGCGTCGTCCGCGCGCAGCAGCTCGGCCAGCAGCTCGGGCAGGCGCCACGGCATGGAGCGCAGCCGGGAGGCCAGCAGCAGGGCCCGGGTGGGCTCGTCGGTCAGCTCGTGCGCGGTCGCCGGGACGACCTGGACGCGGCGGCCACCGGCCGCTTCCAGGGCCTCGCGCACGGTCTCGGGGCCGGCGGGGATGTCGGCGACGAACTCGTCCACCGTGCCGTCGGCGTCGGACTGGACGCTGAGGCCCAGGATGTTGCCGCCCCTGTCGGCCAGGGCGGCGGCCAGTGAGGCGAGTCGTCCCGGCCGCTCGTCCACCGTGGTGCGGATGCGCAAGAATCCCATGGGCATCAGCATGACGGGGTGCTGTTACACAGCCGCTACCGTCGCGTTTCATGTAGCAAGATATGCGCCTATGAACGCACATGTTCTGGTTTCACCGGTCTTGCCGGTTTTGATGATTGCCGGCGGAGGCCGACTCCTCCGAGGCGGACGGGCGGGGAAGGGCCGATGACGACGCTGTTCCGAGGCGGGCGGGTGTTCACGGCGACCGGCGGGTTCGCCGAGGCCGTGCTGGTGCGTGACGGGGTCGTCGCCGCCGTCGGCGCCGAGCGCGACCTGGCCCGTGAGGCGGGTCCCCACGAGACCGTGGACCTGGAGGGCGGCCTGCTGACGCCCGGGTTCACGGACGCGCACATCCACCCGGTGCAGGCGGGGCTGGAGCGCTCGAAGTGCGACCTGTCGGAGGTGTACGGACTCGACGCGTACCGCGCGATGATCGCCGACTATGCCGCGAAAAATCAGGACAGGGAGTGGATCGACGGGGGCGGCTGGGACATGTCCGCCTTCCCCGGCGGCCTCCCCCACCGCACCCAGCTCGACTTCGTCGGCCGCCCCGTCTACCTGATCCAGCGCGACCACCACGCGGCCTGGGTCAGCACCCGCGCCCTGGAGCTGGCGGGCGTCACCCGCGACACCCCCGACCCGGCCGACGGCCGCATCGAGCGTGACGCCGACGGCACACCGAGCGGCGTGCTGCACGAGGGCGCGATGGACCTCGTGGGCCTGCTCACCCCCCGCCCGACCGCCGCCGACCTCGACGCGGCGCTGGCCGACGCCCAGCGGCACCTGTTCTCCCTCGGCGTCACCGGCTGGCAGGACGCGATCGTCGGCTCGTACGCGGGCTCGGACGACCAGCTCCCCACGTACCTGTCGGCGGCCCGCGCCGGCACGCTGCGGGCGCGCGTGGTGGGCGCGCTGTGGTGGGACCGCACGCGCGGCGCCGAGCAGATCGCGGAGCTGGTCGAGCGGCGGGCCTCCGCCGAGGGCCTGGAGCGGTTCGCCGCCACCTCCGTCAAGATCATGCAGGACGGCATCACCGAGAACTTCACCGCCGCCACGCTGGAGCCGTACTGCCTGTGCGGCGGCACGGGCCTGTCGTACGTGGACCCCGGCAAGCTCAAGGAGTATGTCGCCGAGCTGGACCGGCTCGGCTTCCAGGTGCACTTCCACGCCATCGGCGAGCGGGCGGTGCGCGAGGCGCTCGACAGCTTCGAGGGCACCGACCCGGCCAACCGGCACCACATCGCGCACCTGCAGATCATCGAGCCGACGGACGTGCCGCGCTTCGCCCGGCTCGGCGTCGCGGCCAACCTGCAGCCGCTGTGGGCCACGCACCACGCCCAGATGGACGAGCTGACGCTGCCGTTCCTGGGCGAGCCGCGCTCGTCGTGGCAGTACCCGTTCGCCGACCTGCTGGCGCACGGCACCCGGTTCTGCGCGGGCAGCGACTGGCCCGTGTCGGACGCCGACCCGCTGCAGGGCATGCACGTGGCGGTCAACCGCACCGAGCCGGGCGGTTCGGTGCACGCCGGCTACCCGACCGCGGGGACGCCGTTCCTGCCGGGGCAGCGCCTCGACCTGGCCACGGCGATGACCGCGTACACGGCCGGGTCGGCCTGGATCAACCGCTCCCCCGCCGGGGTGATCGAGCCGGGCCGCCCGGCGGACCTCGTCGTGCTCGACCGCGACCCGTTCGCGCTGCCCGCCGAGGAGATCTGGACGACGCGGGTGGCCCGGACGTTCGTGGACGGCGAGCAGGTCCACCGGCGGGCGGGCTCGTAAACCGGGGGGTTCGTACGCCGAAGGGCCCCGGCGTGATGCCGGGGCCCTTCGAGGCACGTCATGCAGCGCGGACGTGATGTCCAGCCCTGCCGGCCCTGCGGGCAGGGCCGAGCGGGACTACCAGGGGGACCTGTTGTTGCGCAGGCGCTCGAGCGCCTCCTCGAGGATGGCCTTGCCGTCCTTGTCGCTCCTGCGCTCCTTCACGTAGGCCAGGTGCGTCTTGTACGGCTCATTCTTGGGCGGGGCAGGCGGGGCCTGCTCGTCCTGTCCTGCCGGGAGGCCGCAGCGCGGGCAGTCCCACGTCTCGGGGACCGCCGCGTCACTGGCGAAGCTGGGGCGCGTCTCGTGCATGTTCGCGCACCAGAACGAGACCCGCACTCTCGGAGCTGCCTCACCGCGCTCGGCCTCCCCCATCGGGCCGGCGCCGACACGGCTGCCACGGATCGCGTTGCCACTACCCACGGATGAACTCCTCGCTCGATCGCCCCGCGAGACACGGGGGGAGAATCACTGTCACGCGCCGAATCGCTACGGCTTCAGCAGCAGGCCAAGCGCGATGATGCAGACGAACCAGATCACGCCCGTGATGACCGTCAGCCGGTCAAGGTTGCGCTCCACCACGGACGAGCCGCCGAAACTCGACGAGAAACCTCCGCCGAACATGTCCGACAGGCCGCCACCCTTGCCCTTGTGGAGCAGCACGAGCAGGACCATGAGACAGCTCGCCAGGATGAGGGCGATGGAGATTCCGATTTCCACGGTATGCCTGTTCCTTCAGTGCTCTGTGACGCGTGACGATTCAAACTTGCCTCTAGAGGGTACGACCTGCTGTCAAGTCGCGCGCCCGGAACGGCTCAGCTAGCCGGGCATATCGGAAAAACGGCAGATCTTGACGAACTCGCCGGCGTCGATGCTGGCACCGCCCACCAGAGCGCCGTCGACGTCGGACTGCGCCATGATGCCGGCGATGTTGCCCGACTTCACCGATCCTCCGTACAGGATACGGACACCTGAGGCCACTTCGTCGTCGTACAGCTCAGCGAGTCGTCCGCGCAGGGCCGAGCAGACCTCCTGCGCGTCCTCCGGCGTCGCCACCTCGCCGGTGCCGATCGCCCACACCGGCTCGTAGGCCACCACGATCGACTTGACCTGCTCGGCGGTGACCTTGCGCAGCGCGCCCTCCAGCTGAGCCAGGGTGTGCGCCACGTGGCCGCCCTCCCTGCGCACCTCCAGCCCCTCGCCCACGCACAGGATCGGCGTCAGCGAGTGGCGGTAGGCGGCGTGCACCTTGGCGTTGACCAGGTCGTCGTCCTCGCGGTGGTGCTCGCGGCGCTCGGAGTGGCCGATCACCACGAAGGTGCAGCCGAGCTTGGCCAGCATCGCCCCGGAGATCTCCCCGGTGTAGGCGCCCGCGTCGTGCCGGGACAGGTCCTGCGCGCCGTACACGATGCGCAGCTTGTCGCCGTCCACCAGCGTCTGCACGCTGCGCAGGTCCGTGAACGGCGGCAGGACGGCCACCTCGACCTTGTCGAAGTCCTTGTCGCCGAGCGCGAAGGCGAGCTTCTGCACCAGGGCGATGGCCTCGAGGTGGTTGAGGTTCATCTTCCAGTTGCCGGCGATGAGCGGCTTGCGGCCGGCCCCACGGTCACCCTGTCGCGTCACTCCGCATCCTCCAGGGCGGCGAGTCCGGGGAGGGTCTTGCCCTCCAGGTATTCGAGGCTGGCCCCGCCACCGGTGGAGATGTGGGAGAAGCCGTCCTCGGGGAGGCCGAGCCGGCGCACGGCCGCGGCCGAGTCACCGCCGCCGACCACGGTGAAGGCGTCGGAGGAGATCAGCGCCTCCGCCACCGCGCGGGTGCCGCCCGAGAACGCGTCGAACTCGAACACGCCCATCGGGCCGTTCCAGAAGACGGTCCGGGCGTCGGCCAGCTTGCCCGCGAACAGCTCGCGGGTCTTCGGGCCGATGTCGAGCCCCTGCCGGTCGGCCGGGATCGCGGTCGCCTCGACGACGTCGTGGGGCGCGTCCTTGCCGAACTCGGTCGCCGCCAGCACGTCCACCGGCAGCACCAGCTCGACGTCGCGCTCGGCCGCCTGGTCGAGGAAGCCGCGCACCTGGTCGAGCTGGTCCTCCTGCAGCAGCGACTGGCCGACCTCGTGGCCCTGGGCCTTGAGGAAGGTGTAGGCCATGCCGCCACCGATGAGCAGCCGGTCGACCTTGGTGAGCAGGCTGGCGATGACGCCCAGCTTGTCGGACACCTTGGCGCCGCCCAGCACCACCACGTACGGCCGCTCGGCGTGCTCGGTGAGGCGCTTGAGCACCTCGACCTCGGCCACGACGAGCCCGCCCGCCGCGTGCGGCAGCAGCCGGGGCACGTCGTAGACGCTGGCGTGCTTGCGGTGCACCGCGCCGAAGCCGTCGCCGACGTACAGCTCCGCCAGGCCGGCCAGCTTCGCGGCGAACTCGCCGCGCGCCTGGTCGTCCTTGGACTCCTCGCCCGGCTCGTACCGGAGGTTCTCCAGCAGGGCCACCTGGCCGTCCTGGAGCCCCGAGACGGTGGCGTGGGCGCTGTCGCCGACCACGTCGGTGGCGAACGCCACGTCCTGGCCGAGCAGCTCGCCCAGGCGTGCGGCGACCGGCTTCAGCGAGTACTTCGGGTCGGCCTTGCCCTTGGGGCGGCCGAGGTGGGCGCAGACGACGACCTTCGCGCCACGCCCGGCCAGGGTCTGGATCGTCGGAACCGACGCTCTGATGCGGCCGTCGTCGGTGATCGTCTCACCGTCGAGAGGGACGTTGAGGTCGGCGCGCACGAGCACGCGCCGGCCCTTCACGTCGAGATCGTCGATCGTGCGCAACTGTGCTCCTTCCGCCGAGCGCGGCTCGGACGGTCCCGGGTGATGGATGTCTCGCTCAGCGCGGACCCGTCACAGGTCGGCGCCCACCAGCTCGATGAGGTCGGCCAGGCGGTTGGAGTAGCCCCACTCGTTGTCGTACCAGCCGACGACCTTGACCTGGTTGCCGATGACCTTGGTGAGGCCGGCGTCGAAGATGCAGGAGGCCGGGTCGGTCACGATGTCGGAGGAGACGATCTCGTCCTCGGTGTAGGTGAGGATGCCCTTGAGCGGGCCCTCGGCGGCCGCCTTGAGCGCGGCGTTGACCTCCTCGACGGTGACGTCACGGCTGACGTCCACGGTCAGGTCGGTGGCCGAGCCGGTGGGGATCGGCACGCGCATCGCGAACCCGTCGAGCTTGCCCTTCAGCTCCGGCAGCACCAGGCCGATCGCCTTGGCGGCGCCGGTGGAGGTGGGCACCACGTTGAGCGCGGCGGCGCGGGCCCGGCGCAGGTCCTTGTGCGGGCCGTCCTGCAGGTTCTGGTCCTGCGTGTAGGCGTGGATGGTGGTCATCAGACCCTTCTCGATGGTGAAGGTGTCGTGAAGGACCTTGGCCAGCGGAGCCAGGCAGTTGGTGGTGCAGGACGCGTTGGAGATGATCGTGTGGTTGGCCGGGTCATAGGAGTCGTGGTTGACGCCCATGACGATGGTGACGTCCTCGTTCTTGGCCGGGGCCGAGATGATGACCTTCTTGGCGCCGTTGTCGGCGTGCACCTTGGCCTTGGCGGCGTCGGTGAACAGGCCGGTCGACTCGAGGACGACGTCCACGCCCAGGTCGCCCCAGGGCAGCTTGGCCGGGTCGCGCTCCTCGAAGACCTTGATGGCCTTGCCGTCGACGGTGATCTCGTCACTGGTCGCCTTCACCTCGTACGGCAGGCGGCCCAGGATGCTGTCGTACTTCAGCAGGTGGGCGAGCGTGGCGTTGTCGGTCAGGTCGTTGACCGCAACGATCTCGATGTCCTTGCCGCCGGCGGCGACCGCACGCCAGAAGTTGCGACCGATGCGGCCGAAGCCGTTGACGCCTACGCGGATGCTCACGGGAACCGATCTCCTCGTACGTGATGCGGGCTGAAACCTCAATCCCCAACCCTATCGGACCTAAATTGGTTTAGACCACTGCAACCCCCGGCCTGCGTATCACCATTCCGGAGGCGCAATTTGTAGCGTTCGAGTAAAGTGCCCGACTCATCGGTGTAAATTCGGGCATTCTCTGGGGGCTGAGATGTCACAACGCAGGTCCGGCCTGCTGTCCGGCCTGGTCGTGGGCTTCGTCGCGATGGTCATCGGAGCGGCGGGATATGCGGCGGCGCTGTTCTTCGGATCGAGCCTGCCGTTCGATGTCCGCTGGCTCGGTGACGGTCTCGCTCTTCCGGCCGCCGCCTCGTTCGCGGTGGGCGTGTTCGGTGGCCTCGCCGTGCGGGCGGTGCGCGGGCGCAGCCTGGTGCTCCCGGTGGTGTCGGTGGTCTACGCCTGCGGCGCCTTGGTCCTCGGCTTCGTCGCCTTCCTGACGGCCGGAGCGATCAAGAACGGGATGCCCGTCGAGAACGTCGACAAAGTCCTCGCCTACGCCCAGGCGGGCGTGTTGATCCTGTGGCGCTTCCTCCAGACCTCGTGGGCGTTCTGGCTCATGGGTGGGGTCGCGGCGCTTCCCGCCTTCCTCCTGCCACTGGCCCGGGCCCTGCGACTGCGGCGCGCCGACCGCCGAGCGGACCGTGCCGACGCCATGCCCGCGCAGGAGCCACTGCCCGAGGAGCAGCCCGAGCCGGAGTACCGGGCGCCGTTCGAGCCGCTCCAACCGCCCAAGGCGACGCCCACCGCCACGACGGCCAACCTCTTCGCCCCTCGCGACCCCGTCCAGGACTGACCGCCCCGGCCCGCCTCACGTTGACGCACTCGCCAAGCGAGGCGGGGCCGGCACACGGCACCCCCGGACACACGTCCGGGCCGGTTCAGCGCCTACGGGCCCGGACCGCCTCCAGGGCCTTCGGGCGCGGACACACGTGCACGAGGCTGCCGTGCGCGACTCGCGACCGCGCGGACACGCCCCCAAGGGCGTTCCACGGGCGCGGGTCGCGGGTGGCCGTGTCTCAGGGACCGTGCCTCAGGGGGCGAGCATGTCGACCGTGAGGTTGGCCTCGGTGTTGGGGACGCCGAGGTCGGAGGCGCGCTTGTCGGCCATGGCCAGCAGCCGCCGGATCCGGCCCGCGATCGCGTCCTTGGTCAGCGGCGGGTCGGCGATCTGCCCCAGCTCCTCCAGCGACGCCTGCTTGTGCTCCACCCGCAGCCGCCCGGCCACCACCAGGTGCTCCGGCGCCTCGTCACCGAGGATCTCCAGGGCCCGCTGCACCCGGGCACCCGCCGCCACGGCGGCACGGGCCGAGCGCCGGAGGTTGGCGTCGTCGAAGTTGGCCAGCCGGTTGGCGGTGGCGCGCACCTCGCGGCGCATGCGGCGCTCCTCCCAGGCCAGCACGCTGTCGTGCGCGCCGAGCCGGGTGAGCAGCGCGCTGATGGCGTCACCGTCGCGCACCACGACCCGGTCGACGCCGCGTACCTCGCGCGCCTTGGCGTGGATCTTCAGCCGCCGGGCGGAGCCGACCAGCGCCAGCGCCGCCTCCGGACCCGGGCAGGTGACCTCCAGCGACATCGACCGGCCCGGCTCGGTGAGCGAGCCGTGTGCCAGGAAGGCCCCCCGCCAGGCCGCCTCGGCGTCGCAGGCCGCCCCCGCGACGACCTGACGCGGCAGCCCGCGCACGGGCCGCCCGTGGTTGTCGATCAGCCCCGTCTGCCGGGCGAGCGCCTCACCGTCGCGGTAGACGCGCACGACGTACCGTGATCCCTTGCGCAGCCCGGCGGGCGCGAGCACGAGGACCTCCGCCTTGTGGCCGAACACCTCGCCGATGTCCTTGATCAGCCGCCGCGCGGTGGCGTTGGTGTCGAGCTCCGCCTCGATCACGATGCGCCCGCCCACCAGGTGCAGGCCGCTGGCGAACCGCAGCAGCGTGGATACCTCGGCCTTGCGACAGCAAGGCTTCAGCACCGGCAGTCGGCTCAGCTCGTCCTTGACCACACCCGTCATCGCCATAAGCGTTAGTCCTCCCCCATTCAGACCGGCTCCCAGCAGTCTCTCGCACCTTCGCACCCCGCCGACCAGGATCAACGCTTCTGGAGGAAAATCTCGTCCAGGACGGAGGCAAGACGTCGTGGGTCATGCCGGGGCGAGCCGTCGGCGGCGGCCACGTCGGCCAGCACGGGACGGCCACCGAGCGCGGCGGCCGCCTTCTCCAGCGCGTCGAGGTCGTCGACCACGCCCGTGTCGGCCAGGATGACGTCGACCATCAGCTCGGGCGCGTGCTGTCTGAGCACGTCCAGATGCTGCTGGGGGGAGAAGTCGTCGGTCTCGCCCGCCTGCGGGGCGAGATTGAGCGTGACGAGCCGCCTGGCCCGGGTCTCGTGCAGGGCCCTGGCCAGCTCGGGCACCTTCAGATGCGGCAGCACGCTGGTGAACCACGATCCCGGCCCGAACACCACCCAGTCGGCCTCCAGGACCGCCTCGATGGCCTCCGGCCGGGCGGGAGGGTCCTCGGGGACCAGGGAGATGGCCTGCACGCGCCCAGGGGTGAGGGCGCACGCCACCTGGCCGCGCACGGTCGAGGTGACGCCGTCGAGCTCCACCTCGGCGACGATGTCGAGCGGCACCGAGGCCATCGGCAGCACCCGCCCGCTGGCTCCCAGCAGCCGCCCCACCCAGTCGAGACCGGCCACGGGATCGCCGAGCAGCTCCCAGAGCGCCACGATGAGGAGGTTGCCGACGGTGTGGCCGTGCAGATCACCCTCGCTGCGGAAGCGGTGCTGGACCACCTCGCTCCAGGTGATGCCCCACTCGTCGTCGCCGCACAGCGCGGCCAGCGCCATGCGCAGGTCGCCGGGCGGCAGGACGCCGAGCTCGCGCCGCAGACGGCCGCTGGAGCCGCCGTCGTCGGCCACGGTCACGATGGCCGTGAGCGAGTCGGTCACGGCCCGCAACGCGGACAGGGAGGCGTACAGGCCGTGCCCGCCGCCGAGGGCCACGACCCGCGGCCCCCGAGGCCGGCCCTCACCCGCCGGCACCCCACTCGCGGACATCTTCCTCATGGGCACCCCACTCTTCGGTACCCCACCCACAAGCGCCCCACTCATCGGCGCCCCACTCGCGGACGCCCCACTCGCGGACGCCCCACTGCGAGGCACCCCACTCGCCGGCACCCCACTCGCGGGCACTTCACTCGCTGGCACCCCACTCGCGAACGCCCCACTCACGGGCACTCCGCTCGCGGACGCCCCACCGCGAGGCACCCCACCTGCGAACGCCCCACTACGGGGCGACTCAACGCCAGCGGTCGAGAGGTTCACGGACGACGTCTTCACCGAGGAGGCGGCCGCGGAAGACGCGGCTACGGACGACGCATCCGTGGACGGAACACCCTGGTCCTGGTTGTCATCGGTCACTCCCGCCCCACATCCCGATGGCTCACCTGGACCTCCATCCCGCGGTCGCGCAGGCGGCCGGCGACCTGCTCGGCCATGGCGACGCTGCGGTGCTTGCCGCCCGTGCAGCCCACCGCCAGCGTCGCATAGCTCTTTCCCTCGCGGGCATAGCCGGCCGCGACCACCTTCAGGACCTCCTCGTACGCGTCGAGGAACTCCTTGGCGCCCGGCTGGCCCAGCACGTACTCGCTGACCGGCGCGTCCAGGCCGTTCATCGGCCGCAGCTCGGGCACCCAGTGCGGGTTGGGCAGGAACCGGCAGTCGACCACGAGGTCGGCGTCGACCGGCAGGCCGTACTTGAAGCCGAAGGACACCACGTTGACCCGCAGCCCGGGACGGTCCTCGCCGCCGAAGTAGGCGACGATCTTGTTGCGGAGCTCGTGCACGTTGTGGGAGGAGGTGTCGATCACGAGGTCGGCGTTGGCCCGCACCTCGCGCAGGATGCCGCGCTCCCGGGTGATGCCGTCGACGAGCCTGCCCTCGCCCTGCAACGGGTGCGGGCGGCGGACGTTCTCGAAGCGGCGGACCAGCTCCTCGTCGCTGGCCTCCAGGAACACCACGCGCACGCGCACGCCGCGGCCTTCGAGCTCCTCGATGGCGGCGTTGAGGTCGGTGGTGAAGGCGAGGCTGCGCACGTCGACCACGGCCGCCACCTTGTCGGCGGCGAGCTTGACCTTGCCGGCCTCCTCGGCCATGGCGAACAGCAGGCCCGGCGGCAGGTTGTCGATGACGAACCAGCCGAGGTCCTCCAGCGCCTTGGCCGCGGTGCTGCGTCCCGCCCCGGACATGCCGGTGACGATGACGAACGCGGGCTCCCTGCTCTCGGCCACGCCCCGCTCCACGGCGGCTGCCGCGGCCGCGGCGACCTGGGCCGCCGGGCCCGCCGGAGCACCTTGGGCCGCTCCACCACCCGGGCGTGTCGCGCCCGGCTCCTCGTTGTCTTCGGCGGCGCTCATCGTCTCACTCCGTTCGGCCGCTCGGTCGGTCAGGCCTACCCGCTTCGCCCGGCGCCGTGACGGCTGCCCCGCCCCCGGTGACGCCGTTCAGGGCGCCGGCGCCGTCACCGGCACGCGTGCCGAGAGTGCCGTCACCGGCACGCGTGTCAAGGGTGCCGTCGGCGTCGCCGGCGGCCCGCCGGGCGGGCGCCGCCTCGCTGGTGGTCACGGATGACTCCCCCTTCAGCGTCGATGCGATCACCTCCGCGGTCGACCGGCCGATGCCGGGGACCTCGCAGATCTCCGCCACGGTGGCCTCGCGCAGCCGTTTGACGGAGCCGAAGTGCTTGAGCAGCGCCTGCCTCCGTGCCGGGCCGAGACCTGGCACGCTGTCGAGCGCGCTCTCCTTCACGGTCTTGGACCTCTTGGACCGATGGTAGGTGATGGCGAACCGGTGCGCCTCGTCGCGGACACGTTGCAGCAGGTAGAGCCCCTCGCTGGAGCGCGGCATGATGACCGGCTGGTCGTCGCCGGGCAGCCACACCTCCTCCAGCCGCTTGGCCAGGCCGCACACGGCGACGTCGTCGATGCCCAGCTCGTCGAGCGCCCGCTGCGCGGCGGCGGCCTGGGGGCCGGCGCCGTCGACGACGACGAGGTTGGGCGGGTAGGCGAACTTGCGTGGCTTGCCGGTCTCGGGGTCGATGAGGCCGTGGGCCTCGTCGTCGGCGGCCAGCTCGCCGGTGGCCGAGCGCTCCTCCAGGTAGCGGCGGAACCTCCGCATGATCACCTCGTGGATCGAGGCGACGTCGCCCTCCTTGGTCTTGACGGCGAAGCGGCGGTACTCGCTCTTGCGGGCCAGGCCGTCCTCGAAGACGACCATCGACGCCACCACGTTCTCGCCCTGGAGGTGGGAGACGTCGTAGCACTCGACGCGCAGGGGCGCCTGGTCGAGGCCGAGCGCGTCGGCGATCTCCTGGAGCGCCTTGCTGCGCGTGGTCAGGTCACTGGCGCGGCGGATCTTGTGCTGGGCGAGCGACTCCATGGCGTTGCGCGCGACGGTCTCCAGCAGCGACTTCTTGTCGCCGCGCTGCGGCACCCGTACCTCGACCCGGGCCTTGCGATGCTCGGACAGCAACTCGGCGACCGCGGCCGCGTCGGGCGGCAGCTCGGGCACGAGCACCTCGCGGGGCATCGAGTCGGGGCTCGCATCGCCGTACATCTGCAGCAGGAACTGCTCGACCAGCTCGCCCGGCGTGGTCTCCTCGACCTTGTCGACGACCCAGCCGCGCTGGCCGCGGATGCGCCCGCCGCGCACGTAGAAGACCTGGACGGCGGCTTCGAGCGGGTCCTCGGCCAGGGCGATGACGTCGGCGTCGGTGCCCTCGCCGAGCACGACCGCCTGCTTCTCCAGGGCGCGCTGGAGCGCCTGGACGTCGTCGCGCAGGCGGGCGGCGCGTTCGTACTCCTGCTCGCCGGCGGCCTCGCGCATCTCCTTCTCCAGCCGCTTGATGAAGCGGCTGGTGTTGCCGGCCATGAAGTCGCAGAAGTCCTCGGCGAGCGCGCGGTGCTCCTCGGGGGTGACGCGGCCGACGCACGGCGCGGAGCACTTGTCGATGTAGCCGAGCAGGCAGGGCCGGCCGATCTGCCCGGCCCGCTTGAACACCCCGGCGCTGCAGGTGCGCACCGGGAAGACGCGCAGCAGCAGGTCGACGGTCTCGCGGATGGCCCAGGCGTGGGAGTAGGGGCCGAAGTAGCGGGTGCCCTTGCGCTTGGCGCCGCGCATCACCTGGACGCGCGGGAAGTCGTCGCCCAT
Organism: Nonomuraea sp. NPDC050733; assembly: GCF_040654215.1. Lineage (NCBI taxonomy): Bacteria > Bacillati > Actinomycetota > Actinomycetes > Streptosporangiales > Streptosporangiaceae > Nonomuraea > Nonomuraea sp. NPDC050733. The sequence continues at coordinate 33,158 of NZ_JBFAHO010000012.1, read as the reverse complement.
GGTGACGGCGAGGTACGGGTAGGACTTGTCGTCGCGGTACTTGACGTTGAAGCGGGGGTCGAACTCCTTGATCCAGGAGTATTCGAGCTGCAGCGCCTCGACCTCGGTGCCGACGACGGTCCAGTCGACGTCGGCCGCCGTGGTCAGCATCGTCTGGGTGCGCGGGTGCAGGGCGGAGAAGTCGGCGAAGTACGAGTTGAGCCGCTGTCGCAGGCTCTTGGCCTTGCCGACGTAGATCACCCGGCCGTGCGCGTCCCTGAACCGGTAGACCCCCGGGGACTCCGGGATGGACCCGGGCCGGGGCCGGAAGCTCAAGGGGGTGCCCGCTGATCTCGCCACGTTCAAAGACTAACGGCCCCCACCGACAGACCCCGCCGCCGACCGACCGGTCCCGGGCCGCCGGGGCGAAGGGCATGGGTGTGGCCCTGCACAGGTGCCTCGCGGGTGTGGCGTGGGCCCGGCGAGGGACCTGTGCAGGGCCGTACGGAATGGCTCAGGCCAGGGTGATCTGGTCGCCCTCCACCTTGATCTGCTTCTCGGGAAGCGGCTCCGTGGCCGGCCCGTCGGCGACCGCGCCGTCCTGCACCTTGAACTTGCTGCCGTGACACGGGCAGTCGATCAGCCCGTCGGCCACCTTGTTGACCGTGCAGCCCTTGTGCGTGCAGATCGCGCTGAACGCCTTGAACTGGCCCGCCGTGGGCTGCGTCACCACGATCTTCTGCTCCTTGAAGACCGTACCTCCGCCCACCGGGATGTCGGCCGTCTTGGCCAGGGCGCCGCCCGCGGACGAGCCGGTGCTCCCGGCACTCGGCTGCCCGCTCCCGCTCGTGGACGGCGCGCCGGTCTCGGTGCCGGTGGACGTGCCGCTCTCGCCGCCGCCACAGGCGGTCAGCGCCAGCGCGAGGCCACCGACGCCCACTCCCGCGATCACCGCTCTGCGGCTCTGAAGGTCTTCTGCCATACGTCCCACCCAACCGCACTCAGGTGAGAAAAGCATGAAAGTTTAATCAAGCAAGCATGATCTTATCGCCGTCCACCTTGATCTTCTTCTCGGCGAGCGGCTCGTCCGCGGGGCCGTCCGCCACGGAGCCGTCCTCGATCTTGAACTTGCTGCCGTGGCAGGGACAGTTGATCGTGCCGTTCGAGACGCTGGCCACCGTGCACCCCGCATGGGTGCAGACCGCCGTGAAGGCCCTGAACTCGCCGTCCTGCGGCTGGGTGACGACGATCTTCTGGCTCTCGAAGACCTTCCCGCCCCCCGAAGGGATGTCGGCGGTGTCGGCGAGCGCCTTGCCGCCGCCCGTCGTCTTCGTCTTCTTCTTCGTCGGCGCCGCGGACGAAGAAGACTCCTCGGCCTGGGGTTCCTCCTCGGCGGGAGGCAGGCTGCCCTGGGTGGCGGGGTCGCCGTAGCTGGCGCAGGCGGTCAGAACCGCGGCCAGTCCGGCGCCGCCGGCCCCCAGTACAACCGCCCGGCGCGTCGTATCGGTCATGGTGCGTTCCTCCAGGTTCGGGTCTCATCCCCAGGTACGGCCGGCACCCGCCGGCCGGTTCAGCGTCACCTACGCCGATCGGGAGAACCACGCACAATTACCGGTAGGACGCACCCGCAGGGGTGAGCCCCTCAGACGACGACGATGCCGTCGCCCTCGACCTTGACCTGGTACGCCGCGAGGGGCGCGGTGGCGGGCCCCTTGAGGCACTTGCCGGTGTCGGCGGCGAACTCGCTGCCGTGGCAGGGGCACGTCATGACGGAGTCCTGCGGCGAGCCGACGGAGCAGCCGCGATGCGGGCAGATCGCGCTGAACGCCTTGAAGACGCCCTCGGCGGGCTGCGTGATCATGATCTTCCACTGCTCCACGAAGGTGCCGCCGCCGACCGGCACGTCGGCCGTCTTGGCGAGGACCTGCCCCTTGATGCTCTGCGCCGGGGCCGTCTCCTCGCCGCCGGCGCCGCAGCCGGCGAGCGCCAGCCCGCACACGGCCGCTCCCGCCACGCCGATCGCCTGACGACGTCCCACCGCATCCACGCGCGTCTCCTCGATCGCGGGCATGTCCTCGATCGCGGGCATGGCGAAGCCCCGCTCCGAACCCCTCATGTGCTGCCGACCCTTCCGCGTCGCCGCCGACCCCCGCAGGTCAGGCCCCCTGAAGACCTTGCTCCTGCGCGTTCATCACTGTAGGGGCAGTGGGCGCCGGTCCCGTCAGCGGGTGGTGCGCGATCGGTCAGCGGCACCGGCGAACCTGCCGCCATGACCGTTCTCAGCGACTCGTCCGAGCCCTCCTCCCCGCCGCCCTCCTCCCCGCCGCCCTCCTCCCCGCCGGGCCACGTCCCCTCCGCCGGGTCCCGGCCGCCGCTCTCCGGCGCGCGTCCTCGCTGGTGGCGGCGGCCGTGGGTGGCGCCGCTGGCCGTGGTCGCGCCGGCGTTCGTGGCGTTCTCGCTGCCGCCGTACGTCTCGTTCGACCCGTCGCTGTCGCGGGTGCCCGCGCCGGCGTTCTTCCCGCCCCACTACGTGGTGCTGTCGCTGCACGTGGTGTTCGGCTCGGTGGCGATGCTGACGTGCTGCCTGCAGATCTGGCCGTGGTTCAGGGAGCGCCATCCGCGGGCGCACCGGCTGGTCGGCAGGGTGTACGTGTTCGGCGGCTGCCTGCCGGCGGGGCTGATGGGCCTGGTGGCGGGCCTGGCCACGCCGTTCGGGCACGTCATCCGGGCCAGCAACGTGCTGCTCGCGCTGCTGTGGCTGGGCTGCACGATCGCCGGATGGCGGACGGCCCGGCGGCGCCGGTTCGTGGAGCACCGCAGGTGGATGGTGCGCAGCTTCGCCCTCACCATGTCGATCATCACGAACCGGATCTACGGCGTGGTGCTCGTCATGCTCTTGCAGCCGGAGCTGGAGACCACCTTCCACGGCGACCAGGCGTTGCTGGCCCAGACGGCGGCGGGCCTGGGGGGATGGCTCGGCTGGGTGCTGCCGCTGCTGGTGGCGGAGTGGTGGCTGGAGCGCGGCGACGCCAGGCGCCGCGCCCGCCGCCGCGCAGCCGAGAGCCCGTCCTCCGCGGCCTGACCGGCCGGGGAGGGACTGCCTGACCGGCCGGGACCCCGCGCCCGGCTAGAGCTGGAGGATCTTGCGGAGGAAGCGGCCCGTGTGGCTCTCCTCGACCACGGCGATCTCCTCGGGCGTGCCCGCGGCGACCAGGGTGCCGCCCCGGGAGCCGCCCTCCGGCCCCATGTCGATGATCCAGTCGGCGGTCTTGATGACGTCGAGGTTGTGCTCGATGACGATCACGGTGTTGCCGCCGTCGACCAGCCGGCCGAGGACGCCGAGCAGCCTGCGGATGTCCTCGAAGTGCAGGCCCGTGGTCGGCTCGTCGAGGACGTAGATCGTCCGCCCGGTCTGCCGCCGCTGGAGCTCAGAGGCGAGCTTGACCCGCTGCGCCTCACCGCCGGACAGCGTGGTGGCGGGCTGACCGAGCCGGACGTAGCCGAGGCCGACGTCGTGCAGCGTCTGCAGGTGCCGCTTGATCGCCGGGATCGCGTCGAAGAAGGCGAGCGCCTCCTCGATCGGCATGTCCAGCACCTCGGAGATGGTCTTGCCCTTGTAGTGGACCTCCAGCGTCTCCCGGTTGTAGCGGGCGCCGTGGCAGACCTCGCAGGGGACGTAGACGTCCGGCAGGAAGTTCATCTCGATCTTGATGGTGCCGTCGCCCGCGCACGCCTCGCACCGGCCGCCCTTGACGTTGAAGCTGAAGCGGCCAGGCTGGTAGCCGCGGACCTTCGCCTCGGTGGTGGCCGCGAACAGCTTGCGTACGTGGTCGAACACACCGGTGTAGGTGGCGGGGTTGGAGCGCGGGGTGCGCCCGATCGGCGACTGGTCGACGTGGACGACCTTGTCGACGTGGTCCATGCCGTTGATCCGGGAGTGGCGACCGGGCACCGTGCGGGCGCCGTGCAGCTCCTTGGCCAGGGCGGCGTACAGGATGTCGTTGACCAGCGTCGACTTGCCCGACCCGGACACGCCGGTGACGGCGGTGAACAGGCCCAGCGGGAAGTCGATGTCGACGCCCTTGAGGTTGTGCTCGCGGGCGCCCTTGACCGTGATCTGCCGCTTGCGGTCGCGCTTGCGGCGCTGGGCCGGGATGGCGATGCTGCGGCGGCCGGACAGGTACTGGCCGGTCAGCGACTCCTCGCTGGTCAGCAGGTCCTGGACGGTGCCGGAGACGACGACCTGGCCGCCGTGCTCGCCGGCGCCCGGCCCGATGTCGACCACCCAGTCGGCGGCGGCGATGGTGTCCTCGTCGTGCTCGACGACGATCAGGGTGTTGCCCATGTCGCGCAGCCGGACCAGCGTGTCGAGCAGGCGCATGTTGTCGCGCTGGTGCAGGCCGATCGAGGGCTCGTCCAGGACGTACAGGACGCCCACGAGACCGGAGCCGATCTGCGTGGCCAGCCGGATGCGCTGCGCCTCGCCGCCTGCCAGGGTGGCGGCGGCGCGGTCCATGGTGAGGTAGTCGAGGCCGACGTCGAGCAGGAAGCCCAGGCGGGCGTTGATCTCCTTGACGACCCGCTCGGCGATCTGCATGTCGCGGTCGGACAGCTTGAGCTCGGACAGGAACGCCGCGCACTCGCCGATCGACATGGCCGACACCGCGGCGATCGACTGGCCGGAGACGGTCACGGCCATCGAGACCGGCTTGAGCCTGGCTCCCTTGCAGGCTGGGCAGGGGATCTCCCGCATGTAGCCCTCGAAGCGCTCGCGGGTCGCGTCGCTCTCCGCCTCGGCGTGCCGGCGCTGCACCCACGGGATGACGCCCTCGTAGGTGGTGTAGTAGGAGCGCTGGCGGCCGTAGCGGTTGCTGTAGCGGACGTGGACCTGCTCGTCGTAGCCGAACAGCAGCGCCTTCTGGGCCTTCTTCGGCAGCTTCTCCCAGGCGGTGTCGAGCGTGAAGCCCATGGTGTGGCCGAGCGCCTCGACCAGCCGGACGAAGTACTCGCTGGTGTGGCCGCCCGACCAGGGGTGCAGGGCGCCCTCGCGCAGCGTGCGCTCGGGGTCGGGGACGACCAGCTCCGGGTCGACCTCCATCTTGGTGCCGAGGCCGGTGCACTCGGGACAGGCGCCGAACGGGGAGTTGAACGAGAACGAGCGGGGCTCCAGCTCCTCGAACGACAGGTCGTCGTACGGGCAGTAGAGGTGCTCGGAGTAGAACCGCTCGCGGCCGGGGTCGTCGTCGGGCAGGTCGACGAAGTCGAGGGTGATCGTGCCACCGGACAGCTGCAGCGCGGTCTCGACCGAGTCGGTGAGCCGCCGCCGCGCCGACTCCTTGACCGACAGACGGTCGACGATGACCTCGATGTCGTGCTTCTCGTACTTCTTCAGCGTCGGCGGCTCCTCCAGACGCACGACGGTGCCGTCGACCCGCGCCCGGGCGAAGCCCTTGGTCTGCAGCTCGCGGAACAGCTCGCTGTACTCGCCCTTGCGGCCGCGGATGACCGGGGCGAGCACCTGGAAGCGGGTGCCCTCCTCCAGGTCCATCACCCGGTCGACGATCTGCTGCGGCATCTGCCGCGCGATCGGGCGGGAGCAGACCGGGCAGTGCGGCTTGCCGATGCGCGCCCACAGCAGCCGCAGGTAGTCGTAGACCTCCGTGATCGTGCCGACCGTGGAGCGGGGGTTCTTGCTGGTGGCCTTCTGGTCGATCGACACCGCGGGCGACAGACCCTCGATGAAGTCGACGTCGGGCTTGTCCATCTGGCCGAGGAACTGGCGGGCGTAGGCCGAGAGCGACTCGACGTAGCGTCGCTGGCCCTCGGCGAAGATCGTGTCGAAGGCCAGGCTCGACTTGCCCGAACCGGACAGGCCGGTGAAGACGATCAGAGCGTCTCGCGGCAGGTCGAGCGAGACGTCCTTGAGGTTGTGTTCGCGCGCACCACGCACGATGAGGCGGTCTGCCACGGCGATCCCGATGTCAAGAAGGCGGATAGGTCCACGGGGATGGTAGACGGGGGCACCGACAATTTCGGCGGGCCGTTTGCCGCCCCCCGAAAATCCGTCCCTCTCAGATTACGGCCTGCTCCCACCTCAGCAGGTGGCCTTCCCATGTCAACGTCATGACCTGCCCTTTTATGCCCGTCGCCCGATCCCGCACCCACCAGATGCTGAAATATGTGGCATGACAGTAGTTACGACCTTACGGGGTGAGCTGACCTCGGCGACCTCCGCGCTCCTGGACACCGTGGCGGCGCTCGGCGACCCTGACGTGGCCGCGCCGTCCCGTCTGCCCGGGTGGACGCGCGGCCACGTCCTCGCCCATCTGGCCAGGAACGCCGACGGGCTCGTCAACCTGCTCACCTGGGCCAGGACGGGCGTGCGCGTCCCGCAGTACGACAGCGCCGCCGCCCGGGACGCCGGGATCGAGGCCGGCGCCCACCGGACGGCCGCCGAGCAGCTGGCCGACCTCCGGGAGAGCGCGGCCCGCCTGGACGCCGTGGTCGAGGACCTGCCGGAGGAGGCGTGGCGGGCCCCGGTGGAGGCGATGCGCCCGCCGCCGCACCCGGCCTGGTACGTGCTGGTCCGGCGCATCCGCGAGCTGGGCATGCACCACGTGGACCTCGGGGCGGGGTACGGCCCGGCGGACTGGGGCGAGCGGTTCGTCCGGCGGGAGCTGCACGACTGCCTGCGGACGTGGCCGCACGACAGCAGCACGGTCGGCGGGATCCGCCTGCTGGACGCGCCGGGCGGAGACCTGCCGGCTCTCTGGCGTGACCTCGGCACGGGTCCGGTCGTGGAGGGCCGGCCGGCGGACATGCTGGCCTGGCTGACAGGCAGATCAACGGGCAAGGGGGTTAGGGTGGTGCTGGAGGGGCGGTCGTCCGTGCCCGGCCCGGCGGACCCGCAGGTTCCCGCGGCACCGCCGTGGCTGACGATGCCCGCCCCGGCTGACCTGCCCGCGACGCCCCCGGAGGACTACCCATGACCTACACAGGCGACGTCCAGGTCGGCGGTCCGGCCGACGTGCGCGAGCTGCCCAAGCTGACGATCAGCAAGCTCGCCGTCGGACCGTACGACAACAACGCCTACCTGCTGCGCTGCGCCGAGACCGGCGACGGGCTCCTCATCGACGCGGCGGCGGAGGCGGACCGGCTGCTCGCGCTGGTGTCCGACCAGCCGCTGAGCTCCATCGTGACGACGCACCAGCACGGCGACCACTGGCAGGCCCTGGAGCAGATGGTCAAGGTGACGGGCGCCCAGGTGATCGCGCACCCCCTGGACGCGCCGGCCCTGCCGGTGCCGGTGGACCGCGAGGTCGAGCACGGCGACCGGATCACGGTCGGCGTCGTGACGGTGGAGGTGATCCACCTGCGCGGCCACACGCCGGGCTCGATCGCGCTTCTGTACGACGGTGGCGGCGCGGAGAAGCACCTGTTCACGGGTGACTCGCTGTTCCCCGGCGGCGTGGGCAACACGTGGAAGGACCCCGAGCGCTTCGCGCAGCTCTACGCCGACGTGGTCGAGCGGATCTTCGACCGGCTGCCGGACGAGACGTGGGTCTACCCGGGCCACGGCAAGGACACGACGCTGGGGGCCGAGCGGCCGTCGCTGCCGCAGTGGAAGGCCCGCGGCTGGTGAGCCGGCGGGCGGCCGGGTGATCCGGTGTCCGTTCAGCGGCCGGTGAGCACCTGCGCGATACGGTTCGCCGCCAGCGCCGGGTCGTCGGCCAGCCCGACGATCTCACCCCACGACCAGCGGTAGAACCATCCGTCCGACAGCGGCACGCAGTCGACGGTCTCGGCCAGCATCGCCGTGTCGGGATCGCTGATCCGCAGCGCCGGGGGGTAGGCGCGCAGCGTGGCGGTCAGGCCGCGCGCCTCCAGCTCCTGTGCCAGCTTGCCCAGGAAGTACGTCCGGGTGTGCTCACGGGGTGTGGCCGACATGGCGGCTCCATCCATCCGGGGCCGGGACGGCGGCCGCCGTCAGCCGACGCGCTCGGCTTCCTTCCGCTGCTCCCGCTTGTAGAACAGCACCCTCAGCGGGATCGCCGCGACGAGCGCGATCTGCATCGAGGCACCGATCTTGATCGGCAGGTCGCCGCCTTCCGGCCAGGCCACCCAGAAGGTGAGGAAGGCCACGTTGACCATGATCCAGCCCAGCACGACGGCGGCGAGCTGGCCCTTCGGCTTCGGGTACTCGATGCGGCTGACCATCAGCCAGGCCACGCCGAGCACGGCCAGCAGGGCCAGGATGTTCGGCTCGAACAGCAGCACGATCGAGATCACGGTCATGGCGCCCATGGGGATGGGCAGGCCCATGAAGTCGCCGCTCTTCGTCTTCACGCAGGCGAACCTCGCCAGCCGTACGACGCCCGCGATGAGCACCGCGGCGGCGGCCGCCAGCACGGCGGGGAACGGAACCCGGTCGGTGAAGCCGCCCCAGATCACGATCATGAACGCGGGTGCGAACCCGAAGCTGATCACGTCGGCCAGGTTGTCCAGCTCGGCGCCCATCGCCGAGGCGCGGAAGCGCCGGGCGACCAGGCCGTCGAACAGGTCACAGGTGGCGCCGATGAGGAGCAGCACCACCGCGGTCGCGAAGTAGCTCGGCGCGGGCCGGAACCCGTCGCCCTCCTGCAGCGAGCGGATCGCCGAGGAGGCGAGGACGCAGACCGCGAGGAACCCGCAGAGCGCGTTGCCGAGAGACAGCGAGTCGGCCGCCGAGAGACGGAACGCCTTGCCGACGGGGCCCTGAGGCTCCTCCTCCTCGGCCTGCCAGCTGCCGGCGTCAGCCGTGGTCAATTCTGGTCACCCCCGCAACCGTCTTCTGGCCCACCGACACAGCGGGCGAGATGCCTTCCGGAAGGTAGATGTCCACCCGGGAGCCGAACCTGATGAGACCGATGCGATCGGTCTGCTCGACCTTGGCGCCCGCGGTCAGGTACGGCACGATCCTGCGCGCCACCGCGCCCGCGATCTGCACCATCTCGATGTCGCCGAGCGCGGTTTCGAAATGCCACACCACGCGTTCGTTCTGGTCGCTGTCCTTGTTGAAAGCCGGCAGGAACCCACCCGCCACATGCTGCACGGAGGTGACATTTCCCGCAAGAGGCGCCCGGTTGACGTGGACGTTCAGCGGGCTCATGAAGATGGCGACCCGGGTGCGGCCGTCGGGCCACGGGTCGATGCTCTGCACGACCCCGTCGGCGGGCGACAGGATCCGGCCGAACCCGGGGATGCGGTCAGGGTCGCGGAAGAACCAGAGCATGCCCCCGGTCAGCGCGCTCAACGGCACCGCCGCGAGCGCCCATCGCCGGTCCCGGCGCGCGAGCAGCGCGGTCGCGGCCGCGATGGCCGCAGTCGGGAGGAGCCACGGGGACACCCCGCGTGCGAGCCGGACTCGGCTCGTCTTAGCAGAATCGTCTGACACGGACAACCTTTGGTGAATGACTGGACTGGGCGCTTTGCCGTGATGTTACAGAGTCAGCAACTATTACACGGCGCGACTACACAAGCAAAGCGCCTCGAAAGCCATTTAGCCAGCCCTGGTAGGACTGCTTTCCTCGCTCCGGCGCGTGTCGACGCGGGCCTTGATCAGGCTGGCCACGGTGGTGATGACCATGGTGCCGCCGATGACCGTGAGTGACAGCCAGATGGGGATCTCGGGCGCCCAGGAGGCCCCGCTGGCGTGCAAGGCCTCCGATATCAGCTTAACCCCGATGAACCCAAGGATGAACGCCAAACCGTAGCTGATGTAAACAAGCCGCTGCAGCAGGCCACCCAGCAAGAAGTAGAGCTGACGCAGCCCCATCAGGGCGAACGCGTTGGCGGTGAAGACGATGAACGGGTCGGTGGTGAGCCCGAAAATCGCCGGAATCGAGTCGAGCGCGAACAGCAGATCGGTGGAGCCGATCGCGATCATCACGATGAGCATCGGGGTGACCATGCGGCGGCCGTCGATCTTGGCGGTGATCTTCGAGCCGACGTACCCCTCGGTGGTGGGGAACGCCCGGCGCACCCACCGGAGCAGGATGTTCTCGTTGAAATCCTCGTCCTCGTCCTTGAGGTGGTCACGCACGATGGTGAAGGCGGTGTAGAGGAGGAACGCGCCGAACACATAGAACAACCAGCTGAACCGCTCCAGTGCGGCGGCGCCCAGCGCGATGAAGATGCCGCGCATCACCAGCGCCAGCACGATGCCGACGAGCAGCACCTTGTGCTGGTAGGCCCTGGGCACCGCGAACCTGCTCATGATGATGAAGAAGATGAACAGGTTGTCGATGCTCAGGCTGTACTCGGTGATGTAGCCGGCGAAGAACTCGCCCGCCTTGTCGGGGCCCGTCGTGGCCCACAGCAGGGCGCCGAAGGCGACGGCCAGGGCGACGTAGAACGTGACCCAGTAACCGGCCTGGCGCATGGAGAACTCACGCGCCTCGCCACGGTCGACGATCCACAGGTCCACGGCCAGAACCACCAGTAGACCGCCGATGACGGCGAAATAGGCCCAAACGGGTGCGGTCACGTCACTTCCTCCGGCATGCATGAACTGACTGCCGGAGGTCTCTCCCGCCCGCCATGATCGGCGAACCGGCAGCCCCGGGGGCCCCGTGGAGCGGGGCTGCACCGTGATGACGAGGCTGCCGCGAAGGGATACTCCCCTCCCTAACGAACGCAGTATATGAGAACGCTTAAGGTCCGCCTAATCATCCCCCACCTTGGCGGTCTCCGTACACGGACAGCACGCTGTCCACCGCGTCGTCGTCGCCGGGCAGCTCGGCGCCGCGCCGGGCGGAGGCCGCCGCCATGCGGGTCGCCGCCGCGGGGTCCGCCACGATCTCCCGTACGGCCGCGCGCATCGCGCCGGCGTCGCCGTACGGCACCAGCCGCCCCGCCCCCGCGAGCAGCCCGGGGATACCGCCGACGGCGGTCGCGACGACGGGACGACCGGCCATGAGCGCCTCGCTGAGGCTCAGCGGCAGGCCCTCCCAGCGGCTCGGCCACACGACGACGGTGGCGGCGGCCAGCAGGTCGGGCACGTCGTCACGGTTGCCCAGCAGCGTCACGGGCAGCCGCTCGGCGTCGATCCTGGCCTGCAGCGCCTCCCTCAACGGCCCCTCCCCCGCCACCACGAACAACGGCCGCACATCCTCGCCGGCCGCGGACTCGGTCGCCCCTGCCCCCGCCTCCTTCGCCGCCCCGGACCCCACGCCCTGCTCGACCGAACCCGAGCCCCGGCCTCCGGAGCCCTGCCCTCCCGAACCGCGGCCCTTTGAACCGTGGCCTTCCGAGCCGTGGCCTTCCGAACCGTGGCCCACTGGGCCGCGGCCCTCTGAACCGTGGCCGCCCCAGCCGTGGTCCCCCGGCTTCGCGCCCGGCCAGGGGCCGCGGGCGACGTCGAGCAGGGTCTCCAGGCCCTTCTGCTGGGCCAGCCGCGCGAGGGTCAGCACGATCGGCCGTCGCCCGGCCCCCAGCTCGGACCGTACCTCCTCGGGTGTCTTCTTCGCCGGCCTGAGCACCCGGCCGGGCACCACGGCGGGCCGCACATCACCGGCCCCCAGCGCGACCATCCGCTCCCCCAGGTCCGGGGAGACGACGAGCACGTGGTCGGCGCGCCGGGCCACGACGCGTTCGAGCACCCCGTAGACGACCCCGACGAGCCCCCCGGCGGTGAGCGCGTTGTGCAGTGTCACGACCAGCACCCTCCGCCGCCGCCCCGCCGTGCGGCCGTCCCGCCCCTCGGGCGCATCGGAGCCGCCACCACGCCCCGTCACAGCACCCGCCCCGCCGTCACGCCCTTCCGGCGCATCGCCCGGCGCGCCGGCCCCGACCGACCTCCGCGACAGCCGGCGGGTCAGCAAGGCACCGCGGCCCGGCAGGGCGAGGGCGGCGAGGGCGCCGGCGCGCAGCCCGTGGGCGTGGACCACGTCGGCGTCCCTGGTGAGCCGCCGGAGGGCCAGCACCGAGCGGGCGTCGTCCAGCGGGTGCGGCCGGTCGGAGACGCGGACCGGCACGAACCGGGCGCCCCCCTCCGTGAACGCGAACTGCTCCTCGACGCTCGCGGGCCCCGCCACCAGCACCCGGTGCCCGCGCCGCGCCAGCCCTCCGGCCAGCATGCGCACATGCCGGCCGGTGCCCCCGGACGTGGTCCCCATGACGAATGCCACCCGCACCTGCTCGTTCCTTTCTCTCCCGCCACCTGAAAACGACCGGAAAAACACCTGGTAACCGCCTGAAAGACCCGGAAAGCAGGCCTCAGGACCGTCTGCCCCGTACGAGCGTGCCCGCGAGAGCTCTGGCGTCGTCGCGGTCCACCAGCGCCACCACGAGCCCGCCCGCGGCCAGCGCCGCGACCGCGGCCAACGGCAGCGCGCCGATCTGCCCCCAGAAGCCCTGCGGATCGAGCGCCGCCACGACGCCGGCCCCCGCGAGGTAGCCGGCCACGCCGCCCGCGACGGCAGCAAGCGCGGCACGTCCCAGGCCGGCCGCCGCTTCGCGTCCCCGCGCGCGTACGACGGACACCATCAGCAGCACTCCGCCCATGGTCATGCCCACGCTCATGCCGAGCGCCATCCCGGCGATCCGCCACCCCTCGGGGAAGGTGAGCGCGAACACCGTCTGCGCCACCATCGTCACGACCCATCCGGTCACCGTGCCGGTGGCGGCGGCCCTGCCGTGCCCCGCCGCGTACAGGACGCGGCTCAGGTGTGCGATGAGCCCGTAGCCGAGCAGGCCGGGCGCGAACAGCGCGATCGTCCGCGCCAGGTCGTCCGGCGGCACGTCGCTCTTGGTCCAGAGGAACACCGCTGCGCCCGGCTCCGAGGTGGCGGCGAGCACGCCGGCGGCCAGCCCGGACACGACCACGACCGCCCGGCTCGCCCCGGCCGCCAGGGCGGAGAACGCCGCCGTCTCCCCCGTCTCGGCCTGCGCCGACAGCCGGGGGAAGGCGCTGGTCGCGATGGGCACGGCCAGCACGGCGTACGGCACCAGGTAGATCGCCCAGGCGTAGTTGTAGACCGCGAGCGCCCCGCCGCCCACGGCCTTGTTGGACAGCAGCACGACCACGACCATGGCGGCCTGCTGGGCGAGGAGCGCGGCCACGCCGGCCATGGCCAGCCGCCGCACCTGGACGGCCACGCCGGGCGGGAAGCGGAGCGCGGGCCGCCATCGCAGCCCGAGCCCGGCGACGGGCCCCACCACGGTGAGGACGAGCGCGAGCACGCCGAGGCTGGTGCCCACGGACAGGGCCAGCTCGGCCGGGCGGGGCAGGGCGGTCAGGCCGTCCCGGCTCGCCCAGTCGCCGCTGAGCGGGACGAACAGCAGGTAGCCGACGATGACCACGATGCTGGACACCAGAGGGGCGAGCGCGGGCCCGGCGAACCGCTTGTGCGCCTGCAGGACGCCGTAGAGGACGACCGCGACCCCGTACAGGGGGATCTGAGGGGCGAAGACGACCAGCATGCGCGTCGCCACGGCCTGGACGCCCGCGACGTCGGAGACGTCGCAACCTTTCACCTCCCCGCCGAGGAACAGCCCGACGATCGGCCCGGCGAGCAGCGCGGTGAGCGCGCCGAGGGGGACGAGCACCACCAGCACCCAGCTCAGCAGGGCGGAGCTGATCTCCTCCACCCGCGCCCGCCCGGCGCCGCCGTCCTGGCCGGTGGCGGCCGCCCCGGCGAGGACGGGGACGACCATCCCGGCCAGCGCCCCGCCCACCACGACCTCGAAGATGATGTTGGGGATCTGGTTGGCGGTGAAGTAGGCGGTGCTCAGGCAGTTGGTGCCGACGGTCCTGGCGAAGGCGTACTGCTTGGCGAAGCCGGTCACGCGGGCGAGGATCGTGATGGCGCCGATGAGCATGGCGCCCCCGGCGACGCCGCGCGCCAGCCGGGCCGTCACGACGTCCTCCCCGCGGCAGGCCGGCTGACCGGCCGCCGGGCCGCGTGCGCCATCAGTCCCCCGATCACGCTGACATCCTGGCAGGCGGCACCGACAGCCCCGTCACCTGGGACCCCGGCCGCCGTGAGCGCTTCGGTCACACCGGGTCGACGGGGCGGCGGCCCAGCATGTCGAGGCGGTTGAGCACCCGGTTGCCGGCGATCACCTTGGTGAAGCTGACCTTCTCCGAAGCGGCCGTCAGCGCCGCGACCGTGCCGAGCAGCACGAGCCTGCCCGGCCGTCCCAGCGTGGTGACCGCCGCCAGGCCGATGAGCGCGCCGAGCGCGTTGGCGCCCGCGTCACCCAGCATGGCCCGCTCCCCCAGGTCGTCGGGCAGCAGCGCGGCGGCCGCGCCCAGGGGCACGGCCGCCAGCGCGGCGCTCGCCGGCCGGTCGCGGAGCAGGGCGGCGGCCAGCAGCGGCCCACCGGTGAGCAGGCCGACCTTGATGGCGCGGCCCGGCCGCAGGTCGAAGAGGTTGGCGAGGTTGGCGGCGCCGGCGATGGCCGCGCCGTTGACGAGCGTGTCGGCGGGGCCGCTGGAGACGAGCGCGGCCGCGCCGAGCCCGGTCGCGCCGATGCCGAGGATCTTGACGGCTCCGCTGGTGACCTCGCCGCGCGCGAGCGCGCTCAGGTGACCCTTGAACCCCTTGGAGGAGGTGGTGCCGTACAGGTCGTCGTAGGCGCCGAGCGCCCCGCTGCCGCCTCCGGCGAGCAGCGCCGCGAGCCGTACGCGCGGCGGCAGGCCCGGGAGGAGCGCGGCGGCGGCTCCCGCGCCGGCCACGAACGCGGGGCCTTCAAGCAGGGTGATCGGCTCACCGCGGTGGTTCTTACGGGTCCAGCGGTCATCCGGGTCCTGAGACCTGGCCCGGGTCAGGAGGGTGTGGGCGGCGCGGGCGGCGACGGCGCCCAGAGCGGCGCCGGCCAGCGCGTGGAGCAGGCCACGGGCCATGTCAGCTCCCAGAGGGGGTCAGCCCCCGGAGGAGGGGGTCGCGGTCGGGGTGGAGTTGGGCACGGCGGGCATGGGCGCGGTCACGTTGGCGCCGATGCCGTACTGGCCGGCCCGCCCGTTGAGTTGCTCCCGCAGAGCGTAGACGATCGCGGTGCGGCCCGCGGGCATGTCGAGGGTGTCGACGGTGGAGACGCGCTTGACCAGGTCGCTGTCGTCGCGGGCGGCGGTGATGAGGCCGCCCGCCGAGGCCGCGGTGACGCTGCCGGCGATGACGGTGCCCTTGCCGGCGGCGTCGAGCCCGCGTGCGAGGGCCAGCAGGGCGGCGGCCTGCGGCTCGGCGTTGTCCCCCTCGAAGGCCCGCTCCGGCGCGAACATGACGACGAGCGTGGACCGCTTGGCCGGCTCGTCGTCGATGCTCAGCAGGCCGCCCGCCTCGAACCCGCCGAGCACGGCCGCGGTGGCGGGGTTGGCGGTGCCGGCCTGGGCCTGGTCGGTGGTCACGAGCGTGGCCGCCAGCAGGGCCGCGGCCTTGTCGTAGGCGCCGGCGGACGGGGCCAGGGCCATGTCGCGCGGCTTGAGCTGGGTGACGAGCCCGTCGATCACGCCCTGGTTCTTGGCGTCGAGGATCTTGTCGGTCAGCGTGACGCGGCCGGTGATGGCGGCGCCCGCCTGGAGCAGCACCTGCTGCTGCGCCTCGCGGTAGGTGCTGCTGGCGCCGGGCGCCTCCACGAGCAGGACGCGCTCGCCGTTCAGCGCGCCGGCGACGAGCTGCGGGGTGAACGCGGTGACGAACGCGTCGTCGGCCGCCTCCCGGCCGCGCCGGACGTCGAGCTCGGACCTCAGGTCGTTGTTGGTCTTGGCCATCAGGTCGCTGGTCCTCTTGGCGGTCTCGATCGCGGGCGTCTGGAGCAGCGTGGTGCCCATGACGATGCCTACGGCCAGCGCAAGGAAGATCGCGACGATGGAGACGAGGTGGTAGCGAAAATCAATCACGAGAAGAGTCCGACCAGCCAGAAGATGAACGCGTTCCAGGCGTCTTGGAGACCGTTCAGCCAGGTCTGGCCGATCGGCGAGATGAAGAGGGCGACCCCCATCGTGATCAGTGCGGTGATCACGAGCAGGAGCAGCTGCGGAGTGGAGATGCGGCTGCGGTAGAGCCTGCTCACGCCCTTGGCGTCGATGAGCTTGCTGCCGATGCGCAGGCGGGTGAGGAAGGTGCTGGCCATGCCGGAGCGCCCCTTGTCGAGGAACTCCTCCAGGGTGCCGTGGGTGCCGACGGCGACGATGAGCTCCGCGCCCTTGTCGTCGGCCAGCAGCATCGCGATGTCCTCGCTGGTGCCGGTGGCGGGGAAGATGACGGCCTCGCGGCCGAGCTGGTGGACGCGTTCGAGGCCGGGGGCGCGGCCGTCGCGGTAGGCGTGCACGACGAGCTCGGCGCCGCAGCTCAACGCCTTGGTGGAGACCGAGTCGAAGTCGCCGACGATCACGTCGGGCAGGTAGCCGGCCTCCAGCAGCGCGTCGGCCCCGCCGTCCACGCCGATGAGGATGGGGCGGTACTCGCGGATGTACGGGCGGAGGGTGGCGATGTCGTCCTTGTAGTGGTAGCCGCGGACCACGATGAGGACGTGCCGGCCCTCCATCGTGGTGCGGATCTCCGGCACCCCCACGCCGTCGATGAGCAGCTTGCCCTCGCCGCGGACGTACTCCATCGTGTTGACGGCGAACGCCTCGATCTGCACCGCGAGCCCGGCGCGGGCCTCGGCCATGGCGGCCTCGACGGCCTCGGCCGTCTGCTCGTCGCCCTTGCCGACCACCATGTCGTCGAGGTGGACGACGCCCTCGTGCAGTCGTACGACGTCGCCGTCCTTGACCCGCTCGAACAGCTCCGGGGTGGCGTTGTCGACGAAGGGCACCCCGGCTTCCAGCAAAATCTGGGGCCCCAGGTTCGGATAGCGGCCGCTGATGCCGGCCGCGGTGTTCACCACGGCCGCCGCACCGCATGCCACAAGCGCCTCCGCGCTGACCCGGTCGACGTCGACGTGATCGATGATCGCGATCTCACCGGGCTGGAGGCGCTTGGTGAGCCTCTTCGTCCGTCGATCGATTCTCGCCACTGCCGTGACACCGGGAAGGTCGTCGACCTTCCTGCCGCGGAGGCCCGGCATCCTGCTTCCCGGAACCTTCATCATGAACATCCTGCCAGAGCGAAACAGCTCAGCGGCCCATCATCGCGGCGCGTGTCCAATTTGTCACAGACAGTCATCGCTCCGCGGCGGCCAGTCCCAGCAGTTCCTCGGCGTGCGCCCGGCCCAGCTCGGAGTCCTCCAGCCCGGCCAGCATGCGCGAGAGCTCCCGCACCCGTCCCTCGTGGTCGAGCGTGACGACGCCGCTGCGCACCACGCTGCCGTCGCTGGCCTTCTCGACCACCAGATGCTGGTCGGCGAAGGCCGCCACCTGCGGCAGATGGGTGACGACTATCACCTGCGCGGTGCGCGCCAACCTGGCCAGCCGCCGGCCGATCTCGACCGCGGCCTTGCCGCCCACGCCCGCGTCGACCTCGTCGAACACGAACGTCGGCACCGGGTCGGCGCCCGCGAACACCACCTCGATGGCCAGCATGACCCGACTCAGCTCACCACCGGAGGCGCCCTTGGTCAGCGGCAGCGGCGGCGCGGCGGGATGGGCGGCCATGCGCAGCTCGACCTCGTCGACGCCCTCCGGCCCGAAATCGGCGGCCCGCGTGAGCTGGACCACCACCCGGGCGTGCGGCATCGCGAGCGCGGTCAGCTCCTCGGTGACGGCCTGCCCGAAGCGCTCGGCCGCCGCCTCCCGCACGCGCGTCAGCTCGGCGGCCAGCTCGGTCAGCCGGGCCGTGAGCTCCTCGTGCTCGCGCGTCAGCTCCTCGATGCGCTCGTCGTCGCCCTCCAGCTCCGTGAGCCGGGCGGCCGAGCTCCGCGCCCACTCCAGGACGCTGGCGACGTCCACGCCGTACTTGCGGATCAGGCCCGACAGCAGCGACCTGCGCTCCTGTACGACGGCCAGCCGGGCGGGGTCGGCCTCGATCGACTCGGCGTAGGAGGCCAGGTCGGTGGCCACGTCGGAGACGAGGTAGCCGGCCTCGGCCAGCCGGTCGGCCATCTCGGCCAGCTCGGTGTCGAAGTCGCGGACGGCCTCGATGGCGGCGCGCGCCTCGCCGAGCAGGGAGATCACGTCGTGCGCGCCGTCGACGGCCTCCATCGGGTCGCCCAGCAGCGCCGTGTGGGCGCTGGTGGCCGCGCCGCGCAGCGCGTCGGCGTGCGAGAGCCGCTCCTCCTCACCGCGCAGCTCCGCGTCCTCACCGGGCTTGGGATCGACCTTCTCGATCTCCTCCAGGCCGAACCTCAGCAGGTCGGCCTCCTGCGCCCGCTCGCGGGCGCGGGTGGTCAGCTCGTCGAGCAGCGCCGCGACCTGCTTGTGCCGTTTGTACGCCTGGGTGTAGGCCCGCAGCGGCTTGACCAGGTCGTTTCCGGCATAGCGGTCAAGCGCGGCGCGCTGGCGGGCGGGCTGCAGGAGGCGCTGCTGGTCCATCTGGCCGTGCACGGCGACGAGGTCGTCGGCCAGATACGTCAGGGTGCCGACGGGCACGCCGCGCCCGCCCAGCCAGGCGCGCGAGCGGCCCTCGGCCGAGACGGTGCGGGAGATGATGAGCTCGCCGTCGTCGACGGTGCCGCCGATGTCCTCCACCTGCTGGCCGACCCGGCCGGCCGCCTCGATGACGAGCGTGCCCTCGACGCTGGCCCGGTCGGCGCCCGGCCGGATGCGCGACGGGTCGGCCCGGCCGCCGAACAGCAGGCCGAGCCCGGTGACGACCATCGTCTTGCCGGCCCCGGTCTCGCCGGTGACCACGTTGAAGCCCGGCGAAAGCTCGAGCACGGCCTCATCGATGACGCCGAGTCCCTGGATGCGGACCTCCTCGACCCTAGGTCGCACTGCCCACTCCCGTCGCTCCTGACTCCGAACACCTGTGCGTATGTGATCCTACGCGCCTCACAGTCCATTCACTCAGGGACGCACCCTTCCGCGCCAGCCCTGGACGGGTAGTTCGAACTTGGCGACCAGCCTGTCGGTGAAGGGCGCGCCGCTGCTCTCGACGCCGTGCAGCCGCGCCAGGCGCACCGGCCGGGCGCCCCTGCGTACCTCCACGCGGGTACCGGAGGGCAGGTCGAACCGGCGCCGCCCGTCGCACCACAGCACGCCGCCCGGCGTGTCGGGCAGGGTCTCGACCGCGAGCGTGGAGCGGGGCGAGACCACGAGTGGCCGGGCGAACAGCGCGTGGGCGCTGATCGGCACCATGAGCAGGGCCTCCACCTCCGGCCACACCACGGGACCGCCCGCGGAGAAGGCGTAGGCGGTCGAGCCGGTGGGGGTGGCGCAGATGACGCCGTCGCAGCCCCAGCGCGACAGGGGCCGGCCGTCGATCTCGGCCACGACCTCCAGCATGCGGTCGCGCTTCTCGACGGACACCTCGTTCAGGGCCCACGTGTCGGCGATGGTCTGGCCGTTCTGGCGGGCGAGGACGTCGATGGTCATGCGCTCCTCGACGTCGTAGCGGCCCGCCACGACGCTGTCGACCGCCGCGGCGAGGTCGGCCACCTCCGCCTCCGCCAGGAACCCGACGTGGCCGAGGTTGACGCCCAGCAGCGGCGTGCCGGTGGGCCGGGCCAGCTCGGCCGAGCGCAGCAGCGAGCCGTCGCCACCCAGCACGATCATGACCTCGGCGTCCTTGGCGGCGCCCGGCTCGCCGGGCACCACCTCCGCCCCGGAGCAGCGGATCTCGTCGGCCTCCGTGTCGAGCACCCGGACCGTCAGCCCGGCGCCGACCAGGCGCTTGATGACGAGGCGGGCGCTGTCGACGGCGGCCTCGCGCCCCGTGTGCACGGTGACCAGCACGGTACGGTTCATCGCGGCCCTTCCTCGACGGCGCGCTCGATCGCGGCCTCCAGGTCCTCCACCGGAGGCTCGCCCTCCCCCTTGCCCATCCAGAGGAGGTACTCCACGTTGCCCGAGGGACCCGGCAACGGACTGGCCGTCACCCCGCGTACCGACAGACCGAGCTCCAGCGCGCGGGCCGCCACGTCGCGCACGGCGCGCGCCCGCAGCTCCGGGTCGCGCACCACGCCGCCCGCCCCGACCAGCTCCTTGCCCACCTCGAACTGCGGCTTGACCAGCATCACCAGGTCGGCCGCCGGGGCGGCCACCTCGGCCAGCGCCGGGAGCACCAGCCGCAGCGAGATGAACGACAGGTCGCCCACCACCAGCGTCGGCGGCTCGCCGACCATGTCGGGCGTGAGGTCGCGCACGTTGACGCGCTCCATCACCGTGACCCGCTCGTCGGTGCGCAACGACCAGGCGAGCTGGCCGTAGCCGACGTCGACGGCCAGCACACGGGCGGCGCCGTGGCGCAGCAGCACGTCGGTGAAGCCGCCGGTGGACGCGCCCGCGTCGAGGCAGCGCCGCCCCTCGACGGTCAGGGCGCCGAACGCCTTCAGCGCGCCGAGCAGCTTGTGCGCGCCGCGCGAGACGTAGTCGGGCCCGTCGGCCGACTCGGCGACGACGATCGGCGAGGCGGTGTCGACCTGCGTGGCCGGTTTGCCCGCCCGTTGCCCGGAGACCGTGACGCGGCCCGCCTCGATGAGCTGGACGGCCTGCTCCCGCGACCTGGCCAGGCCGCGGCGCACCATCTCGCTGTCCAGGCGTATCCTGCGGCTCACTGGTCGTCCACGGCCGCGAGCGTGGCCTCCAGCCCGGCGAACGCCTCGTCGAACACCGCCACGTGCTCGCTCACCGGCAGGCCGGCCAGGCGGCCGAGCCCCGTCACGACCGCGTCGACCCGTTCGTCTCCGGTCTCCTCCGGCAGCGCACTCATGACACGAAGGTAACGCCTCTCGCGAGCGCGCAGGCACCTTGGCGGGTGTGTCACACGTTGACGGGGCATACGCCACGCCACCGATGTGGAACGCTACGTCGGTGAAGGTCAGGCGTCCGTAAAGATGAGCGAAAGGGTGGACACCATGGCAAGCGTCGAGGAGTGCCGGGCGGCACTGGCCAAGCTCGTCGCGCAGTTCGACGAGATCGACGCGGAGGACCGCGCGCGGCACGTGGTGGAACGCACGGTCAGCTGCCGCGTCTCCGATCTCGGTGTGATGTTCTACGGCCGGCTGCACCACGACGGGCTCGACCCGTTCACGGAGGAGCCGCCGACGGACGGCAGGCCGGCGGACGTGCGGCTGACGATCGGCAGCGACGACCTGGTGGCACTGGTGGACGGAGAGCTGGACATGGCGCGGGCGCTGCTGGGCGGGCGGGTGAAGGTCGACGCCAGCTTCGGCGACCTGCTGCGCCTGCGCCGCCTGCTCTGACTCCTGCCGCTTCCCGAGCGGCCTCGCGAGGTCTCAGCCCACGCGGTCCAGCGCCTGCTTGACCGCGTCCTCCTCGGCACGTCCCTCTCCCACGGCCGCCCAGACGGCGTCACAGGCGGCCCGCAGGCCGTCGATCCGGCTGCCGTCGCCCTCCAGCCGCAGCGCGCCGTCCTCCCAGCGGGCCCGCCAGCCTCCGCAGACGCCCTCCCGCACCTCCGGATAAGGCTGCGACAGCGCGTCCAGCCCCTCGGCGACGTACGTGGGCCGGTGCCTCGGGCCGGCCGTGAGCAGGTCCAGCGGGGTCGCCACGCCGGTCAGCACGAGCAGGCCGTCGACACCGGCGTTGGTGGCGCCCTCGATGTCGGTGTCGAGCCGGTCGCCCACGACCAGGGGCCGCCGGGCCCCGGTGCGGATCATCGACTCGCGGTGCAGCGGCGGGTCCGGCTTGCCCGCGTACACGGGCTCCACTCCGGTGGCGGCGGCGATCACCCGCACCATCGCCCCGTTGCCGGGCAACTCGCCCCGGCCGGTCGGCATGGTGCTGTCGCCGTTGGACGCCACGAACAGCGCGCCATGCCGCACGGCCAGCGCCCCCTCGGACAGCAGCCCGTACGACAGGCCGGGCGCGATCCCCTGCACCACCGCGACGGGCGCGTCCATCGCGGTGGTCACCGGCCTGAGCCCCCGGTCCCGCACGGCCAGCCGGAGCCCGGAACCGCCGACGACCAGCACGTTCGAGCCGGCCGGCACCCGCTCGGAGACCAGCCGGGCGGCGGCCTGCGCCGAGGTCACCACGTCACCGGCGGCGGCGGACACGCCCAGCTCGCGCAGGTGCGCGGCGATGGCGGCGGGGGTGCGGGAGGCGTTGTTGGTCACGTACGCCAGCCGCACGCCCAGCCCCCGCGCCTCCTCCAGCGCCTCGGGGGCGCCGGGGACTGCGTGCCTGCCCAGATAGACCACACCGTCGAGGTCGAGCAGCAGGGTGTCGTAACCGTCGATCAGCACGGGTCGCCTTTCGCTTCTTGGTCCTTGATCCGCTCCCCGCCACGGTCCGGGGCCGCGCCCTGTGACGCTCCGCTTCGGAGACCGGCGGCGTCATCTCGGGTCATGCGCCGAGGCCGTCACCACGCACGGCCCTTCTCGTGGTGCGATGCGCTCGACGGACGTCGAGGCCTGCGCCGTCGCCTCGCCACGCCGGGACACACCTCGCCACGTCCGGCCCGTGCCACCTCGCCCGGTGCCACCTCGCAGGGAGACGTCACCACGGAGACTGTAGCGCCGCCCGTCCGCACGCCTCCGACCACCCACCCGGATCCGCAGGGCCCGCTCGGACCGCCTGTCACATCTCCCGCCGTGCGCGCAACGTCGCCCGCACGCTCTTCAACGCCGACACGTAGTGCCGCTCGTCAGGACGCATCGCCACCGCGATGGCCAGCGGCTCCTGAGCGCCCTCCACGTCCCCGGTGCGCCACAGCGACAGCCCGAGACCGAAATGGGCGTAATCCTCAGCCGGGTTGGCGTCCACGATCTGCCGGAAGCTCTCCGCCGCCTCCGCGTACTGCCGCGAATTGAACTGCGCCCGCGCCAGTGCCTCCAGGATGCTGCGCGAGTCGGGCTCGGCGAGGGCCGCCCGCTCCAGCAGCGCGGCCGCCGCGGCCGGACTGCCCTCCTTGAGCAGCTTCACCCCACGCTGGTACCAGTCGTAAACGTCACCTTCGGGGGTGCCGGGGGAATCATCGTGGACGTTTCTACCTTGGACCATGCGTGAGGCCTCCTTCATCGGCAGATGACGGCTCCGCTCGGCTCGCCACGGAGTCGGGCGCGACGGGGTGCTGGGGCGGCTTCTGGAAGATTCGGACCTTTAAGGGAGCATGCCCGATATGGGGAGTCCTGAACTGCCGGTGCCCGACGGCCTCGAGCTGCACCCCTTCCGCGGTGTCCGCTTCGCCGTGGACGACCCCGCCAAGGTCACCTCCCCGCCCTATGACCTGATCTCGGACGACGACGTCCGGGCGTTGCTGGACTCCCATCCCAACAACGTGGTCCGCCTCATCCTTCCCCGCCCCACCACGCCGGCCCCGGACACCGACGCCGCCCCCATGGCTGACAGGGACGACTTGGGCAGTTCCGCGAGCGCCGGTGCCGGCGGCCCCACCGACCGGAGCGGCGCCGGCGACGGCCTGCCCGCTCCGGCACCCGACATCGACGTGACCCGCTACGCGGAGGCCCGTGACACCCTGCGCGCGTGGCTGGAGGCGGGCATCCTCACGACGGACGCCCTCCCGGCCCTGTACGTGTACGAGCAGCGCGGCCCCGGGGTCCTTCAGCGCGGCCTCATCGGCGACGTGGGCATCGCCGATCCGACGCAGGGCGTCATCCTGCCCCACGAGCACGTCTTCCCCGGACCGGTGGCGGACCGGCTCGCGCTCATGAGCACCACCCAGGCCAACCTGGAGCCCATCTTCCTTCTGTACGACGGCGACGACGGCCAGGCGACGCGGCTCGTGGACGAGGTGGCCACCACCCGGGAGCCCCTGGTCGCGGCCCACACCGAGGACGGCCTCACGCACCGCCTGTGGGCGATCACCGACGCGACCGAGATCGCCGCCGTCAACGCCGACCTCCGCCCCCGCCAAGCTCTCATCGCGGACGGCCACCACAGGTACGCCACGTACCGAGTCCTCCAGCGGCAGGAACACACTGCCCGCGCCCAGACCCACTCCGCCCACCTCTCAGCAACCGCCGCCGGGCCGGAGTCGGGCCCATGGGACTTCGGCCTGGCGCTGCTGGTCGACGTCTCGGCCTATCCACCCGACCTCAAGGCCATCCATCGAGTCATCCCGGCCCTCGCCCTCACGGAGGCGGCGGCCAGGGCGAAGGGCGCGTGGCGGGTCCACGACTTCCCCAGCCTCGCCGAAGGGCTGGCGGCGCTCGACGCGGCCTCGGGGCCGGCCTTTCTGCTCGCCGGTGAAGGCGGGACCCACCTGCTGACCGACCCCGACCCCATGCAACTGGCCCATGCCATGCCCGCCGACCGCTCGGACCGCTGGAACGCCCTGAACACCGCCATCCTCACGGAGTTCCTGATGCCCAAGGTCTGGGACATGCAGGACGACGAGCAGGCCGTACGGATCGTCCACCACGACCCGCGCGCCGCGGCGGAGCAGGCCGCCCACACTGGGGGAACGGCGGTGATCCTCAAGCCGCTCGCGGTCGCCGACGTCCTCGCGGTCGCCGCGGCCGGCGAACGCGTACCCCGCAAATCCACCTCCTTCGGCCCCAAGCCCCGAACCGGCCTGATCCTCCGCACCTTCGCCACCGGCTGAGACCAAGGACGCATCTGGCCTGCCCGCCTTCTCACCGGCCGGGATCTACAGAGGCTTGGTCCCGGCACCGTCCTCACAGGGCTGAGGCCGACCACCGGCCTGCTCCGCCACACCTCGCCACCACCGAAGCGCCGGCACTCCTCAGGAGTGTCCATCGCTCCTCCAGCCGTTAGGGTCGTTCATGATGACGACTTCTGCTTCATCGGGCGCGCGGTGGCTGCTGCTGGACGAGTACACCGGTGAGGTGGATGTCACGTTGGGCGTGTGCCACGACATCGACGGGCTCTTCGTGGACCCCGAGCCCTTCCCCCCGCCCGAAACGCTCACTCTGCTCGGCTGTGAGCCGGCGGGTCCACTGCTGAAAACTCTGCAACATATAGGGACCGAGCGGGCGTGGCTCCCCAGTATTGCCCTGACTCCCGTTCACGGGCCGCAGCAGCGGCCCGCCGGGTGCCTGGAGTACGAGCACGGATGCACGTGCGAAGAGGAACTCATCGACGTGAGCCTGGTCAGCCGACGCCCTTCCGCGCAGGGCGAAGGATTGGTGGACCTCGACTTACGCGGATATGTCCGGCTGCTTCCGGAGTGGGGGATGCCTGAGGAGAAGCCGAATGCGATGAGGTTTCGCCTGTCCGCGCTCAACAACGCGGAGTCAGGCGAGTGCCTGGACGTCGCTGGCGTCTTCCGCGAGCGCCCCGCCGCGCCTGTCCGGCCGGTGACGCTGATCGGCTTCCGTCCCGAAGCGCCGCCACTGAATCCCGTCGAGGGAAGCAGGATCACGGCATCCCTCATGGCCGTCCGACGCGACGGCCGCATCACTGGAGGCATCAGGGCGCTGTCGGCCGCCGTGGTCTCCGCCCGTCCGTCGAGCTCGGGCGACGGCCTGCTGGACATCGCCCTGGACGGCGGGGTGGAGGAGCCACTACCGAATGGCGCCCGTGAGATCTTCCAGATGTGGTACGACGGCGGCCCGGCCGAGCCCAACCTGTGGGCCCGCTACGACCGACTTCTGCAGCACGAATGGTCCGGCCTGGCCATCAGGAACCGCCCTCAGGGCCTGACTGACAAACCGGCTGGAACGACATATCACCTCGACGGTCGATTCGTCACCGACGTCGATGCCTTCTACTGCGCCATCGGAGAGGCGATCAACGGTCCTGGCGGCTACTTCGGCTGGAACCTCGACGCCCTCCACGACTGCCTCAGCCACGGATGGGGTGCCGCCACCCCATTCCGGCTGATTTGGCACCACTCCGACGTGGCCCTCCGGCATCTCGTCCCTGGGTATGACCGGCCGAGTCACCGCCTACGCAACTGGGGGCCGAACGTCGAACTGGACTACCTCCTTAAGATCTTTTCCGAGCACGATGTCGATGTCGAGCTCCGCTGACCCAACCGCCGGCTGCCTCTCGTCTTACAGCGCCGCTGGACCATGACGCGGCCCGGCGCCGGGTCAGGAACCAAGTTGCGCCACTCGGTGAGCATGCAGAAGAACGTCGAGCGCGGTGCGGCAGAACGCTTCAGTGACGGCGACGGGTCTGCCGTTGAGGGCACAGCATCGGCAGCCGTCTCATCACCGCGCTGCGAAGTGAGGCCCGACAGGAGAGGCCGAGCCTGGTGGACGTGTTGCCGTGCGTACGCCCTCTACCGCCGGCTTGGCCTGACGGAAGTCGCGCGTCACGGCGGCAGCGAGATCAAGACCAAGATGCGTTGCAGCCCGACGTCCACGCGACGGCCCCTGTTTCCGGACATTTCTGTTTCCGGTGATCCTTGTCAGACCGACGCACGACGCTGCTGCCTCTGATATCCGCGGCGACCAGACCACGCCCAGCCGTCGGTGGCCGGTCGACGGTGCGCTTTCAGCGGTGGGTTCGCGAAAGCACGCCTCTCCCGGCGGACCTGCATGTGTCGATCATGGTCTGGAGACGGCTTGGCGTAGGAGGAGCGCCTGGCAGGTCATGGTCCTCCGGCGTCTCGGTTTCCTTCGGACGTGGCGACGTCGTCTCCTCCGGACGTGGCGACGTCGTCTCCTCCGGACGTGGACGTGTCGGACGCGATGGGGACGGTACCTGCATGCCAGGGTTCGCCACCATGGGTGTTTCCGCGGAGCCGCGCACAGCGCGTCGGGAAGCTTCACCGGCCCTAGAAGGTTCTCCGGCCCTTGGAGCTTCTCCGGCCATGGGTTGTCCGGCCATGGGTAGTTCCCCGGCCGGGGGTGACTCCGCGGTCAACTGAGGCGATGCCACCACTGGGTGCTGTGTCGCGGCGGGATGCCGTGCGGCCATGGTTGATCTGGCCACACCGGGAATCTCGTGGGCCAAGGACCGCTCGGTGGCTGCGGAAGGATCCGTGGCGGCGGGCGGCTTTGCGATCGGGGTAAGCGATGTGGCCGCCGCACGGTCTGGCGTTGCGGGGCTTCCTCCGGTGGTTCGGGGTCCTGTCGCGGGCCGGGGTTGCCCGGCTGCCGGGTCGTGCGCGCGTGCGACGGCCGTCGACCTCGTGGAGTCGCTCAGGCTCGGCAGTGCGTTGGCGGTCGGTGGAGATGGCGGATGCGCGGGCAAGCCCATGCCTTGTGAGGCGTTCATACCTTGCGCGGCGAGAGCGTCGGTGGAGGCTGGGGCACTGGCGGTCCCGGACGGAGAAGTGCCTGGGGCCGTGGTCTGATTCTTCAGTGCACCGGAACCCGTTGTGGCGGGTGAAGGTGTGGATGCGCGCGATCCCCTGGACGGGCGGCGGCGCTCACCGTCCCGAGGCAGCTCCAGAACCGCGGTGACCGGCTCAGTGACGGCCGGCTCGGTGATGGCCGGCTCCGCGGTGAAGACCTCTACCTCGTAGCGCCAGATCTTGCCGGACGATGGACCGTAGATGCGGCAGCGGAACGCGCCTCGCACCTCCAGCGGATCGTCCGGTTTCAGGTCGCGCACCACGGCTGCGGTCGCGGCGTCGAAGGTGACGCACGGGATGCTGTCCGTCATCACACCCCCTTTCGGGTGCGGGCGGTCCCTGCGCACGGCCACGCGCCACCTCGTCAAGGTGTCACCGCTGGGCAACCTCTTGACCTCGGCTGCCGCGGACAGCCTCCCTACCAGCACGACCTCGTTGCGGTCCACTGTCGTCCTCCCATCCGATGCTCCGGTGGGGATCACTCTCTACGATGTGGGCAAGGCCGGAGCGGCTTGAATGTCGTTCTGGGGATAGCGGACCGCTGGCTCGGGAGCTCCTGTGGACAACATCACCGCCCTCGGCGGCGACGTCTATGAGATCGACACGAAAATGGCTGGATACTCGGGCATAACCGCCGGGTACCTGATCCTGTCTGACCGGCCCTGCCTGGTGGAGACCGGGACGTCGACTTCCGCACCGGTGGTGCGCGACGCCATGGCCGCGCTGGGAGTGGGTCCCGACGACCTGTCGACCGTGGTCGTCACCCACATCCATCTGGACCACGCCGGAGGGGTCGGCGACATCGCGAAGTTCTTCCCCTCCGCGCAGATCGTCGTACACGAGAAGGGCGCCCGGCATCTGGCCGACCCGTCAAGGCTGATGGCCAGCGCCCGGATGGTCTGGGGCGACCAGCTAGACACGCTGTTCGGCGAGCTCACGCCGACCGAGGCCGAGCGCATCGTCGCGCTCGGCGACACCGGCGCCATCGACCTCGGCAACGGACGCACTCTCAGCAGCCACTACTCGCCCGGCCACGCCAAGCACCACGTCGGCCTCGTCGACTCGGGCACCGGCGACCTCTACGTCGGCGACGCGGCCGGCGTCTACCTCCCCGAGACCGGCGACCTGCGTCCCGCCACGCCGCCGCCGGACTTCGACCTGGACACGGCGCTCGACTCGATCGCCCTGTTCAGAGCGCTCGGCCCGCAACGGCTGCTGTTCAGCCATTACGGGCCGGTGGACGCTGTTCAGGAGACTCTCGAGCGTTCCGCGGAAGAACTGCGCGTCTGGGTGGATCTGACCCGCCAGGCACACGCGGAAGGCATGGACCTGGACCACGCCGTCGCCATGGTGTGGGACCAGACCAAGGAGCGCTACGCGGCGGTGGACCTGGAGAACGAGGCAGCCGAGCAACTGGAGCTGCTGAGCGGGGCGCCCTCCAACGTCGCGGGCATCCTCCACTGGCTCAACCGGGTCTCCCCGAAGAAAACACAGCCCTGAAACCCGCGAACGGTACAGCCGGCACACCGTGGGGTGTGCCGGCTGTACCGTCTGCTGGTCCTCGCGGTACGTCTCACAGATCTTCAGTGAGCGACCACGACGGCGTCAGTCGTCGCGCTTGGCCCTGTCCTCGGAAGGCTCGTCGGGCTCGTCCAGGATGTCGCCGAAGTTCGGCTCGATGAACGCCAGGTTGATGTCCGGGGCGGAGTCGGCCGCGGGCTTAGCCTTGGTCGACCGCTTTGAGCCGGCATCCGACTTGACGTCCTCGGCGGCAGCCGGGCTGTCCCCCGCCTGCTGAACGTTCTCCGCTACCGGGTCGCCCGCCGGGCTGTCGTTCGGCTCGCCGGCCGTGGAGGCGGCGGTTCCGGTCTCCGTGACCGCCGCAGCCGAGGCACCCTTGGCGGGAGCGTCGTCTGTGGCATCGCCACCTGACACGCTCGCCTCGGAGCCCTCATCGTCGGACATGTCGTGCTCGGACGCGTCCTTGGCGGACATGTCCTGGCCGCCGGCGGTCACCGCGGACTCGCTGGACGCCGGCGACTCACCGGATCCACCGCCCTCGCCACGGACATCCTCGACGAGGTCGGCCTCGTCGGAGTCGTCTTCATCGAGGTCGTCCTCGTCCGAGCCGTCCCCGCCGAGGTCGTTCTCGGCGTCCGCTTCCGAGGGCCCAGACTGGTCCGAGTGCTGAGGCTGCTCGGACTGCTCAGCCTCCTGCGACGACGTGGCGCCGAAGGCGGCGTCATCGTCCAGGGGTACGTCGAGGTCGTCGTCGTCCTCGTAGTCCTCTTCGAGGTCGTCGATGACGGCACCGGTCAGCGTGGCGTAACGCTCGGCGGCGTCGGTCTCCCCGTCGCCGTCGAAGGCCATCGCCCTGGCGAACCAGTCGGTCGCCGCGTCCTGGTGGCCGGCGTCGAGCAGCGCGTCGGCGTACGCGAACGCGAGCCGTGCCGACCACGGCTTCGGCTCCGGGTCGCGCAACTCCGGCAGCCGCTGGAGCGTGATGACCGCGGCGTCGTTCTGACCGAGGTCACGGCGAGCGCCGGATTCGACCATGGCCAGCTCGATGCGCTCGGGCCGGTCGAGGCGCTCGGCCTCCGGAGAGCGAACGAGGTCCAGGGCACGCTCGGGACGACCGAGACCACGCTCGCAGTCGGCCATCACCGGCAGGTACGCGTCGGAGCCCGTCATCCTCCTGGCCGCGCGCAGGTCGCTCAGCGCCTCGGAGTAGTGCCCCGCGTGGTAAGCGACGATGCCCGCCGCCTCCCGGACGACGCCGATACGGGCGGCGAACCGGCGAGCCACCGTGGTGTGCTCGTGCGCCCGGTCGGGATCGTCCTCCTCCAGGGCACGCTCGGCGGCGACGAGGTGCCGGCCCACGAGCTCGGCGAGGTCGCCGGGCAGGGAACGCAGCTCCTCGCGCACCTCCTTGTCGAGCTCCTCGGCGGTGATGTCAGGGGCGACCTCGGGGAGCCGCTCGCGCGGCGGGGCGTCGTCCCGGTCCGGCCTGCCGTACCTGGCGCGGGTGCCGCTTGACTGGCGGTCGTCGCGGTCGCGGGAGAAGGGACGGGAGCCACCGTCACGGGAGCCACCGTCGCGGTAGCCGCCTTCGCGGCGCGGGCCGCGGTCGTCGCGGAACCCGCCCTCACGGCGCGGACCGCGGTCATCGCGGTCGCGGAACGGGCGACGCTCGTCGTCACGACGCGGTCCCCGGTCACCGAAGCCACCCTCGCGACGGGGACCCCGGTCGAAGCCACCCTCGCGACGCGGACCACGGTCATCGCGGAAACCACCCTCACGACGGGGACCACGATCGTCACGGTCGCGGAACGGGGGACGGCTGTCGCCCTGCCCACCCTCGCGGCGCGGACCGCGATCACCGAACCCGCCCTCACGGCGCGGACCGCGGTCATCGCGGTCGCGGAACGGACGACGCTCATCGTCACGACGCGGACCCCGGTCACCGAAGCCACCCTCGCGACGGGGACCCCGGTCGAAGCCACCTTCACGGCGCGGCCCACGGTCATCGCGGTCACGGAACGGGGGACGGCTGTCGCCCTGCCCACCCTCGCGACGCGGACCGCGATCACCGAACCCGCCCTCACGGCGCGGACCGCGATCGTCGCGGTCGCGGAACGGACGACGCTCATCGTCACGACGCGGACCCCGGTCACCGAAGCCACCCTCGCGACGGGGACCCCGGTCGAAGCCACCTTC